>NZ_JQJK01000008.1:0-346000 GCF_000745485.1 Methanobacterium veterum
AATTTTTGATACCCAGAAAATTCTACGAATTTTCGACGGTGTTCAAAAATTTCTTGAATTTTTGATACCCAGAAAATTCTACGAATTTTCGACGGCTTTTAAAGACTCAGAAGAACCATTAAACGCCACCAAAGTCAGCCAGATTTCTGGTGTAGACAAAAAAGAAGTTGACAAAATAATGAAAGAACTTAAAAAAGATGAAACTATTTATTACCCTAAAAGGTGCTACTGGACATTAAAAGAATAAATAGCTGTATTTTTTATTTTTACTCAGTAAATTTTATTTACAAAAATTAATTTTTAAAGGAATATTTACATACAGCAAGATTAAATGAATTAGTAACTTATCCAGTTGCTCACTTCATAAGTTATGTAGCTACCACTTATCTAATACATTTTAGCAGTAGCATTAGGCAGCATGCACTAGATGTACTCTAAAAATAAAGTAAGCTGATTAAGAGCAAAATATTTTTTTAAATTCTCAAATAGCTTGAAATAAATGCAAAAAAAGCAAAACCTCCAATAAAAGCTAATGCCGCAAGTCTTGCTTCCCCATTTCTGTGAGATTCAGGTATAATTTCTTCAGCAGTTACTGTTAATAAAACACCGGCAGCAAAAGCCAGTATTATATATTTTACGATCGGAGGCTGCCCTTTAACAAGGAAATAGCCTGCTGATGCACCTAACAAAACAGGTAAACTCGCAAAAAGATTTAAAACTATCCTTAAATTCTTTTTAATTCCCCTTTCTTTAAAGGATGCGATGGTTGCAAAACCTTCAGGTATATCTGCAGAAACCACACCTAATGCAACTAAAAAACCAATTTGTAAATCTATTAAAGACCCTGCACCGATTAAAAGACCATCAGTAAATGAATCTATTGCAACGCCAAAAAAGATTGCCCAAGCAGTTGTTGAGTGATTTACACTACCTAGTCTTCCCTGTACAAAGTTAATCAGCTGATCAATAGTAATAAAAAAAATACCGCCCACAATAAATGCTAAAATAGTTATCCAGGGGGTGTTTGATTTTAAAATTTCAGGCATTAATTCAATACTAATTACAGCAAGTATAATCCCTGCCGCTACGTGCAAAGCTAAACTTAAATTTTTTCTGTCTATTTTTAAAAATTCTGCAGCAATACCTCCGGCAAAAGTTCCTAGGGCCGGCAGTAACGAGAATAATATGATTAACAAGAATTCATTCATGTTTACACTTTAAAGTTATGTTAAACCAATTATTTTATTTTTTATATTTTTTATAAATAATAAAACATATTACAGCTATCACCAGCCCAACAACCACTATTTCTTCAGATATACCAATTTCAGATTCTATAGTCCTGTATAAACTTCCAAACTGCCATGCAATTCCTCCTAAGATAAATGATTTTACTAATGTCCCTATGAAAGTAATGATGATATACCTCTTAACATCATATTTTATAAAACCGCAAAATGCGCTGATAACAACACTTGGTACTATAGGAAGAGCTCTCGCTGTAAAAATTGATAATGCCATTAAATTATTTTTAGAATAATTCTCTTCTGTTTTTTCTATTTCCTTCCATGAAAGTCCAAGGTATTTACCCCAACGGTCAATGAAGGGTTTGCCAATATAATAAACAATTCCATAAATAAGTAAAGATCCAATAGTAACCCCTGCCGCTGCAGGTACAGCTATATTAATTAAAAGGATCTGGAATGCATGAAATGAAATGGGGATATTTTCCATTATAAAAAAGCTCGAACCCATTATAACAGCTGTTGATGGTATTGGAGCAATAATCTCTTCAAGGACACTTCCAAAAAAGATGCCCCATGAACCATATGTGATTATAAATCCTTCTAAAAAGGCCACTAACTCCGTAAACATAGATTGAAACCTCTTTTAAACAATATTTTCTATAATTAAACAAAAATTGTTTTTGTAACAAGCAGTTTTAAAAAATAGAGTTAATCAGATTTTGCACATGTTTAATATGTAATTTGACCTACAAATACATTTTCAATAGGTATAATTCAGATTTTTAAATTTATGTCTAATCATAAGTTGAGATCTTCTAATTAATTAAATAAATCACGTATTGATAAAAACTGATTAAGTTAATCAGTTATTCACTTCATAAGTTATACATTTATTAAGTTTCGTTTAATGTAATGAGAAATATGTCAGAAGGTTAAATGCCATAATCTACATTTGCCCTCTACCTGAAAAGAAAATTGCCAAATCCTGAAGCTATGCCCATTGAATTTTTGTTATCACCAATAAATTCATTTAAAAAATCTAAATCAAAATTTATGCCACCAAAATACATGAATTATCCATTATTTAATTATAAATACAGTTCTATATTTTAAGGCAAAAAACTTGAAAATACATCCCTCCACTGAATTTCACCATAACCGCATTAAAAGTACAACTTATAAGTTATAAAGAAATATTTATATACTAAAACGTTTACATTATAAGTTAAGTGGAATTAATCGCTCCACTTAAGGAGATGTAATCAACATTGCTTTTTCATCTCCTTTCATCCCCTTCCACAAACTTGTTATCTATTAAAATTGATCTTCAACTTATTTTACAATTAAAAAATTACAACAAAAAATAAAATACCCCATTTTAACTTACAGAACTTATTCAGTTATTCAATTATTAAGTTACACAGTTATTAATTATTTAACTCATTAATGAAGAATGCTTTAATAGTTATCTATTTAAAAAAAGTAAAAAAGCTGAAAAGTTAAACATTTTATCCCATTCTACAGGTTCCATTATCACTGACACGTTGCCCTCCGTATCTTCAAATGCCGCCATGGTGCCTACATTGGGAACTGTCTGTTTTTCCATCAACATTTTTCCACCGGCCTCTTCAATTTTATGGATATATTCATCCATGGAATCAACAACAATGTATTTTTAACCATAACCTCATTTGAGATTATTGCACCGTTTATACCTCTTTCTCCCTGTTTTTACAAGCCAGTAAACAAATAGACCTTTCTATTTATTAATTGTGGTAGCTATGTTTTGCAAGCACCAGTTTCCAATTTTAACCCTGCAAAAATCATAGATTTTAAGGGATTTATCAGAGTAATTCAATGTAATTAATTCAATATAGGCTGAATTAAACCACCCCCATAATTGGTGCAAACTTAAGCCTGCCCATCTATATTTCATTAACTTATAGCACGATCCACAGAAAAATAATGTCAAATTTTTTGATTGTGGGCCTGTTAAGGAACACTAACTAATAAATTCCATAATTATAAATATTTTAAAAAAGGTAATAAGTAATATTTTAAATAAGAAAGATAATAACTCAAATAAAGAATAATATATCCAAATTTAGTTAGTTAAACTATTCAAAATGACCTGATTCACATATATAAAATGTTATACCCCTTAAAAGATATTTTGAATATTTAAACAAAATAAAATGAAAAGAAACGAAAAAATGTCCAATAAAAAAGAAGTTAAATTGAATTACAGAAGATAGTGAGGAATAATAATGAAAACCACTAAATCGGGAGAAAAGCTAAATTTGATAGCTGAGGAAGGTAAAGGAAAATTATATGAATGCAAAGGGTTTTTAGTCCCAGTTCTCTCAGGTTCCAGTAGGGAAATGGGTACCCAGTACGGAACAATGATGGCTGAATCAATGCAGAAGGCCTACGATGTGCTGGTAAAGCCTGCATTTAAATCAGGTGTTCTTACAGATGAAGATACACAGGTGTGGACTGAAAGAGCAGTTTCAACATTTTCAAACCATAACCGGGAGTTTTATAACGGTTTGGTAGAAGGTACGGGATGGTCACAGGTTAAAATAGGTATACTCGATCAGTTGATGGAATTTGGAGCTTATCAAGCTGCTTTACATATTTTGTCAGGGTGCACATCTATTTTCGCCTGGAAAAACTTCTCCAAGGACGGACACATGTATATCGGTCGAAATATGGATTGGAGTATGCAGTACAACAAGTTCCCCCAAGTTTTAACTGTAATAAATCCTGATGACGGCCGCTACCGCCATGCAAGTGTCGGATGGCCAGGAATATACTGCGCACTCACTGCACTTAATGAACACGGTGTTTACCTGGACGTCCACGATGGTACCAGCATGGGAGGGATGGTAATTTGTAAGGATCGCCCGCCGATTACAGGAATACTAAATGATATAATTTCAGATACTGCATCATTAGAAGGGCTTATTAAGCGTTTAAACGGCACCAACTGCAGTGCATCCTTAATTTTGAACCTTGCAGATGAATCAAGTGCAGCATCCATGGAATGTTCCTCTTTGGGTGGTAACAGGGTTCGAATTTCAGACAACAATTCCCTGGTGGCTGTAAATTCATTCTTAAACCCAGACTGGGGAATTCACAGGCGAGACACATTAAGCCACTCGCTGGAACGTTTATCCAACATGACCAACCGATTGAACGAAAATAAAGGTAGTATCGACGTTGCCAAAACATGTGAACTCATGGACCTGCCACTGTTCGATGCAGACGGTACCCTCGGTAAGGGATGTACCAAGCCCACCAAGGTGGACATCGACCAGACCACCCACCAGGTAGTGACCGATGTTTCAAAGAGAAAGATCTGGCTCAAGGTACCAAACCCCGACTACTTCGTGGACTGGACTCCCTTTGACCTGAAAACACTATGGATATAGCGCGAATAATTTCACTCATGTCGGGAGTATTGTGCAAATATTATCATTCATGCCCAGAAGGTTGTGTAAATAATATCGCTTCATTTTCATGTGATTGCTGATTAAGTAAATTACATTTTTTAAAATGAATCCCCTGTAATCAATTAAAATTACAATTTAACATGAAGTATAACTCATACACAGGATCATGGACATGTAAAAATCGCAGATTTTTACGGTCACAAAAACCGAAGTTTTTGTGAACATGAGCGATCATTTAAATATTTATGTAGCCTTTGATCAAATGGAATTTTTTAAAACAGGTTCAACTTAAATTAACCCGTAAACATGCTAAAACCATGTACATGACAATAAACATGAGCAAATGATTTAAATAACAAATGCCATTACCAAATACAGTTTATAGGTGTTACAGGTATATTTAAAGATTAATAACTGCCCATTATGCAAATAGTATGCAAAAAAGCCAAAACAAAACTGTTTAGGTGAATTAATTTATTCCATTTATTTTTTTTAAAATACATCACTTTATATAGTATCAAAAATAGAAAAATTGTTGAAGCCTGTTTTTAGGCTTATAATAAGGACGTGAAAAATTGTTTGGAAATAATTACGGAAGAGATAATAGAGGAAATTCTGCTCCTGTAAACGAAGGAGAAGAATACGATGTTAAAATAGAAGATATGGGAAGAGATGGAGACGGAATCGCTAAAGTAGAAGGTTTCATAGTTTTTGTAAATGGAGCTAAAAAAGGCGATGAAGTTAAAATTAAAATCAACTCTGTAAGAAGAAACTTTGCTTTTGCAGATGTAGTAGAATAGCTTAATTTAAGTTTTAAGTTAATTTTTAATGCTCTTAATCCATATTAATGCTTTAAATTATATTATAATTACATTAAAAGTTTTTATTAAGATATCACGTCTTATCATCGAAACTACTGGTCATGAGCTTTTAAAATTTAATTTTCATTTAAATTTATCTATCTTTTACTTTTTTTAAACTCCATTTACATATTTTATTGAATTAAACGAGGAATAATATGGCAGATTACGGTATTACTGGAGTTAAATATGATAGTATCGGCAAACACATCGAATGGGTTAAAGTCGGTGAATTCACAGGTAGTTCCTTCGGAATAAGAGAAAACTGGCTGCGGACTAAAGTGATTTCAGAATTTGAGAAAGGAAAAACTTTCATAACAGTTTTAAAACATGGGGATAGATTAAAAAAGGGATTAAATATAAGTATAGTTACTGTGAATGGAAAAAAATATATCCGCACAGACAACGACGATAAAAATTCTGACAACTTAAAAGATATTCCTGAATTTCTATAATAATAGATAAATTATTAGTTTTTCTAAATCTGGTTTTAAATATCATAATATCCTAAAAATTAAAAAATATTGTCTAAAATCTAATTAAAATAATGCATAAGTTTCATTATCTAAAAATTGAATTAATTCAATATTTTTAGGGTAATTCTATCATACCCCACTATTTTTAAATTGTTTTTATCCACTTACAACTGCTTTATACCAGATATCCTCACCATCGATCCACGAATCTACAATAACATATGGGGTTCCACACATATCAACAGTTTGACCCTTAATCTGGTCTTTTAATTTCTCTTTATCTTCATGGGTTATATTATCTCCCTGTTTTGATGAAATATTTAATATTCCCGTATATTCCTTCTTTAAAGCATAATTTTCCATTTAACCACCAAATTTATATCCATAATGAAATTTTCTTTAAAATTCATTTTTGTTACATTTAAATAAAAACTTTATTTTCATAATTTCTAAAAATCTTCTGATTAATAGCAATATTTATATACTTAAACTTTTACATTATACATTAGGTAAAAAGATCACCACACCCACAGGTGATTTATTTCATAGCATATATCTAAAAGCGTTAAATGGTTATTAAAATGAATAAAAAAGAAATTAACGGTAAAACCACAGAATGCGCATCTAAAATGCACATATTATTATTTATTACCGGATTTATTTTACTGGGCGCTGTTTTAGAGCTGATTTTTGGCGAGAATGCGACTAAAGTGTTTCCCATAGTTTTAATTGCAATGTACATTATTTATATTTACATAAAATATTTAAAACAGTTTAAAATATCTAAATTATTAAATTTACGTGTTAATAATGTAAATGGAGGTTAAATAAATGAAAATAAGAATATTGCCGTTATTTATGATGGTTTTAATGGCATTTTATGTAGCTCAGCCCATATTTGCTGGTAACCCACAGCTAGAAGATACAAAAATAGCAATGAAAAACGGTGGACCACTGCAAGATATAACCGTTAACGCTGGAGATTCCATAGAATTACAGGCCAGATTATACTGGTACTGGTACACTGTTGATCAGGTAAATGCTCAATGGATCCCTCAAATATGTCGTTATTTGAATTTCTACGTGTATAAATCAAATGCTGATGGGACTAATGGAGACTTAGTATGGTCAGATACAGCAATAACTAATTTTTTCACAGCTAACGCAAATCCTGATGAATTTACCCTTAACGAGAAGGGTACTTACAACCTGTTAGTAAAATATGAAGGAAAACTAAAACACTGCAGTGCAGCAGCTAAAATTTATGTGGTTTAGGCCACATACTTCCACTTTTTATGTAGATTAAAAATTGAACAATTAAAAAACTTCAAATCTGTATATACTTAAAGTCTGCACCAAGATAAGTCAAGATTGCAAAGACACAGTAAAGTCAAAGCTATTTTTCAGACTCTTTATCTTCCAAGCTTGAGTAAGGATGTGCTTTAAAATCTAGAGTTCAGTAAAATATTAGATTAAAGTCCTTGTTTTTGCAATAACGACTTATATGTACATAAAGTAATGAATTTATAAAGACTTAAACGAACTTATTTTAAAAAGTAAGCATATTGTAATTACCATAGAAAAAAAGCTAAAATTAAAGTAATCCCAGCGAAACAGTAAACAATTGAACTACAAATTGTAATATATCTAATATTTTATGAAATAAACATAAAAATTGCAATCACTATAATAAAAAGAGTAATGATTTAAAACCACATTTGAACTGGTAAACCCTATAAATTCTTAAGGTATCTAGATGACTTTACTCCTAAAGCTCCAAATATAAATCCTATAATCAGATACACAGGTAAAGCGATAATGTAAGTTCCGGGATTTATAAGCTCAACAAAGGATAAAATAAAGCATAATATTATTCCATTGAGTGCACCACTTTTCCAGTTATTTCTTACCCAAAATCCAGTAAATCCACTAGCAATTATAAGTGCTGAAAACATTTCAAAAGCTTTTAAATTTGAATCAATCTCAATAATACTATCAATATTAGTAAAAAATATAATTATAATTAACCATACTGCAAATCCAAGACAGATACTAATTAAATTTAATCTTTTAACTTTTAATTTTGAATTATCTTCTTTTATGAGAATTTTACCACAATTACTGCAATATCTAGACTTATCTGTATTTTCAATCCCGCATTCAGAACAATAGCCCATATTAATCCCCATTTTCAATGTAATAATTTTTATTTGTCCTATTTAAAAGTTTTAAGCCAAGTACTGCTCCAATAGCCCCAATTAATCCAAATAAAATACTGGCAATTAACATACCAATTAATAAAGAAATTATATCTGTTACATCTAAACCTACTGTACTTACAGCTTCAAAATGAATTCCTAATATATTTGGTAACTGGAAAATAAGTCCTATAATTGCCCATACTATTATACTAATAAAACCTACAATCCATCCATTAATGGCAATATACTTCATTTTTTTTAATTTTATTAGAATAACCTGTTAGCATGCCTCCAAAGAAAATACCAATAAAACCAGCTATAAATATACCAATTAAAAGGCTAACTAATAAACCTTTTCCAATTGCAGGGAAATCTAAGATTAAATTGTTCCATGCAGATGATTTTTCCATATTTTGAGGAATATAACCATTATCTAATTTTCCAGTTGTCCTATTCTGAATTAATTTTCTCCCACAATTTGAACAGAATTTAGACTCTTCACTATTTTCAGTTCCGCATTTACCACAAAAAACCAATTAAACTCCCCATATATCAATAATTTATAAGTATTGTTTATAAACATAATGATTGGATTTAAAGGAATAATATTAAAATCAAACATAAAATTTAGTTTTGATAGATTATTTGGAGTAGGAATCATGCTTGGATTACTATGTGACCTATTTAAAATAAATAGTTTAACTTTTTAGAAAGGAAATAGATAAGGAATATACAACATTTTTTAGTGAAGAAATTATTATACAATAAAAACATTTAGAAAAAGGAAGAATTGATATCAATAATTAAATGACACATTCTCTCCAGTTAGAATAATAAGTTCCCAAATAATCCCTCAATTCTTTAAATTTTTTCTTAATATTCATTTTCTTTAAATGTAATTTTAAATTCAGTCCCATTATCTAACCTAAGATGAATATTGCCCTGAATTTGACCTGTAAGACTGTTTACTAACCTCAACCCCAGTGAATCAGTATTTTTGAAATCTAATTCTTCTGGAAATCCAACTCCATTATCTTTAACCGTGAGTACAAAATGGTCGCCTTCTGGCTTGAAATTAACGTTAATCTCATTCATCATTTCATTTTGACCAGCAGCTATGTTATCTGCCAATTGCTTGAGATATAATACTGGAAAAGCATGTTTCATAGAGTTGGATACAAGTTCATTAACTATTAAACCAAGGGGAACTACTGTATTAATATCAAGCATTACATCATCAACATCTAGATTTAATTTAATGAGATCTGGATCAGTAACATAAGTATAAAATAAATCTGCAGTTAATGTCTTAATGTATTCACCAAAGTTAATTTGTTTAAGATCATTGGAATTATAAAGCTTTTCATGAATTAATGCCATTGATCTAGCTCTGCTTTGACTTTCCCTGAAAATATTAAGTGTATCTTTATCTTTAATATATCTCGACTGCAAACTAAGTAAGCTTGAAATAACCATTAAATTATTTTTTACTCTATGATGAATCTCTTTTAAAAGAATATCTTTTTCATTTAAAGATTCTTTTAACTGTTCCTCTGCCTTTTTATAATCAGTGACATCCTGAATAATTGCAGTGAAATAATCTTCTCCCTGTGAGCTCCATGTGGCAACAGATATATCAAATGGAAAGTCATCCCCATTCTTCCGCAGTGCAATCATTCCCTCTTTTTTAAAAGATTTAAAATTTATATCTGGTTTAAATTTAAATAATCCTTCAAAAAAATTCTTTTTATATTCTTCAGGCATCAATATAATTGCAGATTTACCTATAACTTCTTCTGCAGAGTATCCGAAGATATCATGAGCTCCGCTATTCCATGAAACAATGGTTCCGCCGCGGTTTAAAGTTATAATTGCCGCCATTGCAGATTCAACCACTGAACGGTATTTTTTCTCGCTTTCAATTAGAATTTCCTTTGATTTCTCAATTTCATCACTTAAAATTACGACTATAACACCTACAAAGATAAACATTGCAGATCGAAAATAATCTTCAGTTACTGGGAGGGCGACATCGCCTGATGAAACATGACTCAAAATTAAAGCAATCGATAATAAAATTGGAACAATTAAACCCCTCTTTTTCCACCAGATAGCCGCCAGAATAATAGGGATATAAAAAAAATGGGTGAAAACTACACTAATTCCAAGCATATAATGAAAATAATATATTAAAAAAAGCGAAAATCCAATAAGCAATCCTATAACTGCAATCTGATATTTTTTATTTTGCATCATGAGATTAATTCTCATATAATCTTCCCTAAGTTTACTAAAAGGCATCAAAGAATTTCTATAATTTATTGAGATTATTATAAACTATCATATTGTAAAAAGCGAGGTATATACATTTCTATAACAAAACAGAGAAAAAGTCAGATTATAATAACTAAAATTAGTAAGATATTAGACTTAATAATATTATACTCCCTTAAAAAGATAATATAAATTATATGGTTTAGATTTCAAATCTTTTATATACTCCCAAAAATTAAAGAGAAATCTTTATATACTTAAAATCTTACATTAGAATAATGCATGATTGTATAAAGAGCACACAAATTTCTATACCTTTTTTACAGTCTCTTTAACATCTGGGTGTTAGTAAAAATACTTTACAAACCAGAGTTCAGTAAAAGGCTCATTTTTAAAAACGAGTATTAACTTTACAAAAAAAATAAAAAGATTTATATATACATAAACATGATAAATTTATAATTATAATTATAAATAATAACAAATTAAAAAAGAGTGGTTTGATGCTTACATCTGTTCAAAAAGAAATATTGCAAAGTTTGATTAACCTTTACAGGAAATCAAAAGGCAAGTCCATTAAAGGAGAAGAAATTGCCGAGCTTATGAGCCGTAACCCCGGGACTATACGGAACCAGATGCAGTCCCTTAGAAGTTTAGGACTTGTTAAAGGTGTCCCCGGACCCCGTGGAGGTTACAAACCGACCATAGAAGCATATCACACTTTAAATATCAGCGCTATTGATAAAGAAGCTTTAGTGCCCATATTCAAAAAAGGGAAAAGAGTGGGAGACTTAAGCGTTGCCAAAATAGAATTTACAAGTATTCCTCATCCAGGAGAATGCGAAGCCGCCATAAAAGTGGTGGGAAACATAAAACAGCTTGACCTTGGAGACAGGATAAAAGTAGGCCCAACACCAGTAAACAAACTCATAGTAAACGGTATGGTAGTGGGAAGAGACGATGTGGATAACCTTCTTCTTCTGGATACCACAAACATAAGGAGCATCCCTAAAAAATCAGTTATAGAAGTGGCAAGCCACGACCTCATAACATTGAAGCCTTCCATGAATGTAAAAGACGCTGCAACAGTGCTGTCTGAACACAAAATAGAAGGTGCCCCTATAATTGAAGATGAAGAAGTAATGGGGATTTTAACTTTAAGCGACATATCAAAGGCAATTGCAGAGGGAAAAGAAAACCTCAAAATCACAGAACTCATGTCAAAAAATATCATAACTGTTGAAAAAGACCTTATGATTGCAGACGCCATTGAAGTTATGAATAAAAACAAAATAGGCAGACTTATTGTAGTGGATAACGATAATCTTCCCCTTGGTATCGTAACAAGAACCGATCTTCTGGATAAAATAGCCGGTATAAAATAATTCAAAACTTTTTTTTTAAGTTAACTGTATATTTTAAATTTAATTAATTTTATTAAGCCACCCATAAACTATATTGAAAATAAATTCAAATAGTTAATTTTAATTTTAATTAGTTTTAATTCGATTTATTAGGGATGTGAAAACTTGAAAATTCAACACATGGAAGTCAAAGAAAACATGAGCGTTCTTGATTTAATAGAAGAGATGGGTAAATCAGGAGTTTTAGGCGCTGGCAGAGTATCTAAAGCTACACATTTATTTGCAGATTCAATTAAAGATGAAGACACATCAGTTTTTTTAAGCGTTGCAGGCCCTCTGGTACCAGGGGGACTTCGAAAAATAATTTTTGATCTTATAAATGACGGCTTTGTAGATGTTTTAATAACAAGCGGAGCCAATATAACCCATGATCTGGTTGAATCATTCGGTGGAGGGCATTACAGAGGTATCAGTGCCGATGATGAAGAGTTATGTCAACAGGGAATGGGAAGAATTGGCGATGTTTACACCAAGTCACATGATTTTGAAGTATTTGAAGAAAAGATCAGCGAAATTCTAAGTAAAATCGCGGAAAAAAAGAAAATCATTTCAATTAGAGAGTTCCTGTTTGAAATTGGAAACATGATTGAAGATGAAAATTCAATACTTAAAATAGCAGCCCAAAAAGGCGTTCCAATTTATGCGCCAGGTATAATCGACAGCATGCTTGGCCTTCAACTATGGATGTTTACCCAGGATAAAGAACTTCACCTTGATGCTGTTGGGGACATGAGTGAACTTTCAGACATTGTATTTGATGCTAAAAAGGTAACAGCTGTACTCCTTGGAGGTGGTTTACCTAAACACTATGCCCTTGCATCCAACCTCCTTAAAGGCGGTGTAGATGCGGCTATTCAAGTTACCATGGATAGGAGTGAAACTGGAAGTTTAAGCGGGGCACCCTTAGAAGAAGCAAAATCATGGGCAAAAGCAAAGGCTGGTTCTAACCTTGTAACTGTAATTGGGGATGTAACTATAATCTTTCCAATGATGGTTGCAGGTGCAAGGGAAATTATAGCACGTTAACCATATAAAACAATTATAAATCGTTATTTCATTAAAATGAGTTATTCACGATTGTGAATATAACTAAATTTTTAAATGGAATCCACTAATTAAGCAAAATTAATTAAAATAGACGTAAATACGCCTATTTTTTGATACGAGTTAATCTAACTGAGATTAACTTTCAACATATCTTTCTGGATGTTCCAGAAAGAGCTTTTTACTGCAAAGTGAGCAGAAATAATATGTTTTACCGTCGTATCCTGCCACGTGTTTAGCAGTACTTGGATCAACTTCTTTTTTAAATACGGGATCTACAAACACATTCATTACGGTGCCTGCTGTCATTTCTTTTTCAAGATCTAAACCCATTTTTACACCACCTATCAATACTGTCAAATCTATCGAAATCTTGGATTTCAATGTTTTTAAATTGGAGTTGAAGAAAATGCTCCGCATTTTCTGTGTATCAAAAATGTAGTTTTTGATAATTTTGTTAACTCCATTTTACAACCGTAAAAATTGGAGATTTTTACATGCCAGTGAAATTTCCAATTTTACAGGTTTATAATTAAAGTAATGTAAAAACAAAAAAATAGTTTTCGGTTTTATTGTATGATCCATCCTCTCAGGGAGTATTTACAGGTATTACTGAATTTTTGGAAAATAAATATATATTTTTTCTACAAACATTCTTAAGCTTGCACTACATGTTTTAAAGTTTTTTTATGCATTTTTGGTAAGATGGACATAAGTGTACTCATAATACCGGTTTTTCTTTACCGTCCTATGACCACCCCCCTCTCATTATATGGTACCTGTTATATTTTTCCTAATATAATAACTTTTTGTAAATGATTATTAATAGTGAATGACGTAACTTTTTAAACGCTTAATTTTAGAATTTATGCTCTGTAGAAAACATTGAAAAATTCAGATAATATTGTGATGGTTCAAGTATACTGTTTAACTAAAACTACACAAAATTTAAGAACAATTCTACAATTATGATGATCTCTACATAGCCAGAATTTGAATATATATTTAAATCAGGGGCATATTACCAAAATTTCTTATAAAATTTAGTCAAAAATATTTGGTCATTCACTATAAATAATAGTTCCACAAAAACTTAAATTACTTTAAGCCCAAAGATAACATTTAATAGTTTATTGAATTATCAAGGAAAATTTTGCATTTTAATTAAAATAATTCAAAAACACCAGATTGATGTTTTTTTAATCTATTATCCACTTATAAAAACTTTTAAATATATTACAAAAAAAATTTCTACCTTTAATTATTTAACCGTGATTTTTATGTTAGAGATACCCCTTTACGCTTTATCCGGATTTTTAATGAAAATATCCGATGATATGCACGATAAAAAAAATAATATGGTCCTTGGAATACTTGCAGGGATTTTATGCGGATTGATGTTAGGATATTTAGTTACAATTAGTGTAGACGCCGCATATATCTTCTTTGGAGTTTTCATCGGCACTTTTATTGCAAAAAAAGTAAACTGCATTAACCACATAGTTACAGCACTTATATTTGTTATAATTGTGTTTTTATTAGGTTTTCCTGCAGTTGGAATAGGTACATTAGCCATATGCACAATTGCAGCATATATAGATGAAATAGGAAACGATAACAAAAGAATTTATGAAAAAAGTAAGATACTGGAAATATTTTTCGAGTACAGGTTTGCCCTTAAAACAGCAATTTTAGTACTTGCAATACTTGGAGTTATTCAGAGCTTTTATCCTGGCTTTAAAATCTATGGAATTTACTTCTTAGGAATTCAGACCTTTTTATATTTCCTGCTGTTTGAGATATCCTATGAATTAGCTGGTTTAAAATTCGATGCTATTTACGATAAAGTTTACAGCGTGATCGGGAACCTCAATAAGAGCAGTTAAATTAAAAAATTAGATAATTAAGATTTAATGCTACAAATATATCTTCCACAGCTTTTAAGGTCTTTCGATAAGTAGATAAACCATTTATAATTATATACAAAGCATATAACCTGTTTAAAAATTCAAAATAAGCATTTGAACCAAAAAAAGATAGATAATTAAGATTTAATGCTACCAATTAAATCTTCCACAGCTTTTAAGGTCTTTCGATAAGTAGATAAACCATTTACAATTCTAAAGCATATAACATATCTAGAAATTCAAAATAATAAACATTTAAACCCCAAAAAAAATAGATAACTACTATTTAATGCTACCAATTAAATCTTCCACAGCTTTTTTAGGATCTTCTGATAGGTAAATAGATCTTCCAACAATGAGGGCATCTGCAAATTTTAATGTATCTTTAGGGTCTCCCCCTTGAGTTCCAACTCCAGGAGATATTAAAAATGAATCTTTTCCTATAACAGACCGGATCTTTTCAAGGCGGTCCAGTTTAGTAGAAGGCCCTACAAAGTTAGTGATTCCAAGGTCAACTCCCATCTTTGCGATATCTTCTGCATGCTGCTGCAGGAACATGGAAGCGCCGGGATGGGACATTTCAGTTAAAAGAAACACATCTTTACCATACTTTTCTGCAGAGTTCATGCATGCAAGTGCGCTGTCATCACCAACAAATCCATGGACAATTATTGCATCTGTTCCCGCCTCAAATGTAACATCTGCTATTTTTTGATTGGTTGAAGGTATATCTGCAACTTTAAAATCAGCGATTATGCTGCAGTTAAATTCTTCTTTAATGGCTGTTATGGACTGAAGTCCCTCACTTAAAACCAGGGGATAACCTATTTTAATTGTATTTAAGTAGTCTGAAACACTTTCAACAATCCTAAGTGCTTCTGTCATATTTAAAACATCAAGAGCTAGAATTATGTCATTTTCAACTTCCATAATTTTAGTATATTAGACTAGTTTAAATGATTTTCCGATATACATTTAAATGATTTTACAAGCTGCATTTACATCTAACAGTGTATAAGTTAATCACTTATTAAGTGAATAACTTAACCATTAATTCAAAATTTAGAAATTAACACAAGGGTGGTTTAAAATTTCAATAAAAAAGTTCATTTAAACAGGTAATATATCCCGGACACTGAAAGGAGACATCAGTGTCCAGGAAAGTTCAGTGGTCTAATTAATAATAAGTTTGTACTTATTAATAAATTTTACCTTTTAATACATGACATGTTAAATAGTATTTTCTTTTGTCAATTTTTCCATCTGCTGTAGAATGCAAAATAACCTAATAACTTAAGCTGTACTATAAATTTGGTTATAAAAAAGTTTACATATAATTTATAAAATAAATCAGACATTATAACTAATTTAAGCGGTATTTGAAATTAATTTTATATTTTCCAGCAAATATTTCAAAATTTGAACGCAATTATCCTTTTTACAGGTATTTATAGAAATTTATGTTATTAATACTTATTTAAAAATATTTATTATAAATGAGGAATTATACTATATTCATGATAATTGGTTATCACAATTCACATGAACAATTTCCACCGAGCAAACTGCTCAAATTTGTACAGATGGCTGAAAAAAATGGATTTAATGGAGCATCGTCATCTGATCATTTTTATCCATGGAGTGAATCTCAGGGAGAAAGTGGATTTGTATGGTCATGGCTTGGATCTGCACTACAGGCCACTTCATTACCCTTTGGAGTAGTGAATGCCCCCGGACAGAGGTATCATCCTACAATAATTGCACAGGCTACTGCTACACTAACAGAAATGTATCCTGAACGATTCTGGATAGCGGTAGGGAGTGGACAATTATTAAATGAAAGCATAACTGGAGACAAGTGGCCTCCCAAAAGCATACGCAATGAAAGGTTAAAAGAATCTGCAAAAATTATACGTAAGTTGTGGGCCGGTGAAACTGTTACCCACTACGGCCATGTCACGGTAGAAGGAGCCAAATTATACACCCGTCCAGAAAACCCACCACCCCTGATTGGAGCAGCAATAACTCCTGAAACTGCAGAATGGTTGGGTAAATGGGCAGATGGATTAATAACTGTTGCAGAAAATCCATATAAACTGGGCAAAATAATTAAAGCTTTTCATAGAGGGGGCGGGAAAGGAAAACCAGCATACATAAAACTGGAAGTATCCTATGACCCCGCGGAAGAAAAAGCTTTAAAAGGAGCCTATGGCCAGTGGAAATCTAATATTTTTGAAAGCAATGTATTAACTAATTTAAAATCACCTGAACAATTTGATAATGCTTCAAAGTTGATTGATCCGGAAGTTATAAGAGCTAAAGTAAATATTTTCACAGATATCAACGAATATGTGGAACTTTTAGATGAATATATCCAGCTAGGTGTTGATCATATTTATATCCATAACGTTAACCTTAACCAGGAACAGTTTATAGAAGATTTCGGACAAAAAGTACTTCCATTTGTGATGGATTAAATATGCTCTTTTTGAACCGCTTTTCAGTGATAATATGCCACTGAAATTAGTCCATTAAAGGTGTTTGAATGATTTGTAAATATTATAAGCCTATAAACGATTATGGTGCAATCGGCAATCTCAGAACTGTTGCATTAATTGGAAAAGATGGATCAATAGACTGGTGCTGTTTTCCTGTTATTGATAATCCCAGCATTTTTGGAGCTATCCTTGATATAAGGCAGGGCGGGCGTTTTCAGGTATCTGTGCCAGATGCAGGTATTGGATTTCAGTACTATGTTAAAGATACCAATATTTTAAAAACACAGTTTAAAATAGGCCGCAGCGAACTTACTGTAACTGATTTTATGCCGCTTTGGGGAAATATTAATAAATGCGGCGGATCTTATGCGCCTCCAGAAATTCATCGAGTTTTAGAATGCCATGGAGATGATATGGAAATAGAAGTTGAATGGTCGCCTAAATTTGATTACGCGCGTGTTCCCACTATAATAAAAGAGATAGATGATGTATGGACAGCTACCGATGGAAATAACAAGCTATCCTTATGTAACATTAATAATGCAAAGGTAGTAAATGGGAAAAATGGTCCCAGTTTATATTCTTCTTTCCAGATGAAAGATGGTGAGAAAAGAGCAGTAATTACGCGCTGGAATTCTAAAAATATGGATGGAGATATTGATACATCAAATGAACTAATGGAACGCACCGCCAGTACATGGAAAAAGTGGGTTCACAAAGAACCATCAATAAATGCCCATGAATGGGCTGCTGAATGGTTTCCTTTCTTAATTCGTTCTAAACTTGCCCTTAAAATGATGATTCATGATGACACAGGGGCCGTGATGGCTGCTCCCACTACATCACTTCCAGAAGCTATAGGAGAAGTTTTGAATTGTGACTACCGCTATACCTGGGTTAGAGACGCATCCATGGTTGGACAGGCACTTATTTCTACAGGACATGTGAAAGAAGCTGTTGACTTATTTAGATGGGTAGAAAAAGTGTCCAAAGAGCATTTTGAAAAAGGTGAAGGAATTAAGATAATGTACGGATTGCACGGCGAAATTGAGCTTGAAGAAAAAACATTGGATCATTTAGAAGGATATAAAAGGTCTAAACCCATTCATATTGGTAATGGGGCAGTTAATCAAGTCCAACATGGAATATACGGCGAACTTTTAAATACAGCCTATGAATTAGTGCGTAGAGATATAAAACTTGAACCAGAAATGATGAATTTTTTAAGTAGAGTTGCTGATCGTGCATGTGAAGTTTGGAAAGAAAAAGACAGCGGAATATGGGAAGAAAGAAAAAATCTCCGCCATTATACCTATTCCAAAGTCATGATGTGGGTTGCACTGGATAGGGCAATTCATTTATCCCGTAATTATAACTTTCCAGGAGATACCGATAAATGGAAAAAATCAAGATCTGAGATAAGGGAAGCAGTTCTAAAATACGGCTATGATAAAGAATTAGGTTCTTTTGTAAGATCCTTTGGACAAAAAGAATTAGATGCTGCTAATTTACGTATTCCTTTACTTGAATTTCTGCCGTTTGATGATGAAAGGATTCAGGGAACCATTAACAATACCCTGAAATATCTTACAGAAAACCAGCTTGTCTACAGGTATTTTAAAAAAGAGGGACCTCACAGCAGAGAAGGAACATTTGCACTCTGTACTTTCTGGCTTGTGGATACACTTGCCCTTTCAGGAAGGATAGATGAAGCTAGAGACATTTTTGAAAATATTATAAATCACACCAATCATGTGGGGCTTTTATCTGAAATGATAGATGCAGAAACCGGCGAACTTCTAGGTAACTTCCCCCAGGCATTTTCCCATATTGGCATGATAAACAGCATGGTTTATTTAGCTTATGCTGAGGGAAAACCAGTTCCTGTAGCTCCAGTTGGAACTTCCAAACACCGAGAAAAAATGGATTCAAGAAGAGATTTTTGATATTATCTGGAGATTTTAAGGTGAAAATAAACAATAAAATAATACCTGAAGCTCCGAAAGGGCGTGAACGGCTTAAATGGATTGGACCTGCCATAATCTGGATGATATCAGCTATTGCTACTGGAGAACTTATTTTTACCCCAAGAATTGCTTCTTTATACGGTTACACAGTACTGTGGACAATGGTTCTTGCCATTTTTCTTAAGACACTGCTTGCCAGAGAAATAGGACGTTATGCCGTTGTCACAGGGAGCTCTCTTCTAGAAGGCATTAAAACATTACCCGGACCTGGAAATTGGGGAGTATGGTTAATCATTTTGCCACAATTTTTTGTAGCTGTTGCTACCCTCGTTGGAATGTCAGGCGCTGCAAGCTCGGCCATTATCCTGGTTATACCCGGAGGATTCCAATTTTGGGCCATCATTTTTCTTTTAATATCCATTACACTGGTATTTTTTGGTAAATACCGCGGCGTAGAACTGATATCAATAGTAATGGCCCTTGTAATAACCACTGCACTTGTAACAGCAGCCATATTGATATTTCCAGGCATAAATGTACTGGCTGCAGGCTTAGTTCCTTCTTTACCACCTAATGTAAATTTCAGTGAATTGCTCCCATGGATTGGCTTTATGATGTCTGGAGCTGCAGGCCTTATATGGTATTCATTCTGGCTTGTCACCCGAGGATATGGGGCTGCTTATTACCGCTTCAGGGAAGCTGAAGAAACTGAAGTGATTAAAAGCATGGACTCCGAACCAACTGCAGATGAACTGGAATTTGAAGTAATTGAAGAAACAGAACCTCTTGATATATCTAGAATTACTGGTGAAGAAAAGAAGCATTTAAAAGGATGGATCAATATTATGACCTTTTCAACCACTGTTGCGGCGTCCATTGTGTTGATACTCCTTATCGCGCTGATGATATTAGGTGCACAGCTATTAAGGCCTGCCGGTCTGGTTCCAGAGGGTCCTGCAGTGACTGCAGTTTTAAGCGAGCTTCTTGGAGGCATATGGGGAATAGCAGGTGCAGCATTAATGATTGTGGCTGCATTTTTTGCTTTCTGGAGTACAATAGTTGCAAATCTTGATGGGTGGACAAGGATGCTTGGCCAGGGATCAATTTTTATTTTAAGGCAATTCAAAAGCTCAGGGAAATATTTATCTATGCGTTTTTACCGTTACTTATACTTAATTGGTCTGATGGGTATTTTACCTGTTATATTTATTATTTTAAGGCCCGAACCTATCGAGTTTTTAATCATTGCAGGGATCATTGAAGCTGTGCATATTCCAGTAGTGGCATTTTCAGTTCTTTACCTTAACTGGAGAACCCTTCCAGCAGATTTTAAACCTTCAAAACCAGTTATTATTTTAACAGGTGCAGTAGGACTATTTTTCATGGTTTTTGCAGCTTATTACATCTATATTGAATTATTAGGTTTATAAATGGTGAATATCGTGCGAATAATAGATATTTCGATGCAAATACATGAAGATATGATTGTTTATCCTGAAAATCCCGGCCAAAGATAGAAAAATATGCAACTGTCAAGTATGAAGATTCTAACGAATCTAAAATTACTCTAGGTAGTCATACAGGGACCCATATAGATACCCATTCCATATTAAAGAAGAAGGTAAAAAATTAGCTGAAATACCACTGGAAAGTTTTTACGGGAAATGTAAGGTTATTGATCTTACTGACGCTGGCAATGAAATTCATAAGGAACATCTGGACCCATATGAAATCAATGAAGACGACATCATATTATTGAAGACTGAAAATTCAACAAAAAAGTATAAAAAGTTTAAGAAGATTTTGCACATATCAAACGGGATGCCGCAGAATATTTGACAGGAAAAAAAGTTAAAACCCTTGGAGTGGACTATTTAAGCATAGAAAAGTTTATAAAAATGAATGTGTACATGATGTGCTGCTTGATAACCTCACGGTATTTGAGGGGCTGTGTTTAAAGAATGTTGAAGCTGGAGAATATGTCTTCATGGGACTCCCTTTAAAAATAGATGAGGACGGAGCTCCTGTAAGGGCTGTTTTAATCGATGCCAAATCTAATAAAATGTTTTAAATTGGAATAATTAAAAGTTAGAGGTAAAGTGAATTTTAAAATTCATCTTTAATTGAACGTGTTTCATCGTGGCATATTCCAGCCACCTTAAAAACATCCAGTACAAAAGCCAACCCTTTGCCAGGTTCGTTTAATTTTCCAGCATTTACAATGGCGTAAAGCACTTTATCTGCAAGTTCTTCTCTAATCAGTATCATGATTATTTCTTTAGCAGGTTCTATAGGTATACCTAAAATCTTCTCGTGTTCATGTACTCCAGTTCCACGTCCGTAAAAAACAGTTCCTCCTTCTGCCCCTGCTTTTTGAGCTTCTTCCAGGATTTCACTTCCCTTTTCTGCTTCAACAACTGCAAATATAATCTGAAATGGGTTTCCATCATTCATTTTTTTATCCTCCTTTTTATTATAATTCCAAATAATAGCATGAGAATTATAGGACACATTGCTATTACCCCTATAGTTCCAAGCCCATAAACACCAGATTCGCCGCCTAAAATAGTGATAGCAATACTGGTTATGATCGGTAGAGCAAAAGTAACAACTACAGGTCCAGTAGCTACAGCCCCCGAGTCAAATGCTATTGAAATAATATCTTTAGGGGCCTTATATGTCAGGAACAGCAGTATGACATATCCTGGTATTAAAATATAGGCAATAGGAATTTCAAAATATATCCTCAAGATTATAAGTACCAGTGCAAAGCCAACACCCAATGCAATGACTGGAATTATATACTTCCTCTTTAAAAATCCTGCCGAAACTTTTTCTATTTCATAAGCAAGAATGTTAACTGCAGGTTCAGCAAAAATAACTATGATACCTATGACAAATACCAAAAATAGGACTAAAAGTGAATTTGCGCCAGATAGAAAAATGCCAATTTTTTCTCCCATAGGAATCAAACTCATTCTGGCCCCTAATATAAATAAAAAAAATCCTGCTGTGGTCATCAGTATACCTACAATCATTCTCCTGAAGTTAGGTGGAATCTTTTTAAGTACAATGATCTGGAAAAAAATAAACAGGACAATGACCGGAATTATAGCTTCAATAACTTCAATAAAGACTTCAAATGGTAAATTAAAGTCCATTAAACTCCTCCTTTAATAAGTCCATATACTAAAACAGCCATTATGGGCCCTACAGAACCAATTGCCATGACCCCAAAACCGGATGTCAATCTATCTCTTCCACCTAAAACAGATGCTATCCCAACTCCAAAAGCAATTAAAAAAGGAACTGTCATGGGGCCAGTTGTTACTCCACCCATATCAAAAGCAACAGTTAAAAACTCTTCATTAGAAAAAAGAGCAAGTATTAAATTTATTAAATATCCTGGTATTAAAATATATTTAATAGGTATATTAAGGATTATTCTAAGAATAGCTATAATAACAAATATTCCAAGCCCTAAAGCTGTTACATAAATTATTTCTCTTTGAGTAAGAAGAATAATCACTATATTCTCAATCTGGTAAGCCAGTAACCTCACATCAGGTTCTGCTATAGTAAGCGTTACTCCCAAAAGGAATCCAAAGAGCAATATCATAAAAAGAGCTTTTTTTTCTATAAAAGAAGCCCCTATCTGTTCACCCATAGGTAAAAGTGCAAATTTTGCACCCTCAATGAAGATTACAAAACCCAGTAATGTGAAAATCAGTCCAATTACAATTGGAATAAATTCCATAACATCCATTTTTATAAAAAATATTTGAAATATGAAAATCATCAATATAGCTGGTAAAAATGATTTAAAAATGGATTTAAATTCTTTTTTAAAATTTTTAAATCTCATCAAATCATTTATTCAATTTTTTCTCCAGATATAAAACATATAAAATGATTTATATGTCTTTTTTATAATGCTTACTGGACAAATCTCTCTATGAATTTTGCATATACCGGCCTTGTGATAAAAATTCCTATAAGCACCCCTATTATAGTGGTGAATGCAAAACCTGCCAGGATCCCGATTCCTGCGTAGCCTCTGCTGAATCCTATATATGCCAGTGGAAGCATAGCAGCGATAAGGGTTGCAGCAGATGTAAATACTATGAAAAACGCCCCCTTAATCCTCATCCTCATAGTTGCACTTCTTCTTTTGGATTCTTTGCCTCCTTTTGATCCTTTTTTCTTTAAAACTTCATCAGTGATGATTAACTGGTCATCTACCCCTGTACCTATGGCTGCAATAATACCTGCAATAGCAGGTAAATCTATATTCCACCTTATTACAGATGCTACTCCTAAAATTAAAAGTAGTTCCGCAAGGCTTGTGAGTATTATCGGAATTACAAGCAAAGGAATTCTGTAACGCAGGAAGATGATGATAGAGACTACTATAACTGCAAGTAAACCTGCAACAAGTGCCCCTGTTCTAAACTGGTCCCCCAGTTCAGCCGAAACACTGCTAACTCCCGCAACATTAACCTTTACTGGTAACGCCCCGGACTGTAGTACTGCCTGTATATTCCTGGCTTCATTTTCAGCTGCTTCTCTGGTTTCTGCCGTTCCTGAAACTTCAACTTCTGTTGTTGGCGTTCCTGTTGCAAGCCCTTCGCTTAAAACTGGGGATGAAACCAGTTGATTATCCAGATACATTTCAACCGGCTGCCCAGCCTTACCCTGTGCAACCTGTGCAAAACGATTGGCACCTGCAGTAGATACAGTAAACGGCACACTCCACTGATTTCCAGTGATTTGATACGGACGGACATTTGTTATATCTGTCCCAGTAAGCGCAGTCTGGTTATCTATTTTAGCTTCAAATACACCAGGAGTCCCCACTATATTCGTAACTTCTTCCGGCCTTACTCCCGCTATTTCAACAATTACATCCTGATCTCCACTAGCTCTCACATTAATGTCCCTTACACCAAATATGTTAAGCCGCCTGTCAAGGACCGTTACGACAGTATTCATCGTATTCTGGTCAACAGGATGTTCTAAATGAATTTGTATGACAGATCCACCTTCTAAGTCCAGTCCCTGCTGTATACCTAATACTGAAATTGAAACAATACTTCCAATAGCCAGTACAATGAGTAATATAACCCTATAATCTTTTAAAAAGTCTGCAATTTCGCTCATTAACGTCCACGCTCCAGGTACCATCTAAGTATTCCAAGGTTCATTAACCATGTTACAAGCACATCTGCAGCCAGGCCTATTATAAGAACTGCTGCAATATCTGCAAGTACTTCTGCAGATGGAATTAATAAAACAACAACAATATAAAGAGTTGCCATTGCACTAATGGAAGTAACTGCCATTGTTAAGCCGGTTTTCATAGCATCAACCGCCCTTTCTGTAACAGTTCCTTCTTTACGCCTCAATACACGTGTGGTAAGCAAAATATCTGTATCTACACTGTACCCAATAAGTAAAAGTAAAGCACCTACTGATGCTAGGGAAAGCGGTATTCCAAACAGGGACATTCCACCAGCTGCTATAATAATATCAGACAGCGCGGCAAGAATAACTGCTATAGAAGGTACGAAGTTTCTAAATACTACAAATACAGTCACTGCCATGAATATAAATGCAAAAAGTATTGCCCAAAAAATTTGATTCAACGCTTCAGCACTTAAAACTGGTCCAACAGATCTAAAACCTAGTATAGATGCTGTTCCATTTAATGTATTCCTCAAAATACCAGGATCTACTTCCCCACCAATTTCAACTGTAGACTGGTTAGAACCAACTAATTGAACACTCACATCATTTGTTCCCAACCCGTTACTTATTATATTCTCTAGTTGAGTTTGGCTCACTGGTTCTTGAAGCTGAAGATCAGCTATTGTACCTCCCCTTAGTTCCACCCCATAATTTAAACCATTCACTGCCAAAATTACCACTGCTATCAAGGTAATAATTACAGGAATCGCTATTAAGGACTTATAAGATTCCATAAGTTTTTCAATTTTCATTAAAACACCGGAAATAAGTTTTACAATATTTAAATAACAGACTTAACTATATTTTACAGATGTTAAATCCCCAAAATTATTACTTATTTTAATTTTTATGTTAATTATTCTATATATGTTGCATCGAAAAAGTTCATGTATAATTTGATTTCTCTAATACTAACCATCATAAGTTTACATAAAAAAGGAGAATACAACATATTTTTCTATACTCAAAAACAATTAAAACCACATACTAAAAGTAAAATTAAGATCAGATAATGTATCCCTCAAATGGCGGCAAATAATGTATAAATTAGGGAGTGAATTTAAAAATTAGCTTTTAAAATATGATTTTTAAATTATCAACCTGAAATATTAACAGATTATCTAATACATTAAAATTTGCTAAAAACTTATCAAAGATTTTAAATATGATTTTTTGTACATGAACGATATGTAAAATTATATAAATCATAATTAACAGTTATTAACATAATTTGATACAAAAAATTGATAAGGGGATATAAAATGAGAAAAAATATTTTGTTGATAACCGCAATACTTTCAATGTTTGTTTTTGGGCTTCAATTGGCATAACCAGCTGCTGCAGCCAGCTTAAAACAAGTAGATCATGGTTCATATAAAGTTAATGGCCCAAATAATTATTATTTTATCTATTCATGGAAAACATACCCGTACAAAACAAGTTATATAAAAATAAAGGTTTATGTAAAGTTCAAAGGGCAGAAAACACAGACTATAACCACTACCCTCAGAAAAGAAAGTAAATATATATTACAGATTCGTGAGTTTTACAACAAAAAATGGGCAGTTACTTATTACATTCCTGAAAAAAGAACTGCTGCACAGTACTACTGGAGAATAATTAGACCCCAAATGGTAGGGCAAGACGTAATAATTGGCGGCAGCGGATCAGGTTCTGGAAGTAGCAGTGGAACTGTAACTTCTAATGCAATAAAACATTAAGTTAACTGATTTATTGCTTTTTAGATATTTAGGACTAAAAAATCTTTTAAAATATTTTATAGGCATGCATCAATTAAATAAAAAAAGTATTTAATGGAAATTTAACCCTGTAATGTAATTTCCTATGGGTCCAGTAAAGTTAGCTTCAATAACTGCCGCAACTGCAAATAAAAATACTGCAATTAAAAGTAAAGCTATGGAGTCCTTAAATTTCAGATAATCGTTGTTTACATATGTTTTTCCTCTCAAGCTGTTTATTAAATCAGCGATTATAGTTGTGAGCCTGAACCCTGCAGCACTAGCTATAATAAGTGCAGGAATTTCAAATATGCCGTGAGGTACTATATAGCTCATAAAAACTAGAGGGCTAACAGTGTTATGGTTAATAACGCCGCCGCCCATAAAATATCCTAAAAAAGCCCCTAAAATGAACCCGTTTAGAGACAACAATCCTGCAGTAACTATTCCAATAATTCCTCCAGCATAAGTCATAAAAGCAGTTCTAACATTGTGTATGAAAATGGAAGCAGTAGATATATCAACCGCACTGTTAATTGTATTAGAAAGTACTGTCAAGAAATACCCAACACCCTCAGGTAAAAAGTAACCTGCAAGTACACCAATAAAAAGAGATGCAGAGAATATAATAACTGAAACAACTAAAATCTTCTTATTTCGCTTAAAAACGCCCTTAAAAATGTTATACTTACTTAAAGACTTATTATTAAAAATTGATATGGACATTTAATGTTTCTCCTTCTTTATTTACATCA
Organism: Methanobacterium veterum; assembly: GCF_000745485.1. Taxonomy (NCBI): domain Archaea; kingdom Methanobacteriati; phylum Methanobacteriota; class Methanobacteria; order Methanobacteriales; family Methanobacteriaceae; genus Methanobacterium; species Methanobacterium veterum. The sequence goes on from NZ_JQJK01000008.1 coordinate 27,095, forward strand.
TAAATTATGAATATTATTTCATAAAAATTACATACCATCATTTATGTAGATAAACACATACTTATAAATTTTACTAAATGTAGAGGAAAAACGAGTTATTTTTTGGGTAAATATGCTGTAAAAATATGCAAAATTAAAAAAGAGCAAAAAACTTAGACTAAAAAAATATAAAAAAGCCTTTAACACGTTTTATGTTAGAGGCAAAAAAGATTTTCTTAAGCTAATAAAAAGTTATAAACTTTTAATAGCTAATTCAATATCTGATGCTTTAACTGTTTTTCTTCCAGCGTGTTTTGCAAGTTTAACAGCCGCTAAAGCTATTTCTTCGCCTTTTTCTTCTAACACTTTTGTTAAAGTTTCTGTAGCATCTTCGCTTACTCTCTGTGCACCAGCATTTTTTATTATTCTACTTACTGGAGCAAATGGTAATTCTGTCATAAATGACCGCCTCCGTTATTTTACCAATATACTGTGTATAAATAACCTTATATAAATTTATGGTTTTATTATCTAATAATTTTAAAAATTATGTGCTTTTTACTCACTTAAAATCAATTAATGCAATTTTTTGGCACCACTTAATAAAGTATTAATTATTAACACAACTTTAAAAATTTAGAACAGGAATATAATTAATTTTACTTAGATAAATTCAGATGTTCTACAATACTTTCTAACTCAACCTAAATCATATTTTTGATTTTTTTCTGAATATATCTCGTCTTCCGACCCATATACATTGTTTTTAGCCATTTAACTACATTTAACCCATAAAATATTCATATAACTCATAACAATGCTTGTTTCAAAACACGAATATATTCACTCATTTTTCGCCTTTAAATCATTTTTAGGTTGCTTCCATTATCTCATTAAACTTTTTACTCCAAATCTGCGATAGCTTTCTTAAATATTTAACTTGTCACAAGCTGTTATGAAAATATAATCTTTTTATGACTGTTTACTAGGTAAATAAATGTAATATTTGTATTATTACTTAATAAATTCATAATAATTCTCTTTTTAATGATTAAAATTATATAAATTATTAATAAGTATATATTATAGTTCTTTACTATTTGAAGTTAATTTAACTTAAATTTTCATATTTGATTTTTATCATAAATGATAATATTATGCATTAACTGATATAAAAAATAATTATGATGTAAAATATTAAATAGATGATATTAAATCCAGAATATATTTGCTTCTGATATAAAAAATAATTATGATGTAAAATATTAAATAGATGATATTAAATCCAGAATATATTTGCTTTAAAATTATTATAGTTGATGATCATGAATATGAAAACTAGGCGTATTATTCTTAGTGTACTATTCACTATAGCCCTTTATCTTTCATTGATATTTGATCAAATTCTCCAGATAGTATTAGCAATAGCCTTACCTATTATTGTGGCATATCTATTCCTTAAATTGAACAATAAAAACATAAAACTTTATTTCATCATTGTAACCATAGTTTTACTTTTATTAACAGCTTTAAATCTAATTTTTACCCAAATATATGACTGGACATATTTATTACCTTTATTTGGAGGCTTAATATTAACGCAGATGAATGCTGATCATTTGAAATACTGGATCTTAATGAAGGAAAGTATAGCCCTTCTAAATGAGGGTAAATATCATGAATCTTTGTATTATCTTGATAAATTATTAGAATCAGGCTTTAACTATTTTTCAGTACTACACAGCAAAGCAGCTGTCCTAAGTAAGATGGAAAAATATCAGGAATCACTTGATTTAACCAATAAAATTCTTAAAAAAGATAAAAAAAATGTACTAGTATTAGGTTTGAGAGCAGGTATATTTATAAAGCTTGAAAGATATGATGCTGCTCTTGAGCATATTGATATAATCCTTAAAAAAGAACCTCAATTTGGACCTGCACTGGCAAATAAAGCAGTAGTGCTCTTTAAACAAGGGGATTACCAAAAAGCAGTGACCTATTTTGAAGATGCATTGGGAAAAATTCCAACCAAAGATAAATGGAAATTTAAGGGCCTAAAACCTATAAAATTAGTTTTTCAACCTCGAGAATTAGCTGAATTATGGTTTGGAAAAGGAAAAGCCCATCAAAAACTCCAACAATACAATGAAGCTTTAGAATGTTTTGATAAAGCTTTAAAATTAAAACCATACTATAAGGACGCATTAAAATCTAAAGAGGAAGTTTTGAAATTTATAAAAAATTGAAATAAAACAGCAATTAGGCAGAAATAAGTTATTTTTAATTAAAACTTCAAATCTTGTTGATTAGTCTAACTTTATTAATTTGTAACTGAACTATTCATATAAAAAATAGTTAGTATATTCAAAACGCATACTATAGACCTGCGTGTGGAACGTGTTGAAAATTTGAAATCAATAAAAGATTTTGGAAGAGAAATAATGTTTTTGTATTTTACCATGCTGAAACACAGTTTATAAAAAGGAATTTTTAATACTATTGACGAAATACGAGATATGTTTGATATCTCTTTTTGAAAGGGGATACTTACCAAATTATAAAAGTTTGTTGTCTGAATTATATATAAATCTAATATCAACCTTAATCAGTTCTAGGGTTAACGTCTTAAAATATATCTCTAGAAAATTTTCATTTTTTGTAGAATAGTAAAATTTATTAAATTCAATTTTATTTTAATTATTATCAACTATTATAGAAATAATTAAATAGTCTCCATTACACTATAAAATTTAAGAAGAAATGACTCTATTTACTCTTTATATATTATAATACTAATCTTGTCAGGAATATATCGATATTCATGTTAAAGGGGAGTTTTTGAGGCATTTGCAAAAAGTAAAGGAGACTTTAACATGCACATAATGGAAGGATTTTTACCGTGGCAGTGGTGCTTGTTCTGGTACATCATAGCATTACCAGTAGTTGTTTACGGTGTAATCCAGATCAAGAAGGTTACAGAGGAACACCCGGAGTCAAAGCCGCTGCTTGCAATTACAGGAGCATTCATATTTATATTATCATCTTTAAAGCTGCCTTCAGTTACCGGAAGTACTTCCCACCCTACAGGGAACGGGTTAGGTGCTGTACTTTTCGGGCCGGCAGCAGTAAGCGTTTTAGGCGCGATTGTACTCATATTTCAAGCACTGCTTCTTGCACACGGAGGAATAACCACTTTGGGAGCTAATATCGTTTCCATGGGGATTGCAGGTCCATTTGCAGCATGGCTGGTTTACAAAGGCATTCGAAAAGTTGGCTGGTCTCCATCTGTAGGGATATTTTTAGCTGCAGTTATTGGCGACTGGTTGACCTATGTGACCACTGCAGTACAGCTTTCGCTGGCATTTCCAGTGCCTACATTCGGGTCAGCATTTGTAAAATTCATAATAATATACGCCTACACCCAGGTACCGCTTGCAATAGCTGAAGGGCTTTTAACTGTAGTTATCTTCGATTATATCCTGAAACTTAGACCTGACATACTAAGGACCCTAAAAGTTATAGGGCCTGCTAAAACAGAAGAAACTGCAGAAAAATCACCGGAGGTAGTCTGATGGTAGATAAAAAACCCATTGTCCTCCTAATTTTAGCAGTCCTAATTGTGGCTCTTCCACTTGCCATTTACAATGGTAAAGAAGGCTATTTTACAGGTTCAGATGATCAGGGAAGTCAGGCCATAGAAGCCACCGGCTATCAGCCGTGGTTTAGTTCCATATGGGAACCACCGAGTGGTGAAATAGAAAGTCTCCTGTTTGCAGTACAGGCTGCTATTGGGGCGCTTATAATAGGATATGTTTTAGGGTACTACAAAGGCAGGCAAAAACAAGAAAAGAAGAACTGAACAAGCAACTTGCAGCAAGTGAACAGGATAAAATTGAATTAAATAAAAATAAATGATAAATTCTGGTGAAGAGATGTTTGAACACACGTTAGATGATTATGCTCATTCCAACGGCATTAAAAATGTAAATGAATATTTCAAAGTATTGTTTGCAATTTTAACCATGTTAGTGAGCCTTATATCCACTTCACCAGTTATACCCATTACCATATTTGTTCTGGTAACTTTTTTAATTATATTTAAGGCTAAAATCCCTGCCAAATTTTATTTGAAGTTCATTACAGTCCCATTTTCATTTGCGTTTATAACATTTGTTTTTATGGCTATATTCTTTGGAACAGGTGCGGCAATTCTAAACTTAGGAATATTTAACCTTGCGGTAACTGCAGATGGTTTTAACCTGGGGTTCCTTACCATGGCAAGGATCATGGGTGGTTTTTCCTGTCTGACATTTCTGGCACTTACAACTCCTATGAACGAAATTTTTTCTATACTGGAAGATATTAAAATTCCCCAGATTGTAGTTGAAATTGCCATGCTTATGTATAGGTATATCTTTGTGTTTTTAGATGAAGCAATTAACATGTACCACTCCCAAGAAACCCGGCTGGGATATTCCGGCCTCAAAAAGACTTATAAATCTATGGGAATGCTTGCAAGTAATCTCTTTATAAGGACATGGTTGCGCGGTGAACAAATTTATATAACAATGGAGTCAAGATGTTATGGGGGATCTATTAAAACCTTCAAAAGCCGGAAAGATATAGGAACTAAAAATATTCTTTTACTATTATCCTTTGAATCCTTCCTTTTGCTTGGAACTTATTTAACATGGGGTTTAAAAATTATATAAACCTGACAGCTTTTATTAATTAAATACAGAATTTCCATTTTAGGTGAAATGATGAATATAATTGAAACAAAAGATATCGCATACAGTTATCCAGATGGCACAAAGGCCCTTGACAAAGTCAATTTTAAAGCGGAAGAGGGTAAAATCATTGCATTACTTGGACCAAATGGTGCAGGGAAATCAACATTATTTTTACATTTTAACGGGATTTTAAGACCCACATCAGGAAAGGTGCTCTTAAATGGTGATGAGATAAAATATGATAAAAAAGCACTGATGCATGTAAGGCAGAATGTGGGGATAGTATTTCAAAATCCTGATGATCAGCTGTTTGCCCCAACAGTAGTGGAAGATGTAGCTTTCGGACCCATGAATCTTGGTTTATCCAAGGAAGAAGTTGAAAAACGGGTTGATGAATCCCTAAAACGTGTGGGAATGGAAGAATTTAAAAAGAAAGCGCCCCATCACTTGAGCGGAGGCCAGAAAAAGAGAGTTGCAATTGCAGGGATACTTGCCATGAATCCTAGAATAATGGTCCTTGACGAGCCAACATCCGGCCTTGATCCAAAGGGGGCATCCCAAATACTTAAAATATTATACGAATTAAACAAAGAGGGAATGACGATAATTATATCAACTCATGATGTTGATTTAGTACCGCTCTATGCATACAGCGTATATATAATAAGTAAAGGAAAAATTATAAAAGAAGGAAATCCCCAAGAAGTATTTGGAGATGTTAAAACCATAAGGGAGGCTAATTTAAGACTTCCAAGAATTGCACATCTCATGGAAATACTGGAAAAAGAAGATAAATTACCCTTTGATAAACCATATCCCCTTACCATAGGCGAAGCAAGAAAAAAATTAAGGGATCATTTTGATGATTAAGTAATGTGGTGATAAAATGAAAGTAGGAATTTGCGATACCACTTTTGCACGGGTTGATATGGGTGCTCATGCAATAGACGAAATTAAACAACACGTCGGGAATATAACATTCATAAGGCGGACAGTACCTGGAATTAAAGATTTACCAGTTGCATCAAAAAAATTAATAGAAGAAGAAAACTGTGAAATTGTGATGGCCCTCGGAATGCCGGGTCCTCAAGAAAAAGATAAAGTTTGTGCTCATGAAGCATCAACCGGCCTTATACAGGCCCAGCTTATGACCAATACACATATACTTGAAGTTTTTGTTCATGAAGATGAAGGGGAAAATCCGAAGGACTTAAGACAGCTCGCTGAAAACAGGGCACGTGAACATGCGCAGAATCTGGTTAAAATGATGTTCAAACCCGATGCAATGCGAAAAGAAGCAGGAATGGGTATGAGAGAAGGCCGCCCCGATGTTGGGCCTGTTTAAATTTGTTTGGGATCAACTTTTAAAATTAAAAATTTTTGAGCATGTAAAAATCGGAGATTTTTACTGCATTCGAAATTTATAATTTCGATGTTTGAAAATTGAAAATTTTCAACCGGAAAAATTCGTAGAATTTTTCCATGCCCCGAAAACCTATGGTTTTCGACGGCCACGAAACTTCCGGTTTTGTGAGCACCACCGCAAAATCAGAGATTTTTACTACCACAAATCTGCGATTCGCGGGGTTGGCGGGGGATATTGGACCTGTTTAAAGTCCGAATTACCATTAAAATTTTAAATTATTACTGTTTATTTTACTAATTTCTTTAATCAACGAGTTTAGTCAATTTAAAGTATTGATAATTTGTTTTATAAAAATAGTAATAATTTCTTATGATAATAACATAACTAAGTTTTTATATGTTAAAATCTAAAAGCTGACTAAATGAAAAACGCTAAAATTCTCGTCATTGGAGATGAAAATAGCGCAAAGATAAGTATAAAGTCTAAGCTCGAAGATTTAGGCTATACAGTTCTTGCTATTGAATCACATGGTATAAAAGCTGTGAAAAATTCCGGAGAACTAAAACCTGATTTAATTTTAATTGATATTAATCAAAGTGGAAATTACATAGAGACCTCCAAAATAAGGAAGTACTTTAATAATCCCATAATATATTTAGCAGATTATTCTGACAGCCAGTTACTCGAGAAAGCAGAATTAAATCCGCCTGTTTATATTATAAGAAAACAATTTAGCGACATTGAACTTAAAAGCACCATAGAAACTGCTCTTTACAACGATTTAAAATTAAAAGAGGGTACCAAAAATTTAAATGCGTTTTTAAATGCTGTCAATGAACCAGCATTTCTAATAGATTTGAAAGGGAATATACTTTTTACAAATGAATACACTGAAAAAACTTTAGGTGAAGTTGTTGATTCCAATATTTACGAACTTTTGCCGCGACCTATAGCTGCATACAGAAAAAAGTACGTTGAAAATGCCATTAAGGCTAAAAAAGTTACTTGTTTTGAAGATGAACGCTACGGTAAACATTATGAATACCGAATTTATCCAATTTTAGATGAAAAAGATGAAGTATCAAAATTATCAGTTATAGGACTGGATGTTACTGAGCGTAAACTAGTTGAGAATACCTTAAAAGAAAGTGAAGAAAAGTATCGTTCAATTTTTGAAAATAGTACAGATGCCATATTCCTTACACGCCCTGATGGCACTATTTTAGATGTTAATCCTGCTGCAGAAGAAATGTATGGATACACCAGGGATGAGCTGCGTAAATTAGGCAGATCAAGTATTGTTGATAAAGATGATCCTCGATTGCACGCATCTATAAATGAAAGAGCTATTACAGGTAAATTTAAAAGTGAATTTAATTCCATAAAAAAGGATGGAACAAAATTTCTCACAGATGTTACTGGCAAATTATTTACAGATAGCAACGGAAATGACAAAGGAATCATCATTGCAAGGAATATTACTGAACGTAAAAAGATAGAAAATGAATTAAAAGAGAAGCAGCGCACTTTTGAAACTTTAATAAGTAATTTACCTGGAGTTGCCTACAGGTGCATGAATGATCCTAACTGGACAATGGAATTTGTAAGTGAGGGCTGTTTAGAATTAACCGGATATCAACCAGAAGACATCATTATGAATAAAAACGTTTCTTATGAAGATTTAATACATGTTGATGACAGAAAAATTGTTTGGAGTACAATTCAAAAAGCTTTAAAAGAAAACAAAGCATTTAAAATTATTTACAGGATAATCACTGCAGATCTAAAGGAAAAATATGTATGGGAACACGGTAGAGGCGTATATTCTGATGAAGGCGAATTAATTGCTTTAGAAGGATTTGTAACAGATATTACAAAACGTAAAAAAGTAGAGAAAGCACTCAAAAAGTCAGAATTGTATTATAGAACTATTTTTGAAAATACTGGGACTGCAATGTTAATAGCTGGAGAGGACACTGTTATTTCCCTTGCAAATACTGAATGTGAAAAGCTTTCAGGATATTTAAAAGAAGAATTAGAAGGTAAAAAAAGCTGGATAAATTTTGTTGTAGAAGAAGATATACAGCGGCTATTAAACTACCATAATATAAGGGAAAATGAACCTAGCAGAGCTCCAAAAAACTATGAACTTAAGTTACAAAATAAGCAGGGCGACATCAGAGATGTTTATGTAACTATTGAGTTAATCCCCTATACAAAAAATCGGCTAATTTCTCTTTTAGATATTACAGATAAGAAAAGATCACGGAAAGCACTTAAAAAAAGTGAAAGAAAATATCGTCAGCTTGTGGAAAATGCCCATGAAGGTATCTGGTCAGTTGATTGTGAGGGCAACACTCTCTTTGTAAATCCAAGAATGGCAGATATGCTGGGCTATACTGTAGATGAGATGATAAATATGCATTTATTATCTTTTATGGATGAAAAAAAAGCAAAAATTGTTAAATCACATGTGAAAAACTACAGGGATATTGCTGAAGGACTATATGAATTTAAATTTACTAAAAAAGACGGAAAAAATATCCATGTAAATATAGATATCACGCAAATCTATGACGACCACGGCAATTACATAGAATCCTTAGCTTTAATATCAGATATCACTGAACGTAGGAAAGCTGAAGAAAAACTTAGATTAGCAAGTACATATAACCGTAGCTTAATTGAAGCAAGTTTAGACCCTCTTGTAACTATTGGTTCTGATGGAAAAATAACTGACGTAAATAACTCTACAGAAATTATAACTGGTTACGCTCGAGAACAGCTTATAGGGACTGATTTTTCAAACTATTTCACAGAACCTGAAAAAGCCATGAAAGGATATCAACAAGTTTTTCAGGAAGGATTAGTGCGTGATTACCCATTAAAAATTAAAAATAGGAAAGGTTTTATAACACCAGTTTTATATAATGCTTCAGTTTATAAAAACGAATTTGGAGATGTTATAGGTGTATTTGCCGCTGCACGTGATATTACCCAGCTTAAAAAAGCCGAAGAAAATATAAAAGCGTCGCTTGAAGAAAAAGAGATACTGCTTAGAGAAATTCATCACAGGGTTAAAAATAACCTGCAGATAATAAGTTCCCTTTTAAGTCTTCAAACAGGTTATACTAAAGACGATGAAACACGGAATGTCCTTGAAGAGAGCCAAAATCGTGTTAAATCAATGGCAATAGTCCATGAAAAACTTTACAGTTCAGAAAACCTTGTAAAAATAGATTTCAAAGATTATATTAAAGATCTAACAGATAGCCTATTTTTAACCTATAAGATCAGCCCACATATGATAAAATTAAATAAAAATATTGATAATATCTTTTTTAATGTAAATACTGCAATTCCATGCGGCCTTATAATAAATGAACTGGTAACAAACAGCCTGAAACATGCATTTCCAGCGAACTATGTTCGCGGACCTGAAAATGGAAAATTTTCAGATCCAACAGTCTCTGACTGTGGACCAGCAAATCATAGATTTGCAGATCCGGCGAACTATGTTCGCGGACCTGAAAATGGAAAATTTTCAGATCCAACAGCCTCTGGCTGTGGACCAGATAAGAAATCTGCAGATACCCCGACTGCAGGTCATAACTCTAATGAAATACAGGTTGAACTTCACCAATTAAAAAATAATTTAGTACTAATAGTCTCAGATAACGGTGTGGGCTTACCTGAAAATATAGACTTCACAAACACAGAATCTTTAGGGCTACGTTTAGTAAATAACCTGGTTAAACAGATCGATGGTACTATTGAACTGGATAAAACAGAAGGTACTAAATTTACAATTACTTTTAAAGAATTGAGATATAAAAAAAGAATTTAAATCATTTTTTAGTGAAAATAAATATTACAGGTTGAATTTCTAAACAAATGGAAATTAAGACAATGACCAACAAAAAAAGAGAAAAAACTACTAGTTTTTAGAGTATGTGCCAGGGTAATGAATAAAGGCGCCATAGTGTTGAGGCACTTAATAAATTTAAGATATAAATTAAAAGGGGATAGATCAATATCCAATAATATTAACCTAAATTAGTAATGTATAGTTTTACATATAAATTTTACGGTTTAGAATATCAATACTGCTTTATATACAATTTTGAAAATTGTAATATTTCCATATTAAAAAATAAGCTCAATTTTATTATTTTTTGCAAGTTTATTATTTTTAAAATATTTAATTATACAAATTAATATGCTCAGTTCTGCTACAATTTGGACATATCCATATTTTCCAATCAGAGCGTAACTTTTTATATAGTTTCCCCCTGCCCGATTTGCCACAATAGCTGCATTTTCTAGTTTCATACTTCAAGATTTCACCCACAATATGTTATTAAATATACATAGTTTTTTATGATTTTAATATGTATTATATCATTTATATTAATTATTATTTAAAAATAGATCAATAATTAAAAAAATATAATGCAGTGAAACTAATGAATACTGTTTCTTTCCATCTTTTTTGAGAAATTAATGAATTAAATAATTTCGTTTAGATAATTATGTAATTAATTTAACTTATTTTATTTTCAGTAATTTCATGTAATAAAAACAGTATGTTGATATATGAGAAAAAACAAAAAAAAGAGTAGAACCTCAATAAATCAAATAATACTTTGATTGAGATTCATATATCAAAAACAGGTTAAAATTTTCTGTTTCAATGCGAAAATTAAGGCCATATTAAAGTATATCACTTTAAGTGAGTTAAAAAGCAATTGTATCTAAAAAATAAAGGATTAAGCTAAGTTATGGAGATGAAAAAAATGAAAGAAGAAGTATTTTTCAGCAAAGGAATGCCTCATGTTAAAAAAGATTATCCAGACCTTTATGAAGCAATTGTACATTTAAATAATGCCACATATACCGGTAAAACCCTAGATTATAAAACTCAAAAGTTAATAGCCATAGCAGTAAATGCAGCAGCTTCTGATGACAGGGCAATAAGAAAACAAATGGTAAGCGGAATGAAAGAACTCGGAATTACAAAAGATGAGATAATGGACGCTTTAAGGGTTGTCCTGTTAACTGCAGGGAAACCAGCATTTACCAAATCAGTTGCAATACTATATAAATTACTTGAAGACCCAGAAATGGTAAAATGTATTAAATGATTTTTTTTAAACAAATTTATTTTAATAATCCCCTATTTATTTTTAATAAGATATGGATACAGATTAAACCCAATAAACTTATTTTAGAAAGTACTAAAGAAAAATCATGAACTTTCAGTATTCCCCCTATGGCGCCATACTAATGGTAAGCGCATTCATAATTTTATCTTTAGGTATTTACAGTTATAAAAAACGTTCATCCACATTACATACTTACTTCATTTTTTTCATGATATCCATATTTTTATGGTGCCTTGGAGCAGGAATGGAATTTTTCAGCATTGCAATATGGGCAAAGGTATTCTGGATTAAAGTTACTTACTTTGGAGTAGCTACAGTTGCACCCCTCTGGTTTATATTTGTATTAAACTATGCTAATTATGAGAAATATTTAAAACCTACCTACATCAGGCTTCTTTTCTTGATACCCGCTATCATTATAATTATGGCATTTACAAATGAATGGCACGGATTGCTGTGGCCAAATATAATCCCAACTTCCAGCCAGCCAGGAGCTGTTTTAATTTACGAACACGGCCCTATTTTTTTCATCAACATGATATACAGTTTCTCCCTGACTATAATAGGACTAATTATTTTAATTAAAACATTAATAAAGTCTTCTAGAAAGTATCGACAACAGATTTCCATTTTAATAATGGTTGGGTTAATACCATTAATTTTTAGCAGTCTTTATGCATTTCACGTTCTCCCCATTGTAGGGCTAGATTTCTCCCCATTTGCACTTGTCATAGCTGGAATGCTGCTTGCTTTAAGTATTTTCAAGTTCCATTTCCTTGATATTCTTCCAGTAGCCCATAAAATACTATTTAAAAATATGGTCAACGGTGTTCTGGTCTTTGATGATAATGAAAAGTTAATGGAAGTAAATTCTGCTGCCAGTCTAATAGGTATAAGCCAGGAAGATATTAACAGGAATGCAGATGAAGTTTTCGGCAAATTTGAAGAACTTAAATCAGTTTACATGGCACGTAAGTCCGAATCAGAGGTATTTTTAGGAGAACCATTAAATCAATGGATTCAAGCTCAGATTACCCCCATCTACGATGATGAAGATATATTTCAGGGACATTTGCTAATAATTCAGGACATAAATAAACGCAAAAAACTGGAAGATGAATTAAAAAAATCACTGGAAGAAAAAGATCTCATGATGAAAGAAATTCATCACAGAGTCAAGAACAACTTCATGATTATACAGAGCCTCCTTCAATTACAATCACGGCATATAAACGATGAAGATGTTTTAGAGATTTTTAAAGAAAGTCAAAATCGGATTAAATCAATGGCATTTGTCCATCAGCGTTTGTACCAGCATGATAACCTCAAAAAAATTAATTTCGGAGATTATCCTGAAACTTTAGCTTCGGATATTTTCAAAAGTTATGTGAGCAAACCAGATCAAATAATATTAGATATAGATACAGAAGATGTTGCACTAGATATAGATACAGCTATTCCCCTGGGGTTAATTCTAAATGAGCTGATTTCTAACAGCTTAAAATATGCATTTTCAGATGGTAGAAACGGCCGATTAATGGTTAAATCTTATTTAAAAGGCAGTAAATACGGTTTAATAGTCAGTGATGATGGAATAGGGCTCCCAGAAGGATTAGATTACAAAAAATCAGATTCTTTAGGCTTAAAATTAATACACAGTTTATCTGATCAAATAGGGGCAGATGTTAAATTAGATACAACAAATGGAACTAAATTTGAAATTACATTTGAAGTCAAAAACTAAATTTAACATCTAAAATACCACCACAAATTAAAAATAAATATAAAAAAATATATTTTCTCTATTTACAACTTAATAATAGACATAACCATTAAATAATCTTTTTAGCAGTTTTTTATACAATAACAATCCATAGTAATTTTTTAGAAAATTTTAAATAATACATTAACTAATATAAATAATACAAAGGAGGTAATCAAATGGTAAATGCAATAGTCGCTGCATTAATGTCTTTAATAATTCCAGGAACAGGCCAGATAGTATCTGGCGAAGTTAAAAAAGGAATACTATTTCTAGCCATTGAAATTGTATTATACATACTATTCCTCACAGTAAGCCCATCCATAGTTATCATATCATTCCTATTTGCCATATATGCCGCATATGACGCATATAAGGGGGCAAAATCAGATCCACATGCATCTGCAGTATAACAAATAATTCCTTTTTCATTTTATTTCTAAAAAAGAATTCATTAATTACAGAATTAGTTAAACATGCAGTATTATAAGCATTTTTAGATCTAATTTATCAAATACACCTTACTAATTAACCCAATGATCACCATTTGAAATAACAACTTAAAAACAGTAATTCTTGTACTTTTAACAATAAATTTATATCCTGAAAATGAATAAAATCATTTACATGATCACTTTTAATTTTGGTTTAAAGCACAACCTTTTTATACTAACTTATTCTAATAATTGATCATCACCAATGGTGAAAACAACTTTTTTTGGGATATAATCCCACGGATGTGGCGCAAGCTGAACAAAAGAGGTGTTTTAATGTATAAATATATAAGAGACGCATGGAAAAATCCAAGCGATTCCTTCGTCAAGGAGCTTATGCAACAGAGAGCTCCTCAGTGGAGAAGGGAAAGCGTAATTCAGAGAATAGACAGACCTACAAGACTTGACAGAGCAAGGTCTTTAGGATATAAAGCTAAAAAAGGATATGTTGTTGTAAGGACCCGAGTTAGGAGAGGTGGAAGAAGAAAAACAAGATTCACCGCCGGTAGAAAACCTAAAAGACAGGGTGTCAACAAAATAACCCCTGCAAAATCCATTAAAAGGATTGCAGAAGAAAGAGTAGCCAAAAGGTACCCGAACTTAGAAGTTTTAAACTCATACTGGGTATGGGAAGATGGAAAATTCAAATTTTTTGAAGTTATACTAGTTGATCCAAACAGTCCATCAATTAAAGCGGATAAAAACATAAACTGGATCTGTGAAAAACAGCACACAAGCCGTGCGCTTCGTGGACTCACAAGTGAAGGTAAAAAAACCCGTGGACTTCGAGGAAAAGGTAAAGGCGCTGAAAAGGCCAGATAAGCCTTAAATTATTTTTTTTAGCAAAATAAAGGAAAAATATCCATGATCCATAACATTTCATATCGTGTATTTGTTTATGGAACAGAAAATGAGGAAAAAGTGAAAGGGGCAGTCAAAACCCTCTTTCCCAATTCTCATCCTCAAACTGATACTACAGAAGGCTATTTTAAAAATCCTGTTTTAATATTACATGATAAAATATCCAAAAACCGTGAAATTAAAAATTTTATCATGATATTAAAAGAAATTGACGCTGCCAGTAAAAAACGACTTCTCAGTGGACTGGAAAATAAAATGGATGAGCGAGGAAATTTGTTCTTAAGATTTAATAAACAGAGAGCATACCTTGGAGATTTAAAGATAATCGAACATGGAGATGCAATACACGTTAAAATAAATATAGCTGCTTATCCTGCAAAAAAAGAAAACGCAATGGAAATTGCAAGGGATATTTTTGGTGCATAATTATGTTTTTTGATTTTCATGTTCACAATACCCATTTAGCCCGCGAAGCCAAACGGCTAGGATACAGCGGAATTGCACTTATACAATCTTCCAAAAATTATAATAAAACCGTCAGTATCAACCCGCAAGATGATTTCAGCGTCTTCAGTGGTGTTGAAATATATGCAAAAAATCCTGAAGATTTAAGAAAGAAAGTTCAAAAATTTAGAGAACACAACGAAGTTTTAATAGTAAACGGCGGCGATATAAAAATAAACAGAGCCGCATGTGAAGATCCGCGGGTCGATATACTGGCACATCCCTACAAAAATAGAAGAGACAGTGGGATAAACCATGTAGTTGCAAAGAAAGCCGCAGAAAACAATGTTGCAATTGAACTCAGTATTAATTCTATGATTAAAACACGCTTATCACTAAGAGCAAAAATTCTAAGTCAATTCAGGCAAATTTTAAAGCTCCAGCGAAAATTCAAATTTCCACTAATAATTACAAGTAATGCTTATTCTATATATGATCTCAGGACTCCTGAAGATATAACTGCCTTTGCAGGCTGCCTGGAAATGACCCATGACGAAATTATAAGTTCATTATCTAAAAATCCTGCAGATATAATAGAACGGAGCAGGATAAGGAAAAATGTTATAGTACAAGGGGCTAGAACTATAGAACAGGATGATTAAGATGAAGCTTAAAATACTGCCCCCTACACTAAGGAATGATAAAAGATACATCTCATTTGAAGCTGTATCAGAAGTACCTTTGGGTAAAGAAGACGTGATCTCGCTGGTATGGGAATCTTCATTGAATTTCCACGGCGAATGTAAGACAAGTAAATTTGATCTGTGGGTTATGAGGATCTGGTCCCTCAAATCAGCTGATGATAAGAATATAATTAAAGGAATTCTCCAGTGTAATAGAGAAGAAGTAAGTTCAGTAAGAGCAGCGATCTTGCTTGTAAATAAATTTAAAGGCAAACGAGTAGTCTTTCATACCATCGGTATTTCCGGAACAATCAAAGCCGGAATAAAAAAGTTTATTAAACTAGAAAAATAACATAAATAAATAGTTTTTAATTTAAATCTGAATTTGTTTAAATTCGCTACTATTACCCTTTTAACTTATATTTAAAACTGAGTTTAAATGAGTAGTTTTAATTAATTTAATAAATAAATACATATAAGTAAAGTATTAAATCTAGTATAAGTTATATTGAGAAATCAAATTCATTTAATAAATCGAAAAATAATAGAGAGGTATATATATGCAACCGATGCCAGGAGCAGGATATGATAGGGCTATAACTGTATTTAGCCCAGATGGAAGACTTTTTCAGGTTGAATATGCGAGAGAAGCTGTAAAAAGAGGTACAACTTCATTAGGTGTTAAATCGGGTGAAGGTATCGTACTTGTTGTTGATAAAAGACCTACCAGCAAACTCGTTGAACCAAAATCAATAGAAAAAATATTCCAGATTGATGAACATATTGGTGCAGCGACCTCCGGACTTGTAGCTGATGCAAGGGCCTTAATTGAGAGAGCAAGAATAGAATCTCAGGTTAACAAAATAACCTATAACGAACCAATCAGAGTAGATAGTTTAGCTAAAAAAATATGCGACATGAAACAGATGTATACCCAGCACGGCGGGGTAAGGCCTTTTGGTTCAGCTCTAATAATTGGAGGAGTAACTGAAACTGAATGCAGATTATTTGAAACTGACCCTAGTGGTGCGCTAATTGAATACAAAGCAACTGCAATAGGCGCTGGAAGACAAATAGCAATGGATGAATTCGAGAAGAAATACAAAGAAGGCATGAAATTAAATGAAGCTATTGATCTAGCATTAGATGCTGTTTATGAAGCCACTGAAGGTAAAACAAGCGCTGAAAGTGTAGAAATTGCAGTTATAGATTTCGAAACTAAACGATTCAGAAAATTATCAGAAGAAGAAATAGAAGAATATGTTGAAGAACTTCTCTTAAGAAAGCCTAAGGAGGAAGAGGAAGAAGGAGAAGAAGAAGAGGAGTAAAAATGGTCACTCTTGAAGATTCAGTTATAGCCCGTCTGGAATACTACGGAGAACGTTTTGAAATCTTAGTAGATCCAGATCTTGCTTCCGAGTTTAAAAGAGGCAAAAACATACCATTAGAGGAAATACTAGCTGTTGAAGAGATATTTAAAGATGTTAAGAAGGGAGATAAAGCATCTGAAGAATCAATGAATAAAGCTTTTAATAGTACAGATCCTCTAGAAGCTGCAGCCTTAATACTTAAAAAAGGCCAGGTACAGTTAACTGCCCAGCAGCGAAAAGAAATGTTAGAAGAGAAAAGAAAGAAAATTATTGCAAAAATAACAAGAGAAGCCATAAATCCACAGACAAGACTTCCTCATCCTGCAAGAAGAATTGA
The DNA here is from genome assembly GCF_000745485.1 of Methanobacterium veterum. Lineage (NCBI taxonomy): Archaea > Methanobacteriati > Methanobacteriota > Methanobacteria > Methanobacteriales > Methanobacteriaceae > Methanobacterium > Methanobacterium veterum. The sequence goes on from NZ_JQJK01000008.1 coordinate 44,289, forward strand.
AAAAGCCATGGAAGAGGCTAAAGTTCATATTGATCCATTTAAAAGTGTTGATGAACAGGTAAATATTGTTCTTAAAGCCATTCGTGTTAAAATACCAATAAGATTTGAACATGTAAATGTAGCAATTAGAATTCCTGGAGATTACGCAGGAAAAGTATATTCTGTAATTTCAGATTTTGGAAAAACAAAAAAAGAAGAATGGCAAAAAGACGGATCATGGATCGCTGTGGTTGAAGTACCTGGTGGCCTACAGGAGAGCTTTGACAGGAAGTTAAGCGAACTTACAGGCGGACAGGTGGAAACCAAAATAGTAAAATAATAACTTCGTTGTAGTGAAGAGCTCAGTTTATTTAAACTTATAATTGAATATAATTTTTATCTTCAATCTGTTTCATAATGCCATGAGATAAAGTTTAAACACGATACTTCACTATAATTTTATGGCTTTCCACTTTAAAGGAGGCAGAACGTGATATTTGTAGAAGATAAAGCTTTAGTGGTTCCAGGAGATATTCTTGCAGATGAAGAATATCATACAGGAAGAGGAACGTTTAAAGAAGGTAACAATATATGTTCATCTCTTGTTGGTTTAGTTGCTATAAGGGATAAAAAAATAAGTGTTATTCCCCTGCAGAGCAAATATATTCCAAAAAGAGGAGACGTCGTAATTGGTGAAGTTACCGATATAAGATTTTCAATGTGGAATTAGACATAAACTCCCCATATTCAGGATTTTTACCTGCTTCAGACGTTTTTGGAAAAGAGAAGAGAGATTTAAACAAGGCATTTAATGTCGGCGATGTTTTATTTTTAAGAGTTGTTGATGTTGATGAAGTTAAAAAGGTAAAACTGGGTTTAAAAGGTAGAGGACTTGGCAAATTTAGAGGTGGAATTTTAATCTACATAACCCCAACAAAAGTACCACGGCTCATTGGTAAGAAAGGATCTATGATCAACATGATAAAAGATGAAACAAAATGTGATATCATCGTAGGTCAAAATGGTGTGGTATGGGTTAAAGGCGAACCGCAGATGGAAAGGGTTGCGGAAAAAGTTATAAATATGATAGAAGATCAGGCCCACACCTCTGGACTTACAGATAGAGTAAGAAACATGCTTTCTGAACTTCTTGGTAAAGAAATAGAAGAAGTTGAAGAAGTCCCTGAGCCAGATGTAAATGAATAAACAGGGGTGATTATTATCTTAACAAACAATAATGACAATTTAAGGGCAGATGGAAGAGTATTCAATGAATTAAGACCATTAAAAATAGAAGCAGGTGTTTTAGAAAAAGCAGATGGATCTGCATATCTCGAGATAGGGGGCAATAAAATTCTTGCTGCTGTTTATGGTCCAAGGGAATTACATGTAAGACGTATAATGAGGCCTGACATGGCAGTCATAAGGTGCAGATACAATATGGCGCCATTTTCTGTTGGAGAAAGAAAGAGGCCAGGACCAGACAGGAGATCTGTTGAGATATCTAAAATAACAGCAGACGCTTTAAGACCTGCCATATTTTTAGAAAAATTCCCAAGATCAACAATTGATGTATTTATAGAAATCCTCGAAGCTGAAGGTGGTACAAGATGTGCAGGAATAACTGCCGCTTCAGTAGCTCTAGCAGATGCAGGAATACCAATGAAAGATTTAGTTGCTTCCTGTGCAGCTGGAAAAGCTAACGGTAATGTAATACTGGATCTCTCCGAAGATGAGGATAAAGAAGGTGAAGCTGATTTACCTATTGCTATTATGCCAAGATCTGGCGAAATAAGCCTTCTCCAGATGGATGGACATATGACACCTGATGAATTTGATAAAGCATTAGATCTTGCAATTGAAGGATGTAAACAAATCAGTGAAGCGCAGAAAAATGCCATTAAAGATAGGTATGGTGAAGAAAATGGTTAATATAGTTCCTGAAATTACAAGAAAAAGTATAGTAGAACTTATTGAAAATGGGGAACGTGCAGACGGCAGATCAATGGATGAATACAGGGATATATCTGTTGAAGTTGGAGTAATTGAAAAAGCCGAAGGATCTGCAAGGGTTAAAATAGGTAACACTCAATTGATAGTAGGGATAAAACCTCAACTGGGTGAACCTTTTGCAGATACACCAAATGTAGGTGTACTAATGACCAATTCGGAATTGTTACCAATGGCATCCCCCTCATTTGAACCAGGCCCACCTGATGAAAGATCTGTAGAACTTGCAAGAGTAACAGACCGTTGTCTAAGAGAAGGCCAAATTTTAGATCTTGAAAAATTGTGCATAATCGAAGGTGAAAAAGTATGGATGATATTTGTAGATATCCATGTTTTAGATTATGATGGTAATTTAATGGACGCTGCAGTTTTAGGAAGTGTTGCTGCACTTACAAGTGCAAAGATACCAAATACAACCGTTGAAGATGATAAAATTGTCTTAGATGAAGAAAATCCTGTTGCATTACCTGTAAAAGAAAAACCTTTAATGTGTACATTTGCAAAGATAAATGGTGAACTGATTAATGACCCATCACTTGAGGAAGAAAATGTCATGAATGCCAGAATCTCAATAGGAGTAAGGGAAGATGGCAGTATTTGCGCAATGCAAAAAGGTGGGGAAATGCCTCTAACCAAAGAAGAAATAATCAGTGCCGTTAACAGAACTATTGAAAAAACAAAAGAACTTAGAGAATATTTACCATAAATTACTAAAAATTTACAAGGTGATTAAGATGACAAGAACAAAGAAAGTAGGAGTAACTGGAAGGTTTGGCGCAAGATACGGAAGAAAAGCCAAAAGGACAGTTAAAGGTATAGAAGAAAAAATGAAAAAGGACCATGTATGTCCTAAATGTGATAGAATTGGTGTTAAAAGAGTAAGCACTGGTATATGGAAATGTAAAAAATGCGGAACTGTATTTACAGGAGGAGCATACATTCCACAAACTCCAATGGCTAAAACAGCTGCAAGAAACATCAAAAGGATAGTTGGAGAAGGAAGTTAATCCTTCTTGAACTCAATATTTTTTTAAAAAATTTTTTGGATTTAGTAAAAAACTTCGTTTTTTACACGCCAAATATTAAAAATTTTTGGAGTTATCAAAATTTTTTATTTTGATACAGCAAAATTTTTGAAAAAAATTTTGGGGTTGAGAAAATTCGTAGAATTTTCGAACTCAAATTATTGAAAATAATTTGAAGTCACCAAAATTTTTTATTTTGGTGCGACAAAAAAATTGAAAATTTTTTGGAGTTATCAAAATCTTAGATTTTGATACGACAAAAATTTCTGAAAGAAATTTTTGGAGTTGAGGAAATTCATAGAATTTCCGAACTCAAATTATTGAAAATAATTTGGAGGTTTTAGCTTGTACAAATGTGCAAAATGCGGAACTTTAGTTGATCTTAAAGGATATACTGAAGCAAAATGTCCAAAATGCAGGTACAGAATTCTCTTTAAGGAAATTCCACCAGTTAAAAAAGATGTAACTGCAAGATAAATTTATAAAGGTATTAAATGCTGATAACAACATCACGGAAACCATCAAGTCGGACCAGGTCATTTTGTCAGGACCTGAGTCATGTTCTAAATGCAAAATATATAAATAGGGGCAAAATGAGCTTCCGAGATGTCTTACTTAAATCAGCGGCACTCGGATTTAATGAAACAGCAGTAGTTTCTCAAATAAAAGGAAATCCAAGTAAAATTGAAATATATAACGAAAATAGTGAACTGCTGTTATTTTTAAAGATAACAGCATCCCTTTTAAATTTAAAGGGCAAAATAAAATCTGATGCCCTAAGCATTAGATGTGAAATAGAAGAGCTTAAAAATCCCATCGTTAATATCCTGAAGATTCCCTGTGGAAATTCGAATAAGAATTTAATCTGGGTCAAAAAGGGAGAAGGGGAAAATAAAGCTGTAATAGAATTTTATGATAAAGAAGGTTCAATTAGAGACCCTCGAATTTACGTTAAAAACTGGAGATTTAAATGAATATTCCAGAACACGTTAAAGCCGAATTTAAAATTAAATTTAATAACTTAGATGAAGCAAAGTTGGTTTTAAAATCAATTGAACCCGAAATTCAAACTGCACCATCTGAAAAGACTTCAGTTGAAATAAATTTAGATGGAAAAACTTTAAAATTAATAATCGATGCTGAAGATACTCCATCTCTTCGAGCATCTGTTAATTCATATTTTAGATGGATAACACTATCTCATGAAGTTAATTCGTTAAAGGATACTGAATAGATAGTAACTATAATAAAAATAGAGGTGATTTGAATGGAACTTCCTCAAAATGTACAACATCAATTAGCTCAATTCCAACAGGTACAGCAGCAAGCTCAGGCAATTTCAATGCAAAAACAAAGTGTCGATCTACAGTTAAAAGAAACTAAAAAAGCTGTCGAAGAATTAAACAAAGTAGAAGAAAATGCTGATGTTTACAAAACCGCCGGAACCCTACTTATCAAAGTTAAAAAAGAAGATATGACTAAAGAACTTGAAGATAAAATAGAAACCTTAGAGCTTCGTGAAAAAACTGTCCAGAGACAGGAAGAAAGAATCATGAAAAGGCTCCAGGAAATGCAGTCTTCTATTCAAGAAGCAATGAAAGGAACAGGAATACAATAAAAAGGTCCGTTAATTAAAAAATTAACGGCCTAAATACTAATTTTTAGCTTATTTATAATTTTACTAATTTATCTCGTGCATATATTCAAAAAGCACACTTACGAATTATTTTCTTTTTTATTTTAAATTATTACACTATAATTTCTTAGACTATAACCTTTTAATGAAGCTTTTTTTTATTTATCTAGTAAATTATCCTTGTTTTTTTTATTAAGTTTTAATAACTTTTATATATAATAATTAATTATTAATTATTATTTAAGTAGTCTATTACTTATTAAAAATAAAATTAAGTATAAAAGGAGGTTATGAAAATATTAAATCGAAATAAAATACCACTAATTCTTTTATTAATCAATCTTTTTGTTATTTTAGTTACTATATCCAGCGTTAGTGCAGATTCAACTGTTTATGTTAATGCAACAGTAGGATCTGACTTTAATCCAGGTACAAGTAATTTACCCTATCTTACAATAGGTAAAGGGATAAGCAGTGTTGATGAAAATGGAACAGTGCAAATTGCAGACGGAATTTATAGTGATGAGGGGAATACAAATCTCACAATCAGTAAAAACATGACTATTATTGGTCAAAGTCGGGATAAAACTATCATAAATGGAACAGGCACTAACTGGATATTTAATGTTAGTAATGATGTTAATTTTACGATCCAAAATTTGACAATTATCAATGGGACAGCTTACAATGGCGGTGCAATTGACAACCAGGGTACTTTAAATACAGGAAATTGTACCTTCGACAGCAATAATGCTGTTAATTACGGTGGTGCCATATACAATAGTGGCACTATCAATTTGAATGATTGTATTTTCACAGGTAATGCTGCATATGAAGGCGGGGCCATATACAATGATCATGGCATTAGTACTTTAAGTAGCTGTATTTTAACAGGTAACACAGCTGATGCTGCGGGTGCTATCTACAACTACAGAAGCAGTACTAATATAACTTCCAGTACACTTAACAACAATACTGCAGCTTATGGTGGTGCTATCTACAATACTGAGGGTTCATGTACCTTGCATTTTAACCGTATCGTCATGAACACTGCAGATTACGGTGACAATATTTACTGCGGTAGTGGCAGTAAATTAAATGCAGAGTACAACTGGTGGGGTTCTAACGATGATCCATCTGTAAAAGTTATTGGTGCTAAAGTTTCAAAGTGGTTAGTTTTAACTGTAAATTCAAGTTCAACCCTTATTAAAGGTAATGAATTTTCAAATATACTTGCAGACTTACTGCATGATAATACAGGCATTTACCAGGACCCTGCAAGCGGCCATATTCCAGATGGAATAAACATAATATTTGACACAACTTTAGGAACTATAGACAGTCCCGTATCCTTAGTTAATGGAGCTGCACAATCAATTTTAAAAGCTGGATCAACAAGTGGTGCTGCCAGTGTTTCAGCTGCAGCAGATAGTCAAACATCTTATACATTAGTTAATATAGATGCCACATCACCAACTGTAACAACTATTGATCCTTCAAATAACACCAAAACAAACAGTACTCCCCAAGTAATTACTGTTACTTTCAGTGAACCAATACAGGCAGGCAGTGCTTATGATGGCATATCCGTTACAGGCCCATCAGGAACTTTTCCAATAACTAAAAATATCATTGGAAGTACTTTAACCTTAACTTTAGATTCAAGCTGTATTGACGGAAATTATAGTGTAAATATTCCAATAAATGCAGTAAAAGATTTAGCAGGTAACAGTTTAGCATCTGTTTTTACTTCAACTTTTAATCTGGATACAAGGGTACCCACAGCAAATGCTAGTGTTAAAACTGGATCATACAACGTTACTAAGACAATTACTTTAAATATGAATGAATCAGGACTATCTATTACACTACAGATGGAACTGCACCAACTACTGCAAGCAAAATCTACAAAGCACCACTTATAATAAAATCTACAACCACTTTGAAGTTCATGGCCGTTGATAAAGCCGGAAATAAATCTCCAGTTTATACTGAAAAGTACACTATTGATAAAACAGCCCCTAAAGTGACTTTAACTACTCCTAAAAACGGTGCTACAGGTGTTTCAAGGACAGCCACCATTACTATCAAATTCAGTGAAAACATCAAATCAAGCGTTAACTGGTCAAAAATATACATTAAAAACATGAATACAGGACAAATAGTTTTCATTGGTAAATCAATAAAAGGTAACACGCTTTCTATCAAAATGACCTATAAACGATACCCTTCTAAATGGTATCAGGTTTACATTCCAGCTAAAGTAGTAAAAGACAGTGCAGGTAATAATTTAGCTGCAGGTTATATATTTAAGTTTAAAACTGGAAAATACTAAACATTTTTTTTCTCCTTTCTTTTTTAATTCTTTGATAATAAATTTTAAAATAGAAACCAGAATATTAAGTAAATTAAAATAAAAATTGATTTTTAAACTCCTTTTAATACTTTAATTTCGAATAAATGTGCAAAAGCATATTTATACTTTGTTTAACACATTTGAATATATAGCAAAATCGCTCATGTCAATGATCATGTGCACACTTCATGATTTATGTTAAATTATAATATCAATTAATTATATGAAATTATATTTAGAAGTGTAATTTACTTAACCATATAACTCATAAAAATTCAAAGTAATATCGGCACAACCATTTAGACATGAGCGAGCAAATTTAGTACTGTTAAATTAAACTCGACAAAAGTTTAAAAAAAATTACGATTATGAATTCCTCAAAATCTTTGATTTTTGAGTGTTAAAACAATAAAAAGTGTAGATTAAAATGGGTAAATTGAAAAAATTAACTGATGAAGACCTCGATAAAATCTCAGAAATTGCTGTATCATCAGCTCAAGATTTCGTCCTGTCTAAAATCTCTAAAAAAGAGATTAATGATATCGATATCGACGTAGAGATTAACTACGAAGACGTACTGGATGTAAACATTACCGTTAACCTTTTATTTGATGAACTTTCTGCTGCAGATACAAAAATTGCAGATGAAGCGGCCGATCATGCTCTTTTAGAGATTGAAAAGTTTTTAGATAAAATCTAATTTAATTTTCTATTCTTTTAGTTTTTCAAATTAAATGTCCAGATCTTGTTTTAAAAAACATAGAAATTATTAAATACCAAAAAAACTAATTTTATAATAGTAATAAAAAAAGTAAAAATAGTATTAAAATTAATAAATTAGCTTAATGTTTACCAAGCCCCTCCTTAAAACTCCATCAAGTTTAGGGATCTAAATACCATTAGATCCCTAAATGGAGTTGTTAAAAATTATAGGGCATCTAAATAAAGAATATTTTCGCTCAAATGTATAGATGCCCTCTTAATTTTTTAAAACAAATTTTAATTTTACATTATATCTTTATTTAAATAAGTAGCCACCATAATACTAATTCTATTTTCAATTAACTAAAGTAACATAAACAAATAATTATTTACATGACTCCATGCATGAGCAAATTCAAATAAAAGTTAATGGATCGTATAAAGTTTACTGCACATAAACAATTCTTACTTAAATAATTAGAATAATACAAGTTTATATAAAAATATAGATTAGTTTAACATTAAACAAGTAAACCTAATTCTAAATAAAAGTCAATGGATTGAATAGATTCTTAGACTTAAATAATTAGAGTATACAATTTTATATAGAAGATTTATTTAACACTAAACAGTTCAAAAAAAAACCTAATTCTAAATAAAAATCAATGGATTGAATATTATATGATAATACCAGTTTTAGATCTTAAAAACGGAATCGCAGTATCTGGAAAGTCAGGTAAAAGAGAAACATACAAACCACTTAAAACAGTGTTCCATGAATCAGCTTCTCCGGAGGAAATTGCAAAATCTTTGAGGGATGCAGGTGCAGTTAGAATATATATAGCCGATTTAGACTCAATAGAAAATAGAAAATCTAACTTCGATGTTATCCGAAAAGTAAACAAGCATATCCCTGTGATGCTTGACTGCGGCGCAAAAAGTGTCTCCGATGTTCAAAAAGCACTTGAAGCAGCCGATAAAGTGATTATTGCAACAGAAACCCTGGAAAATATGGATGAATTAAACAATATTTTTGATAAATTTGACAAAAATAGACTAATCATAAGTATAGACATAAAAGACGGAAAAATATTTAGCAAATGCTTAAATATAGACGTAAACTATTTTATAAGAAAAATAGAAGAATTAAACCCTCAAGAAGTTATATTACTGGACATCTCTCAAGTTGGAACAGAAAAAGGTGTAAATGAAGAGCTTATAAAAAAGTTTTTAAAACTCCCTTTAATTATAGGTGGAGGAATAACTTCCAAAGATATCCCTAAACTTGAAAAACTGGGGATAAACAAATTTTTAGTTGGTTCTGCATTACATAATGGAAAACTAGCCCTTAAAATTTAAAATTATTCAGGTAAATAAAATGTCAACTATAACCCTGATAGGCCCCATAACAAATGATACCATCGTAAAAGATAGTTCAACATACAAATCTATAGGCGGAGCAGTCTACTACCAGTCCAGTGTTTTGGAACGTCTGAAAATAAATACAAAAGCCATAATAACACTTTCTAAAAAAGATGAAGAATTACTAAACGCTTTTCGGGAGAACATAGAACTTTTCCCCATATTTACTGGTGAAACAATAAAGTTTCAAAATATTTATCCAGATAATAACCCCAATCACAGAATACAGAAAGCCCACATACCATCAAACCCCATAAAAGTTAAAGATATCACATCTTTAGACTTAGAAAACAGCAATGCCGTACTTTTAGGCCCATTATGTCCATATGATATTCCACTTGAGACATTCAAATATTTATCCCAATTAAAAATTCCCATATATCTAGGTGCGCAGGGATATTTAAGGCATTTAAAAGGCGAAAAAATTGTTTTAAGGCCATGGAATGGCTTTCAAAAGTTCCTTAAATTTGTAAATATTCTATTTATAGATGAAAATGAAGCAAAAACAATTTTGGGTACTCAAATTTCCCTGGATCATGTTGCAAAAACATTAGCTTCATTTGGACCAGAAGAAGTTATTATAACACAAGGAAGTAATGGATCAACGATTTATTCTAAAAAATTAGATGAAATATACAGGATTCCTGCATTTTCCCCGCAAAAAATAGAAGACCCTACAGGTCTTGGGGATACGTACATGGCATCGTATGCTGCACAAAAAATTGAAACAGAAGATCCAAGAATATGCGGGAAGTTTGCTTCTGCAGCATCGGTTATAAAGCTTGAAAATAAAGGGGCATTCAACGGAAATAAAAAATTAATCCACAAAAGATGTACAAATCACAAAATGGATCCCAATTAATTAATCATCTTAAAAATAGGAGCAGTGCTAATAAATAAAAAAATAGGGGCCTTTAAAATCCTAAAATGAAAGGTAAGATTACAAAAGGCAGGATACCTGCAACAAAGAAAAGGCCTACTCCCAAAAATGTATATTCCTTTTTTTTGTCCATTATACCTGAAGCAATGAGCAGTACCGCGAAAAATCCCATTACTGGCGGAATTATGTGCGAGAATATTAGATATGCGCTAGCAAGTGCATTTGTCACTTTAGATCACCTGTAAATTAATTAATTTGAAAATGTTATTTAGTTTTCCCTCTTTATTTAATTACATTGATTTTCTAATTTAAAGTTTTTCAGCTTAGCCTACAAAGCCCCACTGAAATAAAAAATTTCAGCTTAGCCTACAAAGGCCCCACTGAAATAAAAAATTTCAGCTTAGCCTACAAAGGCCCCACTGAAATAAAAAATTTCAGCTTAGCCTACAAAGGCCCCACTGAAATAAAAAATTTCAGCTTAGCCTACAAAGGCCCCACTGAAATAAAAAATTTCAGCTTAGCCTACAAAGGCTCTACCGAAACAAGTTTACTGTGGACGATATACGCTGCTCGGGAATATCCAGTAGGCCAACAGGTTATCAACCATAATTCAGGCGTACTTGTTGACTGATAATCAATTGAAACACCTTTAACTCCCCACCTTATATCGTTCCCATTAGATGTAACTTCATAGGTGTATTTCTTTTGAGTTAAATAATCTTTAATTATTAAAGGATCTCCAACTTTTAACTGAGTTATTCCGCTGAATGGAGCAGAATGTGTTGTATGATGGCCCATGAGAGCAGTTTGTCCGTTTGTTCCAGGATAGTAACTGGTTGGTACAAAGTAAACTCCAGGATCATTTACAGAGTGTGATGTTAGCTCCCAGTCTCCACCTATAGTAGGCATTATAAGTTCAGCCCATCCCATAACCTTATTGTTATTAGTTACATTGTCATTTACTTTAATACTGTTAATTATGGTATTTAATTCATCTCCAGCGGCACTGACGTCTAATCCAGAACTGCCTGTACTACCCGTACCAGTGTAAATTATACCGTAAATTGCATTGTTTTTCTGGAACCATACCTCTTTTCGTAGTTTTGATACATTGCCGTCCTGTATTTTGTAATCACTTTCATAACCAGTGGTTCCATTTATGGTAACATTTTTAGTAGATACAAGCTGGAAATTTTCATCAACAGTTCCAATACCATTCGACTGAACCTGGTTAGCTAAATTATACCCTTTAGGTATACGTTCTTTAACAACTGTGATATTTAATCCAGAATTATCTGAAAATGACGTAATATTGGATCCCGTTCCATTAACTTCAGTCAGGGCCCCAGGGTAATCAAAAGAGATTTCCCCATTGTCAAAATGTTTTGCCTGTGTTCCCAGGCCATTGTTACCCAAATTCACCGCGAAAATAATAATAACCACAATGGCCAGTAAAATTATTAAATAAGTGTTCAAACGTTTCAATTTATTAATCTCTCCCCTAGTCTTGATGCTATATAATGCAGTTACTTTTAAGTTTCATTACTTATTAAAGTTATTATAAGTAATAACTGATCTCAACCTTTAAAATAAATTCATAATTATTGAAAAGGGTGTATCAACTTAGTTTCCTATATATTATTTATAAAATATAATTAAAATAATTTACACTTCAAAATTAAAAATAAGCAACCCCTAAGTTTATGCAATGGTAACAGTTTAAGCACAAAACAGCTGCTGAAATGTTATTCAGCTAAATTTAAAGAACACGGAATGAAAACATGAAAACTAAAATTTTATCATGGAATGTAAACGGTTTAAGAGCCGTACACAAAAAAGGATTCATCGAATGGTTTCAAACTGAAAGTCCAGATATATTATGCGTTCAAGAAACAAAAGCTGCCAGAGAGCAGCTTCCCCGAGCATTAAAAAGTATTGAGGGATACCATGCTTATTTCTGCGAGGCAGAAAAGAAAGGCTACAGCGGCGTGGCCATATACAGCAAAACAAAGCCAAAAACTGTAGAATACGGTTTCGGAATCCCTAAATTTGACAGCGAAGGCAGGATACTGATTGCAGATTACGATGATTTTGTCCTCCTCAACATATATTTCCCCAACGGCAAAATGTCAGATGAAAGGCTTGCCTACAAGTTAGAATTCTACGACGCACTCCTTAATTATGCCAATAAATTAAAAGAAAACGGTAAAAACGTGGTAATCTGCGGGGACCTGAACACTGCACATAAAGAGATAGATATTGCAAGGCCAAAGGCAAATGAAAAAAATTCAGGTTTTTTACCTGTAGAACGTGCCTGGATTGACAAATTCCTAAATAATGGCTATGTTGATACACTCAGACTGTTCAATAAAAACCCCGAACAGTATACATGGTGGAGTTATAGAGGCGGTGCTAGAAGTAGAAATGTAGGGTGGAGACTTGATTACTTCTTTGTAAATGAAGAGTTTAAAGATAAAATAAAATTTGCGTACATACTTCCAGAGGTAATGGGTTCTGACCACTGCCCGGTAGGTTTGGATATTGAATTGAAATAATTATCAATATCTTACCTTTATTTTAAATGAGTTTAAAAAAATTCATAGCCCATTTTTTAAATCCAGTTTTAATTTATTATACAAATTAGTAACAGGCACATAATAAGAAAAAATATAAATCTTAGTTTTAATTATAAAGATGAAAAGAAGCTTAAAACTTGAATTTAAAATAATGACATGTTTTATAATAATTTCGCGCGAATTATAAATAAAATATGGAGTTTTTATTTGATTCTTATTTTGACTCAAAATAACTAGGAAACAACCAATGATAGAAAAGGTATTAAACTCATTGAAATCAAAAAAATGGTATAAAAACAGGGTAGAACATATACGTGTTTTAAAACCACAAGAAGCAGTCTATGGAGACACCAAAGCTGTTTTACCACAATTTATAAAGAATTATTTGCACAAAAATAATATAAAACTTTATAAACACCAGTGCAGCGCCATAGACCTGCTTCGAGGTGGGAAAAATGTGATTATAACCACCCCTACTGCATCTGGTAAAACTCTTGCCTTCAATATACCTATTTTTGAAAAGTTAAGTCAGGATAAGAATGCTACAGCGCTTTATATTTACCCCGCAAAAGCGCTTGCAAACGACCAGCTCAAATCAATGAAGGAGCTTGAGAAGTACTGCGGAATGAGCTTTAATCCAGAGGTATATGACGGGGACACTACACCTACTAAAAAAAGGAAAATTAGAAAGGATTCCAGGATAGTTATAACCAACCCCTATGAACTGCACAATGTTTTACCATGGCACCACCAGTGGGAAAACTTCTTCAGCAACCTTAGATTTGTTGTAATAGATGAAGCACATCAATACAGGGGTGTTTTCGGATCCAATGTAGCGTTCTTGATGAGGAGATTTCAGAGGATTTGCAATTACTACGGCTCTAACCCTCAATTTATTTTATCCACAGCTACCCTTGCAAACCCTGTTGAATTCAGTGAAAAATTAACAGGCCTTAAATTTAATTTAATATCTGAGGATAGTTCACCCAAAGGAAAAAAACATTTTATTTTTTATAATCCTTATTATGACGGTGTAGGAAAGACTACAACACACGTAGAATCTCAGGGCCTGTTCCAGTTGTTTGTATTGAATAATCTACAAACCCTCTGTTTTACCACATCCCGAAAAATGGCAGAATTAATTGCAAGGCGTTCTAAAAAAGAAATTAGTGAAATTGATGAATCACTTGTAAATAAAATCTCTGCATACAGAGCAGGGTATCTGGCAGAAGATAGGCGTAAAATAGAAGATAATCTTAAAAACGGCAAATTAAGAGGAGTAACTGCTACAAACGCCCTTGAATTAGGTATAAATATTGGTTCGCTGGACAGCGTCATCATATCAGGTTACCCCGGTACATTAATGTCAGTGTGGCAGCAAGCTGGAAGAGCGGGCAGGGGGACTTCTGATTCCCTCGTGACATTTGTTGCCTTTCAAAATCCTCTGGACCAGTACTTTATGAAACACCCTGATATTTTCTTTGACAAGCCCCATGAGCATGCCATAATTGACCTGTCCAATTTCCAGATCATAAAAGGGCATTTGATGTGCGCTGCAAAGGAGATGCCTGTAAAACCTAATATGATGAAAATTGACTTTGAAACAGGTGTAGAAGACCATTTAAAATCATTGATTGGTTCCAGGTTAATTGAAAAGACAAATAAAGGATGGGTCTACAGCGGATCAGAATATCCTCCATTTAAGGTTAACCTTGGAAATACTTCAGATGAAATATTTAAAGTGTACTACAAAGGGGAAGTCCTTGAAACCATGGATAAACGGCAGGCATACACTGAAGCACACCATGGAGCAGTTCTGATTAACCAGGGCGAAACTTACATTGTAAGGGAATTTGACCTGGCTAAAAACGTCATAAAAGTAGTTAAAAAAGATGTAAACAGCCATACAAGCGTGCAAAAAGACATTGATATTAAAATATTTAAAGAAATTGAAAAAAGGGAAATCGGAAATCTGAACGTATCATTTGGAGAACTTAAAGTAAGTGAATATTACCCAAAATATAAGGTATTAGAAAAGAGCAAAGTTGTCAGCGTGCGGAACCTTAAATTACCGCCAATTCAGTTTAAAACAAAAGGTATGTGGTTTACTCTACCTGAAAGTATAGCAGAAGGCCTCAGATGTGCTATAGATCGAAAAGAAATTTTTGAAGGTGGTATCCACGGCCTTGAACATGCCATGATAGCTATTATTCCGTTTCACGTTATGTGTGATAGATTTGATATAGGTGGAGTTTCCACACCCAGCCACCCCGATACAAAAATGGCAACAATTTTCATTTATGATGGATTTGAAGGTGGTATTGGATTAACTGAGAAAGCATTCCATTTAATTGAAGAAATAACCCGCATGACTTATGAACTTGTAAGGGATTGTACCTGTGAAGAGGGATGCCCGGCATGTATATACTCACCAAAATGCGGCAACGATAATAAACCACTTGATAAAGAAGGTACTCTTTTTATACTTGAACAGATGTTTGATTTAATGGAAATGGAAAGATAAATTTTGTTGAAATATTTTTATTAAAGTAAATATTAATATAAATAAAGAATTATCTAAAAATAGAGTTAATACAAAAATAAAATTAAATCACAGAGGATTAACCAATGGGAAACAGGATGAACGAAGGATTTAAATTATATATGGAAGGTAATGTTGAAATTGAATTATTTGACGATGATTTAATGATCTTCAGCGTGCATGGTTCCAGAGATGATACTTATCAGGTCAGCATGAATGAAAATATGTGGCTTTGCGACTGTGATGATTATCAGTACAGAAGTGAAAAAGAGCCAGGTAGTTTCGTCTGTAAACATTTATGGGCCGCCTTCTTCAAGGTTGCTGAGCTGAAAAATGAAGATTAATTAATTTTAAGTTTTTTAAGATGCAGGTAACCGTCAAAAATCTATGATTTTTGGGCATGTAAAAATTCATAGAATTTTTACGGTTGAAAATCGTAGATTTTCAAACATCCTAATCAAAGATTAGGAAGCTGACAAAATTTTTAATTTTGTCGTGCCAAAATCTATAATTTTGGCAATGTAAAATAAAAAGTCGATCCTTTACCCAATTCAGATTCCACCCATATACAGCCGCCGTGGCGCTCGACTATCTTTTTAGCAACTGAAAGTCCAATTCCAGTTCCCTGATACTCGTCTCTTGTATGCAGTCTCTGGAATAAAGTAAAAATACGTTCAGCATATTGGGGATCCATTCCAATTCCATTGTCCTGGATGCTGAATAAATATTGATTTTTTTGAGGGTCTTTTCTTGCAGATATATGGATTTTGGGTTGTTCATTTTCTTTTTTAAATTTAATTGCATTGGATATTAAGTTTTGGAATATTTTAACAAGCTGATTTTTATCAGCAGTTACTTTAGGAAGGTCATTATGTGTAATTATCGCATTATTATTTTCAACAGTACCCCTTAAATTAAATAACGCTTCATCAAGTACTTCTACGGTATCTACTTCTTTAAATTCTTCTTGATTTGTAGAGACTCTAGAATATTCCAGTAAATCAAGGATCATGAGCTGCATTCTTTTAGCAGCTTCCACGATGTAATCCATAAATTCATCGGCATCACTATCAAACTTACCTTTATAACGCCGTTCTAAAAGCTGAGTAAAGCTTGCAATAGTCCGGAGTGGTTCCTGAAGGTCATGAGAGGATACATAAGCAAACTGCTGGAGTTCTTTATTAGAACGCTCTAAATCTTTCAATAAACCATGAAGTTCATGTTCTGCTTTTTTTTGCTCAGTTAGATCAGTTACAATTACATAATATCCATCTATTTTCTCTAAGAAGCTGATATTAATTTGAAATGTCATCAAAGTTCCATCACCAGCATCTATATAAATTTCTTCTTTACAGCTGCTGTCTGAACTACTTACAATAGGAATTTTACATTTTTTAAGCTGATCTGGAGAGATAAAATCGGTTATTGATTTTCCAATCATGTTTTCCAGCGGCATCTCAAACATTGATGCCAATTTACTATTGCAGTAATAAATAGAAAGGTCTGTAGTTAATAGAGCTACTCCCTCATTCATCTCTTCAATAAGGATCCTGTAAGCATAGTCTGAGCCTTCTAATGTGAAAACCTGAGTGCCTTTAGAACCATTTACGACAACAGCATCAACCTGACCATTTTGAATTGCATTTAAGGTCTCTTCCGCTTCATAAAGCTTTAAACGTAATTTTTCAAGTTCTTTAGAGCATTCATCACTTTTATTCATATTATCTCCGTGATATTATTATTCATCATTCTTTGATTTTAATTCCAATCCAAGTAAAAGCTTTTCCTTATTAGACATATCCCCTACAAATCTTCGAAGAGGTGGAGGTAATTCCTTAATTAGAGTCGGTGCTGCTACTATTTGCCCCTCTCTAGCAAATATGGGCTGCTGGTAAATATCAATGATTTCAAGTTCATACTGATCTTTTAAATTTTCTTCTAAAAGTTTCATAAGATTTCCAATAGCTTTCCTGGACTTTGGATTGATACCTGCTACAAAAAGACGTAGCACATACTTGTCGCCTTTTTTTTCGGCAGTAAGTGCACTTTCAAACTCATCAAATTTATTTAGATCTTTTTTACTCATTATATCACCCATATTAACATGTAGGACGTATATCTAACCCTACAAGGACTTTTTCTTCATTTTTAAGGGTACCTATGATCTTTTTAACAGGTTCTGGAAGTTTCCTGACCAGTGTTGGAAGGGCAAGAATCTGATCCCCTTTAGCAAGCTCAGGATTTTCAAGTAAGTCTATTATTTCAATACGATATTTACCTTCCAAATGTGTTTCGCAGATTTTTTTTAAATTTGAGAACGCTTCTATTGATTTTGGTGTCTGCCCAGCAACATATAACCTTAGCTCCCAAAATTCAGGACATTCTCCTCCGTCTTCATCTAAATTCATTTCAGTCCTCCTTATCTGCTTTTCTTATTTTGGCCATTTTTACTTGATCTTTTTCCAGAATTTCCTCTTTTAATGTTTCCTGCTTAATTATTCTTTCAAGTTCTTCTTCTTCAGCTTCAAATTTAGACTTGATTTCAGCTATTTGAACTTCCATTAAATTGCGTTTACGTTCAATTTCCCTTTGTTTCCTTTCAACTTCTTGTTGGCGCATTAGTTTCTGTGCTTTTTCTAATGCTATTTGAGAGATGCGTGCAGAGCCAGTTAACATTCCATAAGGTCCAATATAGACATCTTCCACTTCAATTCCATTATTAGTTATTAAAAACTCCCTTAACTGGTTTGAATGACCCATACCCCTTGATTTTATAATGTCAAGGGTACGATTTCGCTCACCATTATTTTCTCTTGATCTAAGATCAATCCAGGTATCCATTAAAGATGAAACACCTACATCAGATTCAATATGTCCCATTAATGATAGGCTCGTAGATAATGAAGTCACTTTTCTGTCTTTTAAAAAGTCAATTAAGCGCATAAGCATTGATTTAACGTCATCTAGACTCCCTACTGTGATTAAATTAGATATAGGATCAATAACAACAATATCTGGAATAAATTCATTTACCAGTTGGTATAAAGTTACAAGATGTATTTCAAGTCCATAAAGCGTTGGACGTGTTGCATGGAATTTTAAAAGGCCTTTATCAACCCACTGCCTCAGATCAAGACCAATTGATTTCATATTACGCATAATTTGCTCTGGAGATTCTTCAAATGCAAAATAAATACATTTTTCCCCATTTCTACATGCTGCATCAACAAATTGCGCTGCAAAACTGCTTTTACCAGTTCCGGCATTTCCAGTAAGAAGAACACTGCTGCCCTTATAAAATCCTTTTCCATCCATCATACTGTCAAGCCTTTCAATACCCGTTGAAACGTGCTTTTCAGATACATGGTGATCTAACCCAATGGAAGTAATTGGGAGTACAGTAATTCCCTTTTCGTCAATTAAAAATGGATATTCATTTGTACCGTGAGCTGAGCCCCTGTATTTAACTATTCTAAGATTTCGAGTAGTAATTTTATTTACAACAGGATTATTGAGCAGTATAACACAATCTGCAACGTATTCCTCCAGTCCATATCGGGTAAGTGTTTTTTCTCCACTTTCACCAGTTATAACTGCTGTAACTCCTTTATTTTTAAGCCACTGAAACAATCGGCGGAGTTCGGCACGGAGTAATGCTTCAGCACTAAATCCTGAAAAAAGAGCTTCTACAGTATCCAAAACAATCCTTTTAGCCCCTACAGAATCAATAGCATATCCCAATCTTATAAATAATCCCTCAAGATCATATTCTCCCGTTTCTTCAATTTCACTGCGCTCTATATGGACATAATCAAATGAAATTTTATTTTGATCAATAAGGTCGTTTAGATTAGGGTTCATTGAAATAAAATTTTTTTTAAGATCTTCAATAGACTCTTCAAAGGATACAAAAACTCCTGGTTCTCCCATTTCTGCTCCATGAACAATAAATTCCATTGCAAAAATGGTTTTACCACAACCTGCAGCACCACAAACTAAAGTGGGACGTCCCTGAGGTAATCCTCCACTAGTAATATCATCTAAACCTTCAATACCCGTAATAGTTTTTTCAAGTATAGATTCATCACCATTTAACAGATTTTCCACATTCGACATTCAATTTTACCTCTATTTTTTTGTAACTACCAAATAAGATGAATTTTTGGAATATGTATTATCAATTTAAAGAATAATTATGACTGATCGCTCATGTTTATGACACGTGCATGAATTATACTTTAATTAAATTATAATTTTAATTAATTATATATGAAATATCTTAAAAAGATGTAATTTACTTTGATATCCGCGTTAAATGTTTACAACATGGAAAAATCCCTCAAAAATTCATAGAATTTTTGGGGCATAGAAAACCGTAGGTTTTCTAATGTTTCTATTTTTCCTTTGAAAAAAACTTGTTTTTTTCAAACATGTAAATCTACGATTTTTACTGTCACATTGAACATAACACTTTGTGTTTGCTGTGTCAAATCACAAAAAACATAGTTTTTGCGCATTCTAAATCTTCAATTTCGATACACCAAATGCAAAACGTTTGAATGCTCCAAAAATTCGAAGCTTTTAAAAACCAAAGGTTTTGCAGCCGTGAAAAATCTATAATTTTTCACATGCCCCAAAAATCCCTCGAAATTCGTAGAATTTCGGGGCATGCGAAAACCATGTTTTTGCAGTTCAGGAAATCTTTGATTTCCTTCAACATCAAAAACCAGCGGTTTTTGAAGGCTTTGATTTTTTGAGGGAATTTTTGAGAGATTTTACAACTTCCCAAACATGAGCGATTAAAATTAATAATTAATTTATTTTTTTGTATAATATAAATATTTATTCACAAATAAATAGAAAAATGTATAAATAAGGCCCTAAAATTTATTAATCTAACTTTTGAATGAATAAACTAAATTTGTCTCTTCTAACTCTATTTTTAATTCCAATAGTACACCAATAACCGTTAATGTATAACTAAATAGTTAAGCATTTCCTGAGAAAACTTATTGAACTCAAATTATAAATTAAAATCCACATATTCACTATTTTAAAGTAACTGATAACTTTTTATCAGGTTTAATAATGTCTATTTTTTAAATAGTAATAATTATATATGTAATATTAATAAAATAATATAATAATGCCTTGAATTATCAAAATTTTAGATAAATCTGGAATTATTCATTGGCCTTAAAATTATACATTTATTGAATTAGTTAAGGGCTAATAAATAAAAGAAGTCACCAAATGTTTGATTAACTCTGAAAGTAGTTCCAGAATTTGTTTATAGAATAAAGGGGTGAATAAAATCAGAAAATTAAGTAGAAATGGTAAAATCGCTGTTGCAAGTTTATGCATTATAGTACTTGTTATGGCAATAGGAATCTATGGAATAACTAACAATAATCCAAGCACGACCCAATCTGTTGCCACAGATACACAACCCCAGACCAACGGCACTTCCTCAGCCAAAGCCACATCCGACTACACTACCAAGGTTGACAGCATAAGTAAAAATGCAAATAATGCTTTAAATGATTCATATACCGTACTTGAAAAATATGCAAACGGAGCAATAGATCAAGATGATGCTGTTTCAAAACTTCAAAAGGATAAAGCTAGCTTGAATAATGCACTTACAGAAATTCAAAGTTTAACTCCACCACAAAACCTGCAAAATTTCCATAATTTGTTAATATCAGGATTTCAAGATCTTAATCAAGCATTAACACTTGAAATCAACGGGCTGCAGAATAACAATGCAGATGATCTGCAAAGCGCTGCTGACTTAACAGATAGTGCAATTTCAAAGTTTAAACAAGCAAAACAAGAAACTAACCAAACGGTTTAGTCTTCCTTCTTTTTATATTTAATCTTTTTAATTTTAATTTTAATTTTTAATACTTAAACTAACTTTTTCATATATCTATAATTAAAATGGTAATAAATTACTATTTAACTTAAGTATACATTAAAATAGCGTCATTTCACTTATTAATTACTAAATAAAATGTTACATGCATTGATCTAATGTTAGATAAATTAAATATATAATATTAAATATACTATTTTTATGACTTATTGCCCATATTGTAATACAGAAGTTAAAGAAGAAGATTCATACTGTTACAAATGCGGTAATAAATTAAATATTGAATGTTCAAAATGTCAGAAAAAAAATCGTAGTGATGCATTATTTTGCTCAAATTGTAGAAATAACCTAAAAATTACAGGAAAAGAAAGTTCATTTCTATATTGGAAAAATATATTTTTAATTGTACTCATAGCAATTATTCTAACTGGAACATTTCTATCACTAATTACTATTAATAATTTAACCATTAATAAAGGCCTTTTAGCAATGATAATACTATTTATTGGTGGTTTAATCTTTTTTTTAATTAATAAGAAGTTTAAAAATTTAGTATTTATAAGTTTTATCTATTCATTAATAATTACAATGATATTCTATACATCTGGTACTGAAACATATAGCATTACCAAAACTATTTCTTATAATTTTTCAATATGGAATATAATAAATTCTCCACTAGTATTTCCAGATTTAATCTTAGCAATTTATATGTATTATCTGAAATTACCCATATCTATATTTATATCTGGAATTTTAGGTGGGATTTTAGGCATATTACTATTATTATCATTATTAAAAAACAATCAAATAAAGAAAATATCTAGTTTTTGGAGACCATGGAAAAAGTCAGATATTATTTCTATTATAGCAGTAACTGTGTCACTAATAGTTGCATGTTTTAGTTTGGGATACAGTTCAATGCCAGGAGACCTATACATTGAAGATCCAACAATATTTGGAATAAATAATAATGTTAGCATACCTAATTCAGACTATATCCTCTTACAAGTAGAACTAAAAAATGACGGAGGTCAAGATTTAGTTATTAAAAATTTATTTTTACAATTAAATTCGACTAGGGATACTAATAAATCATCCTGGTTCGATATGATTGGAGAATATCCAGAACTATCAACAGAATCTTTTAAAAAAGATTTAATATTTAAACGAAGCTTAATACTTAGACCCCACTCAACTATATCAAAAGTATTAGTCTTTAAAAGAAATCTTAATTCCACTAATCTTGAAAATAACAAAAATTATGCTATAAATTTTGGTTACACTAACTTCGAAATAAATAGAATAAAAATAAATATTGGGAATATAACAATTCATGAAAGAACAAATGAGGACACAAGCCATGGAAATTGGTCATATTGGCCTATTGAGCAAAATTAATAGTTTAGTTAAACTTTGTTTTAGCCATCTAAATTTTAAAAATATTCATCTAAATTTTTTTAGAAAGGTTTAAATCAAACATCTTCTAATTTACTAATATACAAATTTTTTTCTAACAAAATGTATCTAAAACCGAAACCTTTATAAGTATATAAGTATATACTTATAGACTATGTTGAGGATAAATTCTGAACACACCTCCGACTTATCAGAGGAACTGGAAGAATTGTTCAAAGCACTCGGAAATGTTAACCGACTGATGTTAATCTATAAATTAGCATCCGGCGAAATGGAGAAGGTTAGTGTTACTGAAATGGCAAAGATAACGGGTTTAACCCAACCAGCTGCTTCACAACATCTTAAGATACTAAAAACTGCGAAGATCCTCAACGCAACAAAACAGGGTAACTATATATATTACACCTTCAACAAGAGTGCCCTAATAAATCACAAAGAAAAAATTGATTTTTTATTTGGTTGCCTGTTTTTAAAGTGCAACAAATCAGGAAAGCGCGAATAACATTTATCCATTATCAAATTTGCGCAGTAGATATTAAATTAACATAATTACAGAATCAAGGAAAGTAAAACAATAATTAAAGCCTAATTTGGCCTTAAAAAAGGAACTACCTACCCTTGAGTGATATCATGACAGAAATGAACATCAACAAAGAATTGTCTGTACTGGTTATACCAAACACAGTTTATTTAAATAAGACTGATATAACCTTAAAAATTAGTAAAAAAATTGGTAGCGAAATCTACAAGCGAGTTGCAGCAGATGACTTCTATGGAATTGCACTTGCTGTCCGTGAAGGAAGTACTGAAGGACTGTACAGCGAAGAAGACTTCTACCAAGTAGGTACATTAATTAAAATTCAAAATGCCAAAGCAATGAAAGATTTCTATCAAATTAAAATGGAAATCGTTGAAAGAGTAGAAGTAGATGAACTAATTCCTGAAGGGACAAATTACAGGGCAACCTACAGGTTAATTCCAGATATAATGGACTTAGATCCAGAAGATGAAGAAGATATACTCAAACACATCAAATATCTGGTTTCTGAAATAAGTGAAAACTTCAAAGGCTCAAAAACATATGTTGAGCAGGTAAATAAATTAGATGACATAACCAAAATCATAGCCTATGTTTTCCCATACATGAGAATATCTCTTGAAGAAAAACAGGCCTTACTTGAAATACGATCACTAAAAGAAAAGAGCTTAAAGTTCTTAGACATTTTAATTGAACAAAAAGAAGCCGTAAAGTTCCAGATGGAAATGGCTGCAAAGTTCAATGAAGAAATGAGCAAAAGAAACAGAGAAAACATGCTCAAAGAGCAGCTTAGAGCCATACAAGAAGAACTTGACGATGTAGAAGGCGGAAGCGGTAAAAAAGATTACAGGCAGTTAATAGAAGAAGCAGACATGCCTGAAGATGTCAAAGAAGTAGCTCTTGAAGAACTGGCTAAACTTGAAAGACAGGGCCCTCACAGCTCAGAAGAAAACGTCATAAGAAACTACCTTGACCTGCTTGTTGCCCTTCCATGGGGTAAAAGCGAAATCAAAGATATTGACATAGAAGCTGCAAGGAAACTCTTAAACGAACAGCACTACGGACTTGAAAAAGTTAAAGACAGGATCATCCAGCACCTTACAGTAATGAAATTAAAACAGAACAAACAGGGGTCCATTTTATTACTTGCAGGACCTCCAGGAACTGGTAAAACCAGTTTAGGTAAAAGCATTGCTGAAGCTTTAGGACGTAAATATGTTAGAATCAGCCTTGGTGGTGTTAAAGACGAATCTGAAATCAGAGGTCACAGAAGAACCTATCTCGGAGCTTTACCTGGTAGAATTATCCAGGGAATGAAACGCGCAGGCGAAAGAAACCCAGTATTCATCTTAGATGAAGTTGACAAAATAAGAGCAGGAATAAACGGTGACCCAGAAAGCGCATTACTGGAAGTATTAGACCCAGAACAAAACGACACTTTCTCAGACCACTACTTAGAAGTACCTTACGACCTATCCGATGTATTCTTCATTGCAACCGCAAACTCACTCAGAGACATTCCAGGACCGCTAAGGGACCGTATGGAAATCATAGAAGTCGGCAGCTACACCAGCCACGAGAAATTCCATATAGCTAAAAATCACCTGATTGGAGAGGTACTTGAAGATCACGGTTTAGATGACACCCAACTTCAAATCGACGACGAAGCTTTAAAAACAATTATTGAAAAATACACCAGAGAAGCTGGTGTAAGAGGACTTAAACGTCAGTTATCTGCAGTTGCAAGGGTAGCATCAGAGAAAGTTGTACTTGGTACAGTTGATTTACCTTACGTTGTCAAATCAGACATGTTATACGACATACTAGGCCATGAACTTATCGCACAACAACAGGCAGGTAAAAACAACCCTCCAGGAGTTGTAACAGGTCTCGCATGGACTCCAGTAGGCGGTGACATCCTGTTCATTGAAGGTGCATTCATGCCAGGTAATGGAAAATTAACTCTTACAGGCCAATTAGGTGATGTAATGAAAGAATCAGCTAAAATATCTCAAAGCCTGATTCGTTCAAGACTTGCATTCCATTTAGAAGGCATTGAGTTTGACAAAAAAGACTTGCACATCCACGTTCCATCAGGGGCAATTCCAAAAGATGGGCCGTCTGCAGGTGTAGCACTGTTAACCACCATTGCATCACTGGTAACAGGCCATAAAGTTGACCCTAAACTGGCTATGACTGGTGAAATTTCACTTAGAGGTGCAGTACTTCCAGTAGGTGGAATTAAAGAGAAGGTACTTGCAGCCCATCGTGCTGGAATAAACAGAATTATCCTGCCAAAGGATAATGAAAAAGATTTAGATGATATTCCACAGGACGTTAAAGATGAGATAGAATTCATCTTCGCTGAAACAGTGGAAGATGTAATAAGTGAAACAATTGGTATTGAACTTCCAAAACCAGTGATGTACAACATGACATCAAACCAGATAACAGGTGGAGCTGGAGCTTAAGCTCCTTTCACCTTTAATTTGACCAAAAATCCCTATCCTGCCTTAAACTTATCTTATTTACCTCCAAATTTATATTGCAGGATAGGGATCCTCCTTTAATTTTTATTCACTTTTATTTTTTATTTTCCCTATTCAACCAACTAACGCATACATAACTCACCTCCAAGTTGGATAGGGACTTCATTTCTTTATAAAATTTCAATTTGAAGTTGTATGGAATTATAGACTAACAAATATATTTCAATAATCACAACTCAATAATCACAATTTATCAACCAATTTTTTAATATTTAAAGTTATAAGGTTATGAAATACTTAAAATCGTTAAATTAGCATAAATGAGCAGCTACAGGTATATGTGCCTGCTTATTTATACCCGTTTTGAAAAATTTTTAACTTGGGAGTTAAAGCAAGTTTTTATTTTTAATCTTTCGATTTTGCCATTTAATTTTTTTATGTTCATCCCAAACCACATTGTTATTTTTTTTGTAAGTTGAACTTCCCATCGGTTGATCCTTCAAATTTTATTTCTATATCCTGTAAATCATCCAAAATAGAAAATAATATTAATTATAATATAATTAATAATATTTGGAGTGTTAAGTTAAAAATATCGCCAGATGTATTTTGAGATGCTCCTAAATTTATGGAGGACATTTAAAATGGTCAATAAAGCTGCATGGATTATAAAGTGTGATAACTGTCAAAAAGAATATGACATTCCAGAGAGTGCCCCTGCACGATTAGAAGAAGTGTATGGAGAAAAAAGGTTAGTGTTAGAGTTTAGACCTGAGTGTCCCTACTGTAACACATATAACTCACGCATAGCAATAAGCCGGTGATCAAATTTATTCAGATTTCAAGTACCCGCTCTTTATCAAATAATTATACCTAAAAAAACCTTAAATTTCAAAATTTCCAGAACTGCACAAAAAATCATCGAATTTAAAAATAAAAAAATTAAATTAAAGGATCAGGTATCTTAGCATCAGGTTTATCCTTCAATCCCCCTATTTTTTCAATTCTTATTTTTAAAAACTTTTCTCCAGCTTCTGTAACTCCATAAATTGGTATAGAGGCACCTGCAGTGAAAATTTCTCTCCCTTCACCAACTTCTCTTATATATTTTGAAGCACAGCCAGTTACAACATCTGCATAATCAAACAGCTCTTCAGCTTCTTCTTTAGACATTTCAGTTACATGGGCAGCAAATATGTAAATATTAACCCCTTCATGTTCTTTTTCAATTTCTCGGAGTGTTTTTGCATCCTCTGCAGATATAACAGAAACTGCTATTTTTTTGTGGCCCATCTCAACAGCCTTTAGTACACCTTTAATCTGGTTAATTTCAGCAGTTTCAGGATTAAGAACATTTTCAGGCCCTACCTTAACAATGATTTTTTCAATAGGTGATGTGCTTAAAAATGCAGATATTCTGCCAGCCATACCCTGAACAAACTCAGGATCCTCAACGACGGTAGTTCCACATCCTTCACTTACAATAACCGCGCAGTCAATTATACCTTTATCAAGAAGAGTTCCCAGTGTTTCAGATACTCCAAACGATAAAAAATCTTTCATACGTAATTTTCGTTCGGAAGTACACATTCCAAAATCTTTGATTCTAAATTCTATATTTTCTTTTACGGCCTCCGGTGTAATCTCTTTGATTCCTCTGTATTTATCAAAAAGGGGGCAGTAATTGATTTTTGGTTCTCCAACTTCCACCACTTTGCCATCTCTTACTACAACCCTTGCTTTTCCAAGCGCTTCTATTACATGTTCATCCATTGCTATCCCTCATTTTACTGATTAATTTGTAATCTCACAGAGGAAATATATAACATTTTCATATCTATTAATCATAGTTAATTATTGAGTTTTATAATCATTTAAACCACAAAATAACTTAATGGAAAGATACTGACCATAATATCGTTACTAAAATATTTAATTCGTTAAATTAACTTTAGCCAAACATATCCAAATCATTAACCAGCAATCTATTAAAAAATCAACTCCAATTAATAACTATATTTTTATACTACCACTATACTATAGTATAGTGTAGGAGGGGATCTGTTATGGATGAAATTAAGGATAAAAATTTAAAAGTAAATCTAGAGAATGTACAAGAAGATCTTAATACTGTTTTAAGAGAGCTACTTGAAACAAATAAATTCTCTTCACCAAGTAATGAACGATTAGAAAAAGATCGTGAACTGCTTGAAGATGCACTTGAAAATACGTCCAATATACATGAAATCAAAAAAATAACAAGACTACTGCAGCTCATACACGGAGCACTCGATGAATACCAGCATAGACAAAAACCACGCATGATCCCACGTAATTATACCTTACGTGAAGACCAAATACGTAAAATCAAAGATTATGCCGCAGATAATCAGTTAAACAATGTCAGTGCAGGATTAAGAGATTTAATTGATATAGCTTTTGATGCGATGAAGAATAAATAGGAGATATGGATTTTACAAATTGCCTTAAAAATGTTTTATAGGTTTCATAATGTGTAATCACATTTTCAGAGCCAGTTTAAAAAAAATATTGCATGTCCATACAAATATCTTAAACATTAGGAGGCTATCCAGTTAATGACCATATCATCTATTAAGTGCTTTAAAAAGATAAAACAGGGTTTCAACTGATCAAACAGTTAATATGAGCACATTTGCTAGTTATAATTGTTTAAAAGTTCAGTTCATGCATAAATTAAAATTTCACCCCACCGTAGAAAGCATCAATACAAACTCTGCAAATTTATCTAAAGCCATATTCGAAAAACTTCTTTAACTTCCCCTTCTCCATTTTGTGCACTAATAAAATTTATTCATGGACTTTTTGCATCCATACACGTGTGTTTATCTATTTATTTCTTCTTTTTATACTGTTTTTCCCATAGGCTTCTGTCATTGCACTGCTACCTTTAATATCACCAATATTTCGAGCTCCAGTTCCATAGATTACACTTTTTTCTTTCGCGCCACTAAGTACAGGAGCAAATCCCTCAAATCTCCATATAATCCTTTCAAGAGCCTGTTTTCTTGTGACTGCGCAGTTGCAATGAAATAAAAGTCTTTATCTTTGATTTCCATATATCTTGATATGTTCTGTCAATTAGAGTTTTCATCTGCGCCCATGGTATAAATAAACAGGTGTTGCCATGACAATCACATCAGCTGCAACCCTCTTATCCATGACTTCCGCCAATCATGATCACAGATATATCCATTTCTTTTACAAGTATCACATGGCATACAATAATTAATTTTCTTATCTTAAAAAAAATTTTAATAAACTTCGTTATAGGCTCATATAACGAAGTTGTAAAATTTCTGATTTTACACATCACAATCATAAGATTGTGATAGTCGGCAAAATTCGTAGAATTTTAGAAAAATGCAAAGCATTTTTCTAACCTTTGGAAATCTTCGATTTCCAATGTTTGCAAATTTTCAATTTGCAACCGTAAAAAATCGTAGATTTTTTACATGCTCAAACGCTTTGCGTTTGACAGTCCCAAAAACTTTCAGTTTTTGAGGATTTTGTGACGTCAAAAATTAAGTTTTGATAGTCGACAAAAAACTATGTTTTTTGTGGCGCACAAAAATTTAAAATTTTTGATAGTTGATTTCAGATATAATTATAAAAAATATATCAGTTTAACTATCTAACAAAAAGTTAAAACTTTAAAAATTAACGCTTTTTCTATTGCCCAGCCTATATGTCATAGGTTATTTTTAGCAATTTCTTCTAAATAAACAATTAATTATTTTATTTATTAATTTTCATTAGATACAACACGAAATTAAACTAAAAAAATAAGAAAAATGAGAAAGAAATAAAATTAAATAATTATAAAAGTTCATCTCTTAAATCAATGGTATCTACATAAACTAAAAAAATAAGAAAAATAGAAATTTATAAAAAATAAGGCTTATAAAAGTTCATCTCTTAAATCTATTGTATCTTCGAGATCAGGTCCTGTTGAAATTATAGTTACAGGTACGCCTGTTTCGCCTTCAATTTCTTCTATAAACTTTTTAACTTCTCCAGGAAGTTTAGAATAGTCTGTTACATTCTCACAGTTTGGGAAAAGTTTATCTACACAGGTTAATGCGATTTGAGTTGCACCGTTTATCATGCATGATTCTCTTGCAAGTTCCATGTCAAATAAGCCTACCCTCCTTCTACGGCCAGTTACGGTTCCGTATTCTTCAATACCCATTTCTTCAGCTTTTTCCTGTGTTATTTCAGTTGCAAAAGGTCCTTCACCAACTCTTGTTATATAAGATTTAAAAACAGCTATTACTTCATCAATCCTGGTTGGTCCCACACCCACATCAGCTGCAAATGTGCTTGCTGTTGTGTCTTTGCTTGTTACATACGGATATGTACCGTAGTAAAGAGAGAGGCCGAATCCCTGAGATCCTTCAATAAAAACCTCTTTATCATCATCTAATGCGTCATTTACTTCTTGAGGGACATTTGTTAGGTAATCTTCAAGTTCTTCATATTGTTCTGCAAGTTTTATAGTCCTCATAACTCTGTCTGAGTTTGCAGGTCCACATCCAGTTCCAGTACTTCCTATTTTGTTTTTAAGATAATCAGAAGCCTGATCCTGTTCTTTATGTTTGTTTTCTATAATTGCACATCTATAATCAACAAAAGTCCTGTCCCTAACATTATATTTATTTAAATATTCCATTTCATGCATGAAAACTTCAGGATCAACCAGTACTCCTGCTCCAATGAGCATTCTCGCACCAGTATGTACAAATCCGGAAGGAGTTAATCTTAATCCATATTTTTCGCCGTGAATTTCAACAGAGTGGCCTGCATTTGGACCTACACCTGCTCTTGCTATAATGTCTGGTTTATCATTGTCACAAAGATAAGTGATACATTTACCTTTACCTTCATCTCCCCAGGCGCCACCAACTAATATACTACATGTCATATTTTAATTCTCCATAATTATTCGCCTCTTATACTATGGGAAGACCTTGATAAAAATCTTTCCCCTAAGAGTTTGAAGTTTTATATTAATTTATTTAAAAATCATGAAAACATTTAGAACTAAGTTTATCTATTACATGTTATCTTTTATAATGTATCCTTAAAATCGTTGAATTAATTTTTTATAGTTTCTCCATTGGTTTAATTCTAATTTTGTTAAACCATCTTTTTTACAATACCTTTAAAAAATATTAAAATTCACTTTTTAATATCCCATGCATTGCCGTAGTTAATTTGTCATTTATCATATAAAGATTAACTGCAAATTTTCATACATGGCCCATGCTCAGTTTACAGGTACTTGAAACCACATTTGTAATTAATCTAAATCATTCATTAAAAATTATATAATACTTTAAAATATTTCAGTTAAACATATCATACTTGAATAAAGTGATTTAAAGATAAACACCCATTTACAACTAATTCAATGAAATACAAACAAATTAATTAAATATTTCTTATAACATTTCAGTAAAATATATTATACTCAAAACAAAGTATTACTTGCCGTTATACTCAGATCCAAATCTAAATACCTTCTTTACTAAAATTGAATAGAATACGCACTTCAAATCAGTTAATAAATCGTCCCCAATATTTCAGTAAACTATATCACAATCAAAAATAAAGTATTCCATGTTATCATGCTCAAATTTAAAGATAAACACACTATTTACAACTAATTCAATAAAATACAAGCATTAAATCAATTAAATATTTTTTTTATAACATTTCAGTAAAATATATCATACTCAAAACAAAGTATTCCATGCTATCCTACCCAGATTCAAATCTAAATACCTTCTTTACTAAAATTGAATAGAATACGCACTTCAAATCAGTTAATAAATCGTCCCCAATATTTCAGTAAACTATATCACAATCAAAAATAAAGTATTACTAGTGATATCATGCTCAGGTTTGAAGGTATAAAAGAATATGATACGGCTGAAAGTATCCAGACTGCACGTGAATGCGCCATAATATTTTCAGATGATGAATTACCTAAAAGCATATGTAAAGACATTGAAGAAACGCTGAATAGATATGAGTTTAGTAAAAAAGAAAAAGTAGAGATTGAAGTTAGATACATAAAGAATGTTGCTGAAATTATTGTGTCTGTTCACTGCCCTTTAAGACGTTTGGTTGGTAAAAGCGATGAACAGATCCTGCGCGGCCTTAAAAATTACAGGTCCCGTTTTGAAGATTACTATAACAATATAAAACCTTACTAAACCTTTTTTTAAATTTCTTATTTTAGGACACTAATGTTTAGATAATTCATCAATTATATTTACAATGTTTTTAAGGGCAAGCCTGAAGTCTTCTATTCTAATATTTTCATTTGGAGAATGTACTAGCGAACCCCAGTATTCTGCACCTGTAGAAACTGTTGGGATACCTAATTTATTTATGAAATTATAAATAGGACTGCTTCCAACAGATATTGGATAAATTAAAGGTTCTATGCCGTATGTTTTTCTAGTTGCATCTCTAATTATATCCACTGCAAATGAAGAGGGTGGTGTTTTAGCTGATTCATAGCCGTAATGATACTTAACCTCAATATCACTGAATCCATATTTTTCTATATGTTTATGGAGATTTTCAAGAAGCTTTTCAGGTGTCTGCCCTGGGAAAAGTCTAAAGTCTACTTTAACAAGGGCTTCACTTGGAACTATAGTTTTGGTTCCCTCTCCAATGTAACCTGATTTTATACCATCGATGTTGCATGTTGGTTTCAAATATAAGGACTTCAGGGCCTCAAACCCTTCAAATTTCCCTGCAAATTCAGTTAGTCCATATTCTTCCTTGGTTTCCTCATCATCAAAAGGAATTTGTTTTAAAAGTTCTTCATCTTCTTTAGTTATTTTAATATCATCATAGAACCCTTCAATCAGGATTTTACCTTTTTCATCTCTAAGACTGCTTAAAAACTCCACTAGTCTCCAGACAGGATTAGGAACTAGTCCTGCCCTGCCGGAATGCACGTCCCTATCAGCTTTCTTAACAAAAAATTCAAAAAATGCAAGCCCCTTGTAACCAAGCTTTACAGACGGCCTTCCATTCTCATGTCTGTCGCCAGATTCCCAGACACCTATATCCGCTTCAAATAGTTCTTTATACTTGTCAATATATTTTGGGAGTGATACACCCCCTACTTCCTCTTCACCCTCAAAAACAAATTTTACAGCTGCTGGAAGATCACCTGCTGTTTTTAAAATAGATTCAACGGCCTTGACTCGAGCTATAATATTCCCCTTGTTGTCTGCAACTCCCCTTGCAAATATTTTGCCGTCTCTAATGGAGGGCTCAAAAGGGGGGCTCGTCCACAGCTCCAGGGGATCTGCCGGCTGCACGTCGTAGTGGTTGTAAAAAATAATTGTTTTACTATAATTTTCAGGTTTGTACTCCCCATAGATTAGAGGATTGGCCCCTTCTAACTCCAGTACTTTAACATTTAGTCCTGATTCTTCAAGAATTTCCTTGATCCTTATTACACATTCATTTATGCCCTCATCTTGCACAGATATAGATGGAATAGAACATATTGATTTAAGGTCTTCAATAAATGTGTCAAGATTTTCATCCACATATTCCAGCGCTTTTTGCATTAAATCACCAATAAATTAAAATCAATATCTAATGATCTAAATTCTGTTGTTAATATAACTTAAGAAATCCCTTGGGAAAATTTGATTTAATTCATTTTTTGTTTTGATTTTGAAGATGTTTTTTAGATTTCCTAAAAATTTTCTTATATCCACCTATCTTGAATATTTGGAGATTTGAATTTATTTGCTTCAGCTACTACTTGAGCCGCCAGCGGCAACCGGCGGCGTTATGTATAAATAAAAAATATTTACATGTGATGTTTTTTCGATGAAAAGTGAGTAGAACTCCGGATAAATTCCTAAGAAGCTTGAAAAGATGAAAAATAACGTAAATTAGGTAATAAATTTCTAATCATATTTTGAATTGTATTTAAAGTCATTAAACCATTTTAAATCCATCCAACCAGATACGCACTGGTAGATTATATAAGGGATGGGATTAACAAGATACAGTAATAAACTTATAATTGATGCTAAACCAATAATCCACACGGCTGTGCCCGCTGGACGAAATAGTTATAATGATGTAAGTAGATGCATTTAATGATTTTTTAAAAGCTGGATAGGATGGCGATAAAAATGGGTTTGTGGGAAAATATCGAATGGAATATTGACGAGGAAAAACAAAAAAACAAAAAAAATGCAGAGAAAATATTGAAAGATTTTCCTGATGTTGAGGGTTTAAAGGAAGCTCTTGATGGTGTACAAACTTTAATGGACTCTGAAATCTATGATAAAGTTTATGAAGCTAGTAAAATGAATCCAGAGGAAGATTCCTCGTATATTGATACTGTGGATGATCTTTTGAAGTTGAGGCAGGTTAAATTAGCTTCTGAAGTGCTTAAGAAGCCTCCGCTTTATATATCTTCTTTAACAGGTGTTATTGTTGCAACTCATTTTGAAGCATTATTTGGGTTAATTCGTGAAGTAGACTATGCTTACATTCAGAAGAAATTAAATCATGAAAATACTGTAAAAGAACATGATATTTTAGAACGTTTAATGTCATTATTAAATGATTTTGATAAACCTGTAAATTTCCAACCCCCTAATAATGAATTTTATAAAGAATTGAAGGGGATTAAGTGGGATAAGCGAGGTAAAAAACTATTTAATAAAATAAACGGAATACGCAGAGATATTACAATTGTTAAATGGGTTTCAGATGCAAGTACTTTTGGAACAGGGGAGGGTTTTGCTTTAACATTCCTTGCTGCTTGTAACGCTGTAAATCAATGCAGAAACAAAATATTGCCCGAAGATATGGTAGTATCTTATAAGACTTATTTGAAGTTGTTGAATACTGATATTTCTAAATTGGAAATGTAATAAGATTGGAAAAATTTTATATTAAAAATTACATATTTTATACGCCGCCGGCTGCCGCTGGCGGCTTAAGTAGTAATATCAAGCTATTAATAAATAATATCTCTAGATAGTTAGGGATAAAAAGAAATATAATTTATTTTGACATTTAAAAATAAGGAAAAAATCGTATTTAGTTAAAAATTAAGAAAATAGGAAAAAAGGTAAGTATTCGGGTCAATTAGAAGGATAGTTTAGATATCCTGCTCATTGCTTCTTTGGTATTTTCAAGCGTGTTAAATGCGGTTAACCTGAAGTAACCTTCACCACTTGGACCAAATCCTACACCCGGTGTACCTACAACATGGGCTTTATCTAACAAGGTGTCAAAGAATTCCCATGAATCCATGCCGTTTGGTGTTTTGACCCATATATAAGGTGAGTTAACTCCACCGTAAATTTTAAGGCCAATGTTTGTCAGGCTTTCCCTGATAATTTCAGCATTTTTCATGTAGTAATCAATTGATTCTTTGATTTCTTTCTGCCCTTCAGGAGAATAAACCGCTTTGGCAGCGACCTGTATGGGATAAGAGACACCGTTGAATTTGGTTGTCTGCCTCCTGTTCCACAGAGGGTTTAAAGCTTGAGGATTTCCTTCCCCGTCATAGCCCATGAGTTCTTTAGGTACTACAGTGTAAGCACATCTGGTACCTGTAAATCCTGCATTTTTAGAGAAGCTCCTGAATTCAATTGCCACTTCTTTTGCCCCTTCTATTTCATAGATACTGTGAGGGATGTTGTCTTCACGTATGTAAGCTTCATAAGCTGCGTCGAAGAGAATTATTGCATCGTTTTCTCTGGCATAGTTTACCCATTTAGCTAACTGTTCTTTTGTAAGAGCAGTACCTGTAGGGTTGTTTGGGAAGCATAAATAGATTAAGTCTACATCTTCTTGTGGGAGTGCAGGTACAAGGTCATTTTCTTCTGTGCATGGAAGATAAACAAGTCCCTGATATTTTCCGTCTTCTCCCATAGGGCCTCCACGTCCTGCCATGATGTTAGTTTCCACATAAACAGGGTAAACTGGGTCTGTTATTGCTATTACATTATCCAGCCCAAATATTTCCTGGATGTTTCCGGTATCACATTTTGCCCCGTCGCTGATGAATACTTCATCATTATCTAATTGAATTCCCCTTGGAGCGTAATCATTTTTGATGATTTCTTCAATTAGAAAATCGTATCCCTGTTCCGGCCCGTAACCTCTAAATGTGTCAGCCTGGCCCATTTCATCAACTGCGTTTTTGAATTCGTTTACCACTGCCTTTGGTAACGGCCTTGTGACGTCACCAATACCCATACGGATAACGTCGGCATCAGGGTGTTCATTTTGATATTTATCAACACGGTGAGCAATTTCTGCAAATATATAACTGCTCTTAAGTAATAGATAGTTCTCATTAATTTTGACTGCCATTTTAAGTCCTCTTTTAGTCCTAATTATATATTGGTTAATTTATTTATTCATTTATGTGCAAAGTAAAATCTCAACTTACCATCAACTATTTCATCTAACCTTGCAAACCCGAAACGTTCAAACTGCACAATATCATTAACTTTTAAGTCCTTGCATGAAGGTTCTGCAAGACCAGCTGTGACACTTGCATCAGGCATTACAACTTCTACATCCCTGTTATATTCTGCAGGGATCCAGTGAATAAACTGGGCACCGACTTTCTTTGCATCTTCAAAGTTTGAATTATACACGACCCCAATATAATCTTTTTCTGCATCGGCATAGTCTAATCGGAAAATAATTATATTCAGTGCGTCCATAAGCCTTATAGCTTTATAAAACAGTTTATCAGCAAGTTCATATTCTAATTCTTTTGCAAATTCTAGAATATCTGAATCAATTTCAGTGTTTTTTTCTGAAATCTGGTCGTTAATTATCTTGATTTCTTTAAATCCTTCGTATAAATCTTCTTTTACAAGATAAACTTCGCCGTTGAATGGAATTTCACGGTATCCGCGATCTAAAAAGTCAGGGTGTAACGGTCTTTTAATTATTTCCTTGTTTTCTTGAGGGAAATCATCTATTATAACTTCTTCAGGGTTCCAGACAAAGAAATACCGGTTTGCAGCTTCTTCTAAAATCGCACGGTTTAATCCGTATATTTTCTTCCAGCTTACAACTGAATCGGCCATTTTAACACCTATTTCATTCATGAGCTCTTGAATGGCCTCTTTCATTATTCCACGCTTTGCAATGGCCCTTATTGTTCCAAGTCTTGGGTCATCCCATCCAGAATAAATACCTTCATCTATACCTGCCCTTGCTTTAGAAGTACTTAAAGCAATGTCTTCCATTTTAAGTCTTCCATAGTGTATGAAAACTGGTATGTCCCAGCCGAAGTAGTTGTATAAGTACTTCTGTTTTTCAGAATTTGCAAGGTGGTCTTTTCCACGTAAGACATGTGTGATTTCACACAGGTGATCATCTACAGCCACGGAGAAATTCATCATTGGGTAAATCTTATATTTCCTACCAATACGAGGGTGTTCAGCATCTACAATCCTCATTATAGCATAATCCCTTATTGCAGGGTTTTTATGTTCTATGTCAGTTTTAACTCGAAGCACCGCTTCTCCTTCATCAAGGTTTTCCATGTTTCTCCAACGTTTGAGATTCTCTTCCACACCTAAATCTCTGCATGGGCACGGCAGTGACTGGTCTTTTAATTTTTTGAATTCACCGGCTTCACAGTCGCACATGTAAGCTGCACCCATCTCAATGAGCTTTTCTGCATATTCGTAATAAATTGGAAGCCTGTCACTTTGAATAATTTTCTCATCAATTTCAACGCCCATCCACTGAAGATCTTCATCTATCATTTCATAGGCATCTGGATCAACCCTGCGCGGATCTGTATCTTCAATACGGAGAACCAGTTTACCGCCGTACCTCTTTACATATTCATTGTTTAAAACAGCCGCCCTTGCATGCCCTATATGGAGAGGGCCACTAGGGTTAGGTGCAAACCTTAAGACAACTTCACCTTTAACATCTGGAAGGTCTGAAAGTCCTTTTTGTTCCACTTTCTTTTCTTTTTCTACTAATCCGCCTCTTTTGGCAAGTTCACTGGCTTGAGTTTCGGGATCCATAGAATTTACTTTTCCAACAACCTGGCCTGCAAGTTTAGAAACTTCTTTTGCCTGGCTTCTAAACTCTGCATGGGAACTCATAATACTGCCGATTACAGCACCCATCTGGGCTGTTCCCTTATGTTTAACTGCATTCATAAGGGCATATTTATATAAAAGGTCTTCTAAATCGCTCATAAAATCACCCACAGAAATAAATAATAATAAAAACCCTCAAGCAACTTTTGCTTGGGGTACTCGAAAACTTAAGATTTTCGAAAGTCTTAAAATTTGATTTTAGGATCCCGAAAACGTATTTCATGGATGCCTAAAATTTTGGAATATAAATAAAAGATGTCCTAGTGAGTCCTTTCAATTACAAAATCAGCGAATAATTCAAGGGCTGTTTTTGCATCAGAATCATCTAAAACATTTAAAAGCTCTTTTGCAGTTTTAACATCTTCAAGAGCTATATTTCGAGTATATTCAATTGCGCCGTATTTTTCAAACAGTGCAATTGCATCATCCACTAAACTCTCATCATTCTGGTTTAATATATAAATTAACCTTTCTTTATCTTCATCTGATGCCTTTGAAAGCGTATGAACAACCATAAGGGTCATTTTACCCTTAACTATATCACTGCCAACGGGTTTTCCAATTTCAGCAGCATCACTTACCACATCAAGGTAATCATCTTGAATCTGGAATGCCATTCCAATTAATCTTCCGTATTCTGCAAGAGCGTCGATCTGTTCATCTGTTCCCCCACCGATTAGAGCCCCTGCTTTAGTTGCAGCAGATATAAGTGCAGCAGTTTTCTTGTAGATCATGTTCAGGTATTCTTCTTCTTTAACATCTAATTTTCCCTCAAATCCAATATCTAATGCCTGCCCTTCACATAATTTAATGCATGCATCTACTGCAGCGCTCATGGCGCGCATAATTCTTTGAGGCTGGACATTTTCTATGTTTGTTTCAAGCATAGATTCAAATGCCTTTGAGAATATGGTGTCTCCAGCTAGAATTGCCATCGGTTCTCCCCATATAGCATGAACTGATGGTTTTCCTCTTCTCATATCATCTTTATCCATTATATCGTCGTGTATAAGGGAGAAAGTATGGATCAGTTCCACTGCTGCGGCTGTTTTAAAAGCATCTTCCTTTTTGCCCCCAACAGATTCACAGCATAATACAACAAGTGCTGGGCGCATTTTCTTGCCCCCAGCTTTGGTTAAATGAGCTGATGCTTCACCGAGGGATGAAGGATCAATGGTTTTCAATGATTCTTCAATTTCTACATCAACGTTTTCAGAATATTTTTTAAGTACCTGCGTTACTTTCATCAAACTCCTCCGTTAAATACCTGTGCCTGGCCATTTCTTAATATATGAATATTGTTTCCTAGTTTATAACCTTCTTCCTCGGCAAGTTCAGTATAAGATGCAAGCATTTCAAGACTTCCATGTGATGGAATAATATGCATTGGATTGAGCATTCTTATGAAGTCCCTGTGGTCTTCACGTCCTGCATGTCCTGATACGTGGGCATTTGTAAATATTCTGGCACCACTTGATTTAAGTCTTCGCTCAAGCAAGTTCCTGTTTGCAACATTCATAGGGTTTGGAATGATAGGTGCAGATATTACCACATTATCACCATTCCTAACATTGAAATGTGTTTTTCCACCAGCGATACGAGGTAAAAGTGCATCTGGCTCTCCCTGATGTCCCGTTGTAACTAAAAGATATTCTGATCGTTTTTCTTCTGCCCTTGCAAGGGCTTTGTTTACTGCCTTTGGACTTCCATATATACTTGCAGTTGCAGGAAGTTTTAAAATTCCCATATTTTCAGCTATACTGCAGAAACGCTCCATGGATCTTCCAAGAAGCAGCATTTGCCTGTCGCTTTCCTTTGCTATATTACATATAGCCTGGATACGTTCTATATGGGATGAAAATGTTGTAACAAGCATCCCGCTCTTTTCATCCATTGGACCAAGCATTATATCCTTAAGCATGATCCTTGCAATCTTTTCAGAATGAGTTTTAGCTTCCCCTTCTTCCGAAGCCCTGGTAGTATCCACTATAACTGCAAGAACACCTTTTCTTCCCAGTTCTTTTAATCTGCTGTAATTTGGGGGTGGAGAAAGCAGCTGATAGTTGTCAAATTTAAAGTCATTTGAATAGACTATAATACCTTCAGACGTGTGTAAAGCTGCCATTGCAGTTTGCGGAATACTGTGAGTCATCTGTATAAACTCAAGTGTTATATCTGGAGATATCTGACATTTCTCACCAGGGTTTAAAACCTGCAGGGGATTTGTAACTGTAAATTTCTTTTCTGCCTTAATAGTTCGCTCTATAAGAGCTAAAGTGTAAGGAGTTGCTATTATAGGAGCTTCATACCTGTGTGCAAGCTTTGCAACAGCCCCTATATGATCTAAATGTCCATGTGTAAAGACAATTGCCCTTACTTTTCCATCAACTTCTTTCATTAAAGTATCGTCAGGAATAACACCTCTCTCAATCAAATCAAGGCTGTGCATTCGTGCGATATCTGTATCTTCATGAATATGAATTCTATCAAGATGAATTCCCATATCAAATATGACAACATCATCTCCGACTTTAACAGCGGACATGTTTTTTCCGACTTCTTCATATCCACCAATTGCTATTACTTCAACGCTCATTTTTGACCTCCGTGCGTCTTTTTACGTATAAAACAAACCTTTTATTGATTAAGCTACATTTACAGCTTATCAAATCTCTAAAGTTTGCAATAATATTGATTATTGTAATGATAACCAGTTTAAACTGTATTCCATTTTAAATTCGTATTTATATTTTAAATTAAGTAAATTATCTATATTTATTTCATTAAACCGGTTACAATCTAATTAAATTCTACGGGCATATTTTTTGGTATCAATGCCCCTTTCAGTAAGCCATTCACGTGTTTTACCACGTATTAACAGATCACAGTTTCTAAGTTCTTTTACGTTGTTTGCACCAACCAGAAACATTGCAATCTTGAGTGATTCTTTAAATTCTTCAACTTTTTTAACCACAGATTCATAACCTGTATAGGCTTCCTTAAGAAGAGGTAGAGCAATTCCAACACATTCAGCTCCTAAC
This sequence comes from Methanobacterium veterum, assembly GCF_000745485.1. NCBI lineage: Archaea > Methanobacteriati > Methanobacteriota > Methanobacteria > Methanobacteriales > Methanobacteriaceae > Methanobacterium > Methanobacterium veterum. The sequence goes on from NZ_JQJK01000008.1 coordinate 84,970, forward strand.
GCTAATGCTTTAGCAGCGTCAAGGCCGCTCCTTATACCTCCAGATGATATTACGGGGATATTTACAGATTCACAAACTTCAACTGTACTTGCAGCAGTTGGAATCCCCCAATCCCAGAATAAGTTTCCAATATAATCTTCTTTAGCTCGGTATGTTTCAACTGCAGCCCAGCTTGTGCCTCCAGAACCTGCAACATCTATTGCATTAACACCTGCTTTTTCCAGAGTTACTGCTTCTGATTTTGAGATTCCTGCACCTGTTTCTTTGGCAATAATAGGCATATCAATTATATCTGCAATTTTTTCGATTGATTCAACATATCCTCTTGCATCAATATCTCCTTCAGGCTGAATTGCTTCCTGTAAAGTATTTAGATGAATTGCAAGGGCATCTGCTTCTATCATTCCAGCTGCAGCTTCTGCATATTCTATCTGCGGTGCACCTATGTTACCTATTATAAATGCAGATGGTGCATTTTCTCTTACTACACTGTAGGTTGGGATAAGCTCTTTATTTTCTACAGCAGCACGCTGACTTCCAACGCCCATCCCTATATTAAGTTCATCTGCGGCTTTTGCAAGTTCTCTATTTATTTTAGTTGCTGCAGGGTGTCCTCCAGTTATAGCTGATATTATTAAAGGAATATCTAATTTTTTTCCAAAAAAGTCTATTGATACATCAATTCCTTCTTTATCCACTTCAGGAAGAGCTTTATGGATGAGTTCTATATCTTCAAATCCAGTACTTTTACCCCGATATTCAACATCACGCTGATTACATATTAATAAATGTTCTAGTTTCCGTTCTGAAGTCATGATATACTTCCTTCTTTTTTAATTACGTCCATTAATTCTTAAATTATTATGAGTATGTGATTTAAAACTCTTTCATAAACTAAATGATTAAATTTATTTCTTAGAGTTCCAATCTTTCTGATTAATATTTTTCCAAATAAATAGCTTCATAATTCAGTTAAATAATTAATTTATTTCTTTTTAATTATGGTTCCAATTCCTTTTTCATGATTTAGAGCTCTTTTAACAAAGTTTTCTTTACCTGCATTTATAATTTCAGATTCAACTCCAAGTTGTGCAAGCTCTATAAGTTCTGTAAGTTTCCCGTTCATTCCACCAGTGACATCCACGTTTAATGAACCTTCTGCAACAAGGTCATCACATGACGTAACGGTATTCAATAATTTTGCATCTTCGTATTTTTTCGGGTTTTTAGTGTAGATACCATCTACATCAGAACCTAAAATAACACGCATTGGTTTCAAATTTTCCCCCAGATAGTTTATTATCTGATCACCAGATAAAACACATATTTTTATAGATTCGTCCAGATCCGGCACCACGTCTCCGTAGATAACCGGGACAAATCCCAATTCTAAATATTTATTAATTAAATCCAAATTACAAGAATGGATTCGTTTGTTTTTAGTTATAATGAATGATGATGGTTGTACTGAGACTGCTAAAACTCCTTTTTCCCTTAAACTATCACAAACAAGAGTATTCAATTTTTTAACCCAGCTCTGCGTAATGCAAAATCCAAGTTTTTTTCTGGCAAAATCTTCTTCATCTGTTACTGGGCTGCCTATTTCATATTTTTTGGCAGATGGATGTCCAAATGAACCTGCCCCATGTACAATTATGAGCTTGTCAAATGATGAATCTGCAATTTCGCCTGAAATTCTATTTAAATTATCATGATCAATAAGGGGCTCTTCTGCCTCTTTCTTTGTGATCACGCTACCCCCTAGTTTAAGAATAATCAATTAGCATCAACCTCTAGATTAGTGTAAATTAGTATAAAGTTGTAATTTTTACTCCTTCTTTTGAAATATCTGCCTTTAAAGCATTTTCTGTTTCATTGATTGCAGATATGACATTGGCAGTTCCGCCAGGGCAGTATGCTATTATGCTGCCGCCGCCGCCGGCACCAGTTATTTTAGATCCGCATGCTCCTGCATTTCTTGCAGTATAAACCATGCTTGAAAGTTCTTTCGTGTTAACACCAATGGCATCTAAAAGCCCATGATTTATATTCATAAGTTCTCCAACCCTTTTTTTATCATTTTCAAGGATTGCTTGTTTTGCTTCTTCCGTTATAAGTTCAATTGAATCAATTACTGGATTAATGATATTAGGATATATATCTCTTCTTATTCTAACTGCTTCAACAAGTTTTCCTGTATCTCCCCTTGTATCAGTATATCCTATAACAACAGGAATATCATAATCAATATCCAACTGCACAATGTCTTCAGCATTTGCTTCTAAATAAATCAACCCACCATAGGTACTTATAGTAGTATCTAAAGGGCTTGCAGATTTTTGAACAACCAGTTCAACTTCATGGGCATATTTGGCTATTTCTTCTTCTTTTAAATCTATTTCATTATATGCAGAAACTGCTGCAATTGTGGCAACAGTTACCGCTGCTGAAGACCCGAGTCCCCCACCAATGGGAATATTTACATCTATATTTATATCTATTCCAGAACCATCATGGACTTTTTTAATGGATTCCAGTATGTACTTCAGGATGCCTTTCTTAGGAGAATCAGATATGATAGCTCCGCTGTTAAAATCAATACACCCTCTTATTCCTAAATCTTTAATATTTACATTTATATTAGTGGTGCTGCCTTCTAAGACTTCTACACATGACCTTTTACTTATTGCCATTGCAATGGCAGGTTTGCCATATACAACTGCATGTTCTCCAAATAGGATTGCTTTTCCTGGTGCAGATGCCTTGACGTGCATTTAATTCACCGTGATAATCTTGATAATCTTAATTTAATGATTTAAGCGTCAATAGTGACTAAGTAGACATTATTGGCAGATTTATATTATTTATTTAACTTTATATTTACCAGAACATAGCAGATGCATAACCAACTACTGCACTGTAATCTCCAGTTAGATCTCCACTCGTTGCGTATTTCAATACTTCTGCATTTTGGGCCCCTAACCCTTTTGAAGCAATAATAGTCGATGCTACAGGACCATAACCACACATCGTAACGTTAAGGTCTAAAACTCTTTTCATCATTAGTTTTTCATCCATCGCATCTATTGCATCCAGGACCTGTTTGTCATTTGTAGCTGCAATATTTTGCGGCCTGTAATGGGTCATATCTGAACTTGCAATTATTCCAACAGAGGTTCCAAGGGCTTCTGCTGTCTTTTTTATGGAATTACCTATATCATAGGATGTTTCAAGATCCTGAATCCACATGGTTACTGGAACAATTTTGAAATCATCACTGAAATACTGTAAAAATGGTAGATGCACTTCACAGCTGTGCTCCCGGACATGAGAAGACACATCAGAATCAATGATTCCTGCATCCTCTATCATTTCCTTTGCAAATGCAGTATCTATTTCTACATTTCCTAAGGGCGTTTCCCATTCTCCTTCCAACATTGTTGATATGCCTGATCCAAGTCCAGTGTGGTTAGGACACAGGATCACGAAAGTTTCTGGAAATCCATCCTCTACGATCTTATAGTAAGAATGTGCTGCAATTGGCCCGGAATACAGGTAACCTGCATGAGGTGCCATTACACCCTTTATTTCCCTTTTATTACCCATAGTTGGGATTTTTCCGGGACCCAATTCATGTTTAAAGCACCATTCTATTCTGTTTTTTAAAGACTCAGGATTACTTTCATAAAAAACGCCTGCAACTGCAGGTTTTCTTATCATAAAATCACTGCCTCTTTTGTTTTTAAACTCAATTTTGGTTAATATTTACAATTTCAATTGAGTTAGTTTTTACTCAAGTCAGCTTACACATCTTAAAAGCACCAAAAAGTTTGATTCATAGGATCTGTAAGCTGTTAATCGGGAAGTATGGCAAATCATATTCCTCGATTTAAATTCGAAATATTTTCGAAAATACATAGATTTTAGCTGAACGCTGTAAATCTATGATTTTAAGCATAGTTTAAAGATTAAATTTTTAACTCGAAATCAGCTGGCTGCATTTCGAGGTCTTCATCTTCGCCTAATGCTCCGTTTGCCCTTAACATCTGTCTAGCAAGTAACCAGTAGACAAGTGCAATAGCTTTTCTACCTTTGTTGTTTACAGGCAGCACAATATCTACATTTCCAAGTAAGTTTTCTGTATCACAGAGTGCAACAACAGGTATTCCTATCTGTTTTGCTTCAATTATAGCCTGTGAATCGGATCTTGGGTCTGTTACTACAAGTACTTTTGGTTCTATGAATTTAGCGTAATTTGGATTGGTTAATGTTCCTGGTATGAACCTTCCAGGTATTGTTTTTGCACCAGTGAGCTTTCCAAATTTCTTAACAGGAGCCTGACCGTATTGTCTTGTGGACACAACTAATATATCGTCAGGGTCATATTTTGCAAGGAATTTTGCTGCTGATACTATTCTATCGTTGGTTTTCCTTACATCTAAAACATAGAGCCCATCTGCTCTTACTCTATATATGTATCGTTCCATGTCTTTAGTTTTTTGCTGAGTTCCAATGTGTAAACCTGCTGCTAAGTACTTGTCTAATGGAATTAAAAGTTCTGACAAATTAATCACCTCAATAATTTAAAAATTTGTGTTTATATAAAATTTTATGTATTTTTTAATATTCCAAAATTTAGTGGTTTTTTAGTCCGTTTTAACGGCTTTTCCTAAATGAGATGGATGATTATTCATCATCCTCAACTTCTACTGCCTCATTAGGACATACATCCATGCAAACTTCACATAAGCTGCATTCTTCCTTATTTACAATAACTATTTTGTCCCCTTCAATTATAAGGACTTCCATTGGGCATACGTCGACGCATTCTGCGCAGTCTGCACCGTCGCATTTATCGTGGTCGATAGTTATCTTAACCATATGTATCACCTTGTGTTTAAATATCTGCCATTTTTGGATTGATCATCTCTTCTTCAATTCTGATAAGTTCGTTAAGTTTTGCGATTCTTTCTCCGCCCAGTGCTCCAGTTTTAATTATTGGGCTTGCGAATCCAACTGCTAAGTGAGCTATTGTTTCGTCGGTTGTTTCACCAGATCTGTGTGATACAACTGGTACGTAACCATTGGCTTTTGCAAGTTTAACTGTTGCGTAGGTATCGCTTAATGTTCCAATCTGATTTGGTTTTATGATAATTGAATTTGCAGCACCTACATCAATTCCTTCCTGAAGAATTTCTGCATTGGTCACAAACAGGTCATCTCCACAGATAAGGCATTTGTCCCCTGATTTTCGGGTAAGTTCTGCAAATGCTTCAAAATCGCCTTCCTGTATAGGATCTTCAACATAGAACATGTTATAAGTATCAATGATTTCTTTAACAAAGTCTATCTGTTCACCAATATCTCTGCTTACGCCTTCTCTCTCATAAACATATTTAGAGCCGTCCCACATTTCACTTGCGGCCATGTCAAGGCAGGGTCTTATTTCAATTCCAAGTTCATCGCCTACTTCTTCACAGGCTTTTGCCTGGATTGAGAGGGCTTCTTCATTGGTAAGGTTAGGTGCCCATCCACCTTCGTCTCCTTTTCCACCAGTGAAAGTGCTGTCTTTGGCTTTTATGAGGGAACCAATTTTTTTATGAACGCTTGAGTTTGCAAACACTGCTTCAGTTATACTTTCTGCTCCTACTGGAAGAACTAAAAATTCCTGAATATCAGGTGCATTTTCACCAGCGTGTGCTCCACCGTTTATCATATTTCCTAAAGGATATGGAATTTCATTTTTGGTGATTCCTCCCAGGAATTTGTAAAGCGGCAGGTTATAAGATGCAGCGGCAGCCTTTGCAGTTGCCATTGAAACAGCAACTATAGTGTTACCACCTATAGAAGATAGGTTATCGGTACCATCTATTTCTTTTAAAACCATATCTATATCATTTAAGTCTTCGGCATCCATTCCAATAAGTTCAGATGAGATAACATCTTCAACTTCACTTATTATTTTATCAACACCGCCTTCTGGAAATGCTGTAACTTCACGTATACCTGTACTGGCACCACTTGGTGCTGCAGCTCTTCCAAAACCATTCCATGTTAAAACATCTACTTCTACTGTTGGGTTTCCCCTACTATCTAAAATTTTTCGTACACGGACGTCTTCAATAATACTATCCACAAAAACACCTCTTTATAGATGATAGATTATCAGTACCACCTATTTCCTTTAAAACCACATTTATCATTTGAATTATCAGCGCCTATTCACAGTTGTGATAAAATTATAGATTCATTCCAATTATCATTTTACCAATGCAACTCTCAGTATGCTGTAATTTCATAAAATAGTGGTTATTTTCTAATACCAAGAGGAATTACGCCTTTTTTAAGTTCTAAACGTGCAATATCTATTGGATCAATTGACCCTTCAATTTCTATTACGGGTTTTGCCCCCATTGATAACTGGAGAGCTCTTGCACCAATGATTCTTGCTTTTTCAAACCTGGTAAGTTCTTCAGATGACATAACATCTTCTCCTGATTCAATACTGAACCTTTTAATTTCATAAGAGAATTTCTATTAACCTATCAAAACGGTAAGTTTTATGTTTGCAAATTGAAAATTTCCCGAACTCGAAAACGAAGCATTCGAAAAACGAAGTTTTTCGATGCCTGCAAATCTGAAAGATTTGCGGTTCGGAAATCGTAGATTTCCTCAACGTCAAAATTAAAAATTTTGACAATTTTCGAAGGCCCAAAACACTGTCAAAATCATCAAAAATCAAAATTTTTGATTTTTGGGAATTATGAAATGGGTTTTTAGAAATTCTCTTAAGTTAATGGGGCTGCCGAGATTTGAACTCGGGTCGCCAGCATTCCGGTGTGACCATCCCCGATCCAGTTGAAAAAATATTATTTCAAGAATTGTTGATATTTAGTTCAATGGCTGGGAGGATGGACCAAGCTACCCTACAGCCCCTCACCATACTTCAACGTGAGCTATTAACATTCTTCTACAACAATACTTAGAAATTCCAAGATCATCAAGAACTTCTTTTGGGTTTTCTCCGTCTTCTACCCTTTTTTTGTATTCATCAAAAAAAGCAGAGACAACTTTACCACAGCTTATACATCGTATAGGAATCATGTTTTACCATCTTTCTAGTTTTTAATCAATTCCTTATATCTGTAAAATTACAGAAATTATATTAATATAAACATTTTTTCTGTATATTACAAATCATATTTTAATATTCTAGTTTTTAAATAAATCCTTTTTTATAAAAAAATAGGAAATATTTAAAATAATTTTAAATCTTCTTGCATTTAATAAGTTAAAAATATAAAGGTTTTTTCTGGGCAAGAAGATTAAATAATAGATTACCTGTAACTTTTCTGCCTTCTAGCTCTGGCTCCCCTTCCACCGTACTTTTTAGGTTCGGATCTTCTAGGGTCACCAACGAGCATAGTTCGGTCATACTGAGTGAATTTTTCTTTTAAATCCATGTCGCTTGTCCACTGTATGAGTCCTTTCGCTATGACCATACGTGCAGCTTCAGCCTGTCCCATTACTCCCCCACCGACAACTTTAACATCGATATCGATACTGTTGACGATGTCTCCAGCAAGTACTAATGGCTCTGTAATTTTGAGTCTTGCAAGTTCTGGATCATAAAGTTCAACTGGGCGTTTGTTTATTCGAATTCTTCCTTTTCCTTCTCTGAATTTGCCCCTAGCTATTGCAGTTTTTCTTTTTCCGCTTGTGTGAATTACTTTCTTCATATTAACACCTATACTTCAAACTTCGCTCCAAGTAACTTTGAGATGGTTCCAAGTTCGATACTTTTTTTAATATTTTTAGGCATTGCTTCTTCTAATTTAAAGATTTCAGCATCTGCAAATTCTTTTGGTATTCCTACAAAGACTTTAAGACCTTTGAATGCTTCTCTTCCGCTTGTTTTCCTGTAAGGTATCATTCCTCTTACAGTTCTTCTAAATATATCATCAGGTCTTCTTGGGTATTTTGGTCCCATTTTCCTTGGATTTGATATACTTGCTCTGTCAACTCTTTGTTTGTACCTGGCATATGCCCATTCTTTTGTGCCTGAAATTAAAATTTTTTCGGCATTTAAAACTACTACACTCTCACCATTTAGAAGCATCTTGCTTACTGTACTTGCAAGTCTTCCCATAATGAGTCCTTCGCCATCTATAATCATAAAAATACACCTTTTTTACTCGATTATCCTTATTTTATTTCCCTTTGGATTTTCATCGAGAATTTCTGAGATTCCTAAACATTTACCGCCAGCAGCATCTATTTTTTCTTCTGCTCTTTTTGAGAAGCTGAGTGCTACCACGTTAACTTTATGGTCCAGTTCACCACTTCCAAGGATTTTTCCAGGGACTATGATGGTTTCATCTGGAGATGAATGTCTGTTTATTTTAGATAAGTTAACTTCTGCATACCTTCTGGTTGATCTCTCAAGCCTTTTTGCGATATCTTTCCATATTTTGACATCTTCATGGTATGACTTTTCTTTAAGGTTCCCTATAATTTCTGTGATTTTCGGATTTGTCTTTGTAAGTTTCATTTAACTTCCTCCTTTAGAAAATGCCACAATTTTTTCTGATTTATCCTTCAGGATATCACATGCATTTACTAAAACTTCTTCAGGAGATAATGACCCGTCTGTTTCAATTTTAAATATAAATTTACCTTCCTGTGATTCAACATGAATTGATTCCTGCTCACATCCCCTCACACAGGTTTTGCACATTGAGCAGTTCTCGATATCTGTGATAATGATTTTTCCTTCAGCCTCATCATAGTCCAGTACATTTCTTGGACATTGTTCCACACATTTCTGGCATGCTTCACAAGTATCATCGATTGTAATTAAAGGGTAGTACTTGTATGCACATGTTGTTGTAGGCTGCCATTTGGCGTGTTCCAATCCAATTCCAAGTTTTGCTATAGCTTCAAGTTCTACTTCTTCCCCTTCTCTTAATTTTAGAAGTGGAATTGTATCATATACTGGTTTTACAGCTTCATGAGTTGAACTAAGGTCTCCAGAGTATACAACTTTAGGACCTTCTTCTTTTAAAATTAGAGATACACTGCAGCTTGGACAGCCATTTTCGCAGTCACATTCAGATGCCAGTTCAAATGCTTCTATATCTGTTTCAAGTGGTACTAACCCTAATCTATGGGCTAAAACCTCATCAAATAAAGCAGCGTCATTTTTAACTATTGCAACTGTTTCTATGGCAAGTGTTGGAACTTCGACAGTGCATATTCTCCTTATTGCATTTATAAAGGAAATATCTACACCATCGACGATAAATGTGAGTTCATTATCATTTTTCTCTCGAACATCTATCTCCATGTTAGACCCTTCTTCCCCGCTTACCTCCAGGTCTTCCTGTACCGTCATGAGGAATTGGGGTAACATCTTCTATTTTTCCTATTCTGATACCGGCTCTTGCAAGAGCTCTTATTGTAGCTTGTGCACCAGGTCCCGGAGTTCTTGGTCCGTTTCCACCAGGGGCTCTTACTTTTATGTGTAGTCCAATTATTCCTTTCTCTTTAACGTCGTCAGCTGCTCTTGTTGCTGCTTCCATTGCTGCAAATGGAGATGACTCCTGCCTATCTGCCCTTACAACTTTTCCACCAGACCATTGTGTAATGGTTTCTGCTCCAGTTATATCAGTTATAGTGATTATAGTATTGTTAAAGGATGAATAAATGTTAGCTACACCCCATTTTTCTTTCTCTGCCATCATATCACCTTTTTAAGTTATGATTCATCAGTACCTGTTTTTTCAGTTCTTGCTTTGTACTGTTTTTCTACTGGTGAAGCTGGGTAAAATCCTATAAGGTCTTCTTCCCCTCTTTTTATCATGTAGCTTGGTGAATCAACTTTTTTCCCATCTAAAGCTATATGTCCATGTATAACAAACTGTCTTGCTCCTTTTGCAGTGGTAGCAAGTCCTTTTTTATGTACCATGGTTTGTAATCTTCTTCTTAAAACGTCTTCTACAGTTAAATCAAGTACATCTTCAAGATTTGCACTTTCTGCTAAAATACCGTAGCGTACAAGGTGATTAATAAGGTCCTGTCTTTCTTTAATGGTCTGTTCAGTTACCATACCTAAGAGGTGCCTTGCATCTCTCCTGTACCTTTTAACCATAGTTTCGGCTTTCCAAATTTCCTTTTTGTTTTTTAAGCCGTATTTTTGGGTAAGCTTGTTTTCTTCTTTAATCCTGTCAGCGTTCCATGGATGAGGTGGTGTATCATATTTTTTTCTTGCTCTTCTTGGATGTCCCATATTATTATCTCCTTTAAATTATAATTATGCTCTTCCTCTCCTTCTTCTAACACCAACAGATGATCCTTTTCTGAAGGTAGATTTTGTCCTCTGTCCTCTAACTGGGAGTCCGACTTCGTGTCTTCTTCCTTTGTAGCTTCTTGTTTTCTTCATTCTGTTTAAATCTTCCCTTAATGTCATCATAAGGTCAGATTCAATTAAATGACCAGTTTCGCCTGTTTCATAATCGTTACGCCTGTTTAACATCCAGTCAGGAACGTTATGTGATGCAGGGTTCTTGAGAACTTCTTCAATTTCCAGTACTTTTTCATCAGGTAAGTATCCAATTTTTTGACTTAAGTCAAGATCCATGACAATGCCTACTGCTCGGGATAGTGCTTTGCCTACTCCTTTGACATCAGCAAGAGCATTTTCAATGGTTTTATTACCATCTACATCCTTTCTGGCAATACGGACCAAGTGTTTGAATTCTTCTTCCATTATTTGACCTCTAAACTTTTTTATAAGACCAGAATGCCTTACTTCTTTGTTTTCCAGTATAATTTAATTATTTTAAATATTTGTGCAAATTTGAGCAAGATTTTGTATCCAGTATAAGTTTGGACGGGTGAATACAAAGATAAAAAAACTTGCATTGAACGTCTCCGAAAACTTGTTTCGAGACATGTCAAAAAATTTTATTTTTGACCGCTACAAAACTAAAAGTTTTGTGAACGCCAAAAAATCACAGATTTTTTGAACGCCGGGACTGGGATTTGAACCCAGGCGGAGCAAAGCTCCACAAGATTTCCAGTCTTGCGCCTTACCAAGCTAGACTATCCCGGCATCTGATTAATTTAGTTGTTTTTTACTATAGATAGCCAAAATGACATTTTGATCAAACTTTTTTAAAAAGCCCTCGAAAATTTATAATCTTCGGGGCGCCAAAAATTCTTCGAATTTTTGAGCGTTTGAGCTTGACTATCCAGGCATACGATTAATTTGTTGTATATATTAACTAGTTTGCAATATGATTACGTGTCCAATTGCTAGACATAAAGTGTATGTTCTTAAACCTTTAAAAGCTTAATGGTTGTATCGGTCGTATAATCCAGTTCAACTTTGAATTTATTTAAAGAATAGTCTTTACTTGATAGCTGAAAACTTGAATATCATATAAACTTACTACTTCCACATCTTTGGATATGTTCCAGGTTCCATAAAAACTTTTTTTATATCTATCACTATGCCTTTATTTGCTTTATATATTTCCTTAGATGTTTTTAAACTTTCACCTGCTGCAACAAGTTCACCTTTAAGAGTCATAATTGCTACAGTATCGTTTTCTTTAATTTTATCATCAAGGCTTACTATTCCGCCTGCTGCAAGGTCTGCACCATGACAAACCGCGTCAACTGCAGAATCCCTTATGATAATTTTAGGGAGATGTTTTACTGCTAACTCCATAGGAAGTATGCAGTCCCTGAGGAAAGATTCATCTCCTTCTTCCTTCCAGATATGATATGCATCGGTCAAATCTTGAAGGGTAGTTAATGTTTCATCCTCTGTAAATGGTCCAGATTTGGTTCTTCGAAGTTCTGCCATATGAGCACCGATTCCAAGTGCTTCACCTATATCATGGCAGTACTTTCTTATATAAGTTCCACCTTCACATCCTATTTTAAAAAGGACATCCTGGCCATCTATCTCAAGGATATTAACGTAATAAATATTTCGAACTCTCATTTCGCGCTTTACAGCAGATTTGAGTGGTGGTGTCTGGAAAATTTTTCCCTGAAACTCCTTCAATATTTCTCTTATTTCAGCTTTTGAAATTGCTTCATGCAGGTGCATAAGACATACATATTCTTTGTCTGCACCAAGCAGCATTTGAATAACTCTTGTAGCATAGTCTATGCCTATAGGCAAAACTCCAGTAACTTTGGGGTCTAAGGTTCCCCCATGACCTGTTTTTTCCACTCCAAGAATTCTTTTAACCCATGAATCGATTTCATGGGATGTTGGGCCTGAAGGTTTATCAAGGTTTACAATTCCTCTTTTTATATGATCTTCTATGGGTCTTTCATCAGGGAAAGTCCCGTAGTCTGGATCAGTTTCACCTTCGGCTTTTATAAGTAAATCTGCCATTAAATAACCTTAAAATTACACGTTTATACGCGATTAAGCTGCTGCTTCGAGTTCTTTTTTAATTTCTTCTACGTTGTCAGATTTTACTTCAATAGTCTGATCAACTGGTTCTAAATGTTTTATGTTGCATCTTCTGTTTTTGATGTTTGTTCCAACAACTTCAACAAATTTATCATCTATAACTTCAACTATAACACATTTTTCGCCTGCTTCTCTTCCTGCAATCTTAACACATACTCTTCCTACTTCTATTGCTGGCATGAAATCACCTCTATTACTTTTAATATGATATCAGCGATGCTTTGAGCATTAAAACTTCCGGTATTTATGATGAGGTCATAAATTTCCATGTTATTAATGTCGATACCATGTATCTCATGATACCGTTTTGCTTCGCTATTACTTCTTGAAATTATTTCTTCCTTGACAACTTCATAAGATTTATTTTCCCTCTCACATATCCTTTTTGTACGGACATCTATAGGGGCTATAAACCCTACTTTAAGGTCAGCATCTACAAAATGTGCAGACAGCCTTCCCTCAACAATCAGATTTTTGCTTTTATTCGCCATTTCTGCTTGTCGTTTGTCAATCAAGATATCAATATCATCATTCTCTTCAGCGAATTTACCAAATTCTAGAAGATCCATATTTTTTTCAGCAGCCATCTGGCGAAAAATATCACCGGCTGAGACATATGGAATATCCAGTTTTTTTGATAGTATTTTGGAAGCTGTAGTGGTACCACTCCCAGCTAATCCGCTGATAGTTATAATCATTCTTTCCTTGCCTCTCTTTTAAACACTTTTCGTGCACATTCAGGGCAAAGGTTTCCTCCATAAGGCCTGTTTGGCCTTTTTTTAGATTTTGAAAGTTTGTTTATTTCATATGGTCTGCCCCTTGGGACTCCATGAAGAAACTTACCACATTCTGCACAGATGTGCTTGCTTGGTTTTTTCTTCTTGTAACGTAAGACCGTTTTTCCTCCAGGGGTTTTTTTGAATATTCTTCTGTATGATCTAGATCTGTATCTTAATTGTGGCATATACATCTCTCCTGATTTTAATAATTAGCAGAAAGCAATTAAGCAATCTGCATGATCTTGAATTCACCGAATGAATGTGTTACATTCCTCCAGCACTTTTAAGTCCCATCAATTTCCTGAATACGAATGAAAATCCGAATGCAGCTAATATATACCATCCTAGCCATTCGATAACCATTCCACTTAATCCCGGCGATAAGTGATAGAACATATGCCAGATAGGGACTAAAAGTATATAATAAGCAAATGATGGTAACTGGATTACTATATTATTTAACTGTGATTGAGCCATCCACCAGAATACTATAAGTATTGGGACAAATGTCACTATCATCGGTTTAAATGACATGAGCATCATTTCTTTTTGAAGGCTCATAAACTCCATCTGCTTTTTTTGAACTTTTGCCAATGCTTTTGGATCGTTTGTTTTCCTTGCTTCCACCATTTCTTGATTGAAAGATTTCATCTCATCTTGGAGATACATGAGTCTGTCCTGGTCTACAAGAAGCTTGTTTGCAAGTGTGGTCACAAACGAAATTATGGCTCCTATTACAAATACAGCCAAAAATTTATTGGGACCAAAATAATATATTATGGGGTCAAATAAAGAGTTTAACCCTGCCATAATCCATTCTAATACCATTTTGTGTTCCTCTTGTTTTAAAATATTTAATTAAATTATTTTAAAGTATTTATCATATTTTCTACAGGTTCTTCAAGCCTGTTGTCATGATTTTCAATAATTTTTACTGTAGCACCGGTAAGTGCTGCGTAAGCCATGGACATTGAACGGTTCATTTCTTGATGGAGTTGTATATCACTTAGTTTTTCCATATCTCTTGTTCTTGTTTTGTCGTTGAGTCTTCTCATCAAAATTTCATCGCTGTCTGCTTCAATTAGTATGAAAATATCTGGCTGAAGTTCGTCTAATACCCATTTTGGAAGTCCAGGTAAAAAACCAGCAGGTGTTTTTATAGTACAGTGAGTATCGACAATAATATTATTATCCTCTGACATCTCTCTTATACTTTTTGCAGCATTTTTCTGAATTTCTTTTTGCACATCTGGAGATAATTTTCTTAAAGAATCTCTATCTTCCACAAGACCCGCTTTTTGTGCAATTTCAAGCATTACATCTCCATAGTTGACATGTATATAATCTAAAGCTTCGAGTGCTTTAGTTAAAACTGTAGTGCTTCCTGATCCTGGAATTCCTGCAATTACGCCGACTTTCATATCCATTCCTCTTTAATCTCCTAAGAATTTCCTGAGCATTGGATGCATATCCATCAACTGTTCCTGTGCTATTTCTTCATACAACCTGTATACTATACCCACTGTCAGAAGAATACCTGTACCTCCACCTAAAGCACTTGTTAAATCTGCACCAAATGCTAAAAGCCCGACAAATAATCCTCCAAGAACAGTTATACCCGGGATATACCTTTTCAGTATCCTTTCAAAATGGGCTCTGCTGCTTCTCTGACCAGGAATCTGCATTCCCATCTGGTGAAGCTGTTTTGCAACCTGTTTCGGTCCTATTCCACTTAACTCAACCCAGAGCCATGCAAATAAGACACATGATCCCAGGAATACAATAGCATAGATAAGCACTTTTAATGGATCAGTGAGAACTACACTCAGGCTAGTTGGAGTTGTAAGGTAATATGCAATTCCATTTATAGCCTGACCATTTGAAACCTGTCCAAGAATTGGGAACCCTATTTTCTGGAACACTGAAGCAAACAACTGCACGTTCAAAAGGAGTGCACTTGTTAATATAACCGGCATGTTACTTGCATATATGAACCTCAGAGGATATTTTCCCCTTGCACCTTTAACTCCACCATACGATAATGGTATTTCAATACGCATACTTTCCGCGTATACTACAATTAAAAATACTATAATTGTAGCAAATATTGGAATAAGTAGGGTGAAATCAGGCGCTCCTGTTGTCAGAAGATATATGAACTGCGGAATTTTTCCTGCAGGTACTCCGGGTGAAGTCGCTGATGGAAGGAAGTTAAATGCACTTACCAGTATTTGCTGGGATACTCCGGCAACAATGAAAAGGCCTACTCCACTTCCAAATCCCCATTTTGACACAACCTCATCCATGTAGATTATGGCAATTCCGCCAAGGGTAATCTGTGCTACAAGAAGGGCAGTGAATGATGGATCTGATGGTGGAACAGCACCTGCTAAAACAAGCACAGCTGCCTCAAACAGTGTGAATATGATAGCAAGGAGTTTTTGAGTTCCTTGAAATAAAGCTTTATCCTCATGCCTTGAAAGATCTAAATTTAGTATCTTTCCCCCGACCAAAAGCTGGAGTATAATAGACGCTGAAACTATTGGCCCTATACCAAGTGTAAGAATTGAACCAAAACTACCCGCCATTACAGCTCTTAATGCTCCAAATTGATCAACAGCCGCGGAACTAAGCCCAAAAAGGCTGATGTTAGTGAGGGCAAAATACAGTATAAGAATTATACCTGTCCATTTAATCTTATCTCTAAAAGATAGCCTTTGTATGGGCGATCTGACCTGAGGAATTATTGAAAAAATTGGTTGTAGCTTTTCAAGCAAGAAATTCACTCCTTAATTTAATACTCATTTAAAGAATTACTACTTCCCCACCAGCTTCTTCTATTTTTTGAATTGCTAAACTGGAAAATTTAGGTGATTTTATAATTAAAGGCTTGCTTACTTTACCTTTTCCTAAAACTTTGTTGTAGCCAAGGTCGGTAATGTCTATTTCAATAGCACCGTTTTTATTAGTTGCTAAGCCTTGTTTTACAAATTCTTCTGATTTTTCATCTAAGTAGTCTAAGTTTACTGGAACGAATTTGAAGATACTTCTTTGAGGTCTTTTAAATCCGTATTTTCCAAAGTGTTTTGGATCGAATTTGACAACCCATGTCCATTTACCTTTGTGAAGATCTGAGTTTCCTCGTCCACCCCTGTTTCCGGCACCTCTTCGTTTTTTAGAACAGCCACCGCCCACAGTTCGTGAACCCCTCATTTTCCTTATTTTTCGTGTCCTTCTTATCATAAATAATCCTCCAAAAATTAATAGGTTAGATCATCTTTTTGATGAGATCTCCTATTTTATCCCCTCTGTAACCTAAGGTTCCTGATTCTGCAAATGTCTTTTTAAGGTCTTTATATCCTTTCCTTGGAGGGTGAAGTCTGAATACTGGTTTTACCCCACTGTCTTCCAATTTAGCACCAGATTCTACTACTGCTTTTGAAAGGTCTTCTATAGAAGAAAAGTCAGTGTTTTCTTTAACATACTCTTCAGTGAGTTTAACGTTACCCGGTAATTTCCCTCTTTTTGATATAAGACTTGTTACTGAGTCTGCGTCAACTTCGCCCCAAGTTATATAATCCTTAGCTTTTTGAAGCATTCCTAAGTAGCTAGGATTATCTTCAATTAAAACTGCATGATTAATTCTGGTGAGCTTTAACATTTTAAGTGTGTCTTCAATGTCTTTCCTGATTCCTGTCCTGCCTCTTACTCTTATTGCTGCAATCATGTTATCACCAATTATACTGCGACTCCAAGACTTTTAAGGTCGGATTTCCTCGCTTTAACTTTGCTTAATTGTTTTAAAGCATCAAAAACAGCATTTGCGAAGTTTATGGTTGTTTGAGTTTGCCCCATTGTCTGAGACCATACATCGTATATTCCTGCAAGTCCAAGGATAGTTTTTCCAACATCTCCTACTGCAAGACCTACTCCACCAGGTGCTGGGATTAAAGTTACCCTTACACTACCACTTTTTCCAGATACTTTAAATGGTACGGTGTGTTCTCTTCCACAAACACATCCCCAGTCACCACAGCCTCTTCTTACTTTGATTATATTATATTTAGCATTGTCAACAGCTTTTCTTATTGCAGGACCTACTTCTTTAGCTTTACCTTGTCCTAGCCCTACATATCCTTTTTTATTTCCAACTGCGACAATAACCCTGAAATTAACTTTTCTTCCAGATTTGTGCATCCTCTGAACGAGATTTACATCCATTACTTCTTCTTCTAAATCTGGTAGGAGAGTGTTGACAATTTCAAGCTCCATGATTGGAAGGCCTTTTTCCAAAATTTCATCTATATCAGTTATTGTGCCTTCCTTGACCATACGTCCCAGATTGGTTTTTGGTTCCCATTCTTCTTTATTATAGTTCATCCTGATACCTCATCATCTATTTTTTGTTTAATCTTTCCAAAATGGTCAGGGAGGTCTTTTGGGGATAACCCATTTTTAATGTATCCTGAGAATTTTTTGTTAAGTTCATCATCACTTAAAGATTCAGCGTACTGTGCTACGTGTTCCCCATTTATCCTCTCATCTGAAGGTAAAATTGCACTACCATGAGGAATATTGAGTCCTGCATCTACTGCCCCTTTGAGTACTGCAAATATGTTTGTACCTTTGGTAGGTGATCTTAAACCGATGTCTAAGATAGCTTCATCTATACCTTCATTTAATGCTTTTTTCCCGCATAAAAATCCAGTTAGATATGCTGCAGATGTGTTTTTAGTAGATCCAAGCCATCCCATTTTTTTAAGTTCATTGGAATGTGCTGAAACCAGAGTTTCATCCCCTTCTAGAGCAACTTTAACTATTTGTGATATTACATGGTTGTTAGTGATCCTTACAACCAGTCGTAATTTATCTAATTCAATGAGTTTTAATCTTGCTCCATAATTAGTTTTACCTTCTTTCCTTCTTTTAAAAGCCACTTTGTATCTTGATCCTTGTGCCAATTAAATTCCTCCTTATTTACCTAAGCAGACCATGATCCCTTGCATAGGTTTTCATGTAGGATTTGCTTCTGAAAGCGCCACCCTTTGCCATTTTATAGAGCTTTCTATAGGTAGTTTTATTAATCTCCCTATTATCTCTCATATCTTTTAGATCAGTTCTTAAAGCACGTATAGTAGTCATCCAAGCTTCTTTCTTTGGATTTTTAGCTCCTTTAGCTCCTTTTGTACTACCATGGCCTTTTCTTCTTCCTTTTTTCTTTTGTGCAGCTATCTTTTTTGACCTATAGCTGCTTATGCCTTTTTGTGGTTTTGCCATTATAGCTTTATTATTTATGAGTTGTTTTACACTTTCTCGAGTTATGGCTCTTGATACTTCTTCTGTCCTTTCAGGATCTATCCATACCCTGTTTTCCCCGACTTTGAGTATATCTGCAGCCAATCTTTTTTGAGTAGTAAGATTCATGAAGAAACCTCCATTTCAACCGTTCAAATTCATGGTAGAACTTGATTTCAAACACTGAGTGTCCCCGGTTGATCAAAACTCTTTACGAGTTCAATAAATTTAATTTGCAAATGCAAAAACGTCAGTAAATAATACTGACTTTAAGTACTTTGCATTAAGTACTTAAATTCCCTTATTTAGAATCTTGATTCCTAGTTCTTTTGCCCGTGCAAGCATTACTTCTTTTTTCCTTTTTCCAATGGTAGAACTAATTCTACCTGCTTGTGTAGCTGGGTCCAGGTTTTCAAGTTCTTTCATATTGCAGACAAGCACATCCATATATCCTGAAGGATGAAGTCCTCTTGTCGCTTTTGGAGATCCGTAACCTATTGAAGGCATTGCAGGTTTTCCTTTTTCGTATCTTCGGGTTTTACTGGTTTTTCCTTTAGGTTTCCTCCATTTATCTCCGAGTTTTTTGTATCTAAACCATTCCTGCCTTTTAAAATCTGGTTTTTTCATTTCGTCACCGCCTTATTCCCGACTTACAAAGTATATTCCATCCTGGAATACCCTTGGATCTCTTCCCTTTATTTTGGTAGCCTGTTCAAGGTTGGCCATAGTCTGTCCAACATCTTCTTTGTTGATACCTGTGACTACTACATCTTCACCTTTTACCTGAACTTTAGCACTTCCAACAATTTTTGCTGTCCTAGGATACCTTTCACCAAGGAAGTTTTCTATGGTAACTTTGTCCTTGCCAGCTTTTACAGTCATAGGGAAGTGAGCATAAACTATTTTCATGTTATAAGTAAATCCATCTGTTAATCCTGTTATCATGTTGCTGATATGGGACCTTATAGTTCCAAGCATTGCTTTATCCTTTTTTTTAGGAAAATGAGCTTCTAATACTACGTTACCGTTGTCCTTTTTAATTACAACATTAGGATAGTTAAATTTCCTTGAGAGCTGTCCTTTTGATCCTTTTACAGTCACTCCATCTTCTATAGTGACATCAATACCCTCAGGAATAGGAATTTCCTCTCTAAGGACTACTGCTTCAACCATTTTATCACCTAGTATTTAATAAACATATACTAAGAGCCTACCACCAATTCCCTTATCTTTGGCTTCTTTGTGAGTCATGATCCCTTCAGGTGTTGTGAGGATCATAATTCCAAAGTTTTTAGATGGTAAGTACCTCTTTTCAAATTTTTCAAATTCGTCCTTTTTAACGGCGTGTCTTGGCTTTATTACACCGCACTTGTTTATATTTCCTTCAAGTTCAACTATGAACTGTCCAGCTCTGTTATCATCGACAAACTCAAATTCGCCGATATACCCTTCTTTTTGCATTGTTCTTAAAACACGCCCTATCATCTTGGATGCTGGAGAAATTTTACATCTTTTATTTCCCTGCATTTCATTGTTTCTCATGTTAGTAAGCGCGTTTGCTAGAGGATCCATAAGCACAATTAACACCTCTTAATTATATTTTTTAAACCCGATTTTAGGGGCGATTTCTCTGAAGCACTGTCTGCATAACATGAGCCCGTACCTTCTAACGAGTGCAGAATGATCGTTGCATCTGCTACACTTTCTTGATGCTTTTCCGTATTTTCTTGGCAAATTAATCACCTTTAGTTAATATTTTAACCTGGAAATTTTCTTCCATAAATTTAATAGAGTCTTCTTTAGTGACTTTATGTTTATCTGGAACTTTTCTCCTCTGTATTTTCCTTCGGTTTATCCTGTAACCTGGTTTTTCGAAGGTTATGGAAACATCCATCCCAAATATACCAATATCTGGATCATAACGCATTCCAGGAATATCTATGTGTTCATGTATTCCAAATGAAAGATTACCCTGAGCATCGAATTGAGTTGCTTTTATCCTTCTTTCAATACCTTCCAGTACCATTTTGATAGCTTTATCAGCTTTCACGCCACGCAGTGTAACTTTACATGCGATAGGCTGCCCTTTTCTGATACCGAATTCAGGGTTTGTAACTTTAGAATAAGTACGTACAGGTTGTTGGCCTGTTATGCTTGATAATAATTTTTCAGCTCTTGCAAGCCTTTCTCCACTTTCACCGACACCAATATTAACGGTTGCTTTGGCTATTTTAACTTCTTCCATAGGGTTCATCTATTTGCCTCCAGGAAGTGCAATTGCTGGTTTTTCTTTACCGATTACAAAAACGTAATCTTTTAATGTAAGGAAAGTATTTTTATCTTCAGTTTCCATTTCAACAGTGTTAGGCATTGAAGATTTGGTTATGTTAATTTCTTTTATTCTACCAATTTCACCAGTGTGTTTACCACCAGTTATAAGGCCTATATTGCCTTTTGCAAAGTCAATGCTTTCAGTTATTTCCTGTTCTGGAACTTTAAGAATTACTACATCCCCAACTTTGTACCCATTGTCTACAATCTGGTTTCTTCCATCATGGAGATTGAGTTGAGTTTTTCCTCCACGTATTGTAGTTTTGTCTGTAATTTTGCAGAGTTTAAAATCTTTATTTTCTGCAGCAATGGATTGGAGTGTTAGCCTTCCTTTTTCATCAGGTAAAACCCTGTAAACTTTTTCAGATTTTGGAATTTCAATTACATCCATAAATCCAACAGGGAACTTGTAATCTTTTCTTGCTCTCCCATCTACAAGAATTTCACCGTTGTTTATAATTCTTTTTGCTTCCCTTGCGTTATCAGCAACGCCGAGGATATCACGAACTATAAGGAGTAAAGGTAATGATCCTTCTATAGCATGTGGACCTGCATTTGGTTTGGTGGTCCATTTATTTTCTTTTGGATGAATTGGCCAGTGTTTTGGTGCTTTGAAACGTTTAAGATGTTTTCTTGATCCCATTATTGCCATTTTATCCCTTCCTCTCTACTATTTCACTTCTTTCGTCATCCTCAAGATCCAGTTCAACTATTCTTAAGTTGGATGGATGTACTGAGTGATAAACTTGATTCCCGTCTGGTTTCTGTACAGAAGCTCCTTCTATAAGGACCCTGTAATTTTTAATGTCGACTTTTTCAACTTTTCCTTCGTGATCTTTAAAGTCACCGCGCATTACCTGTACAGTATCACCTTTTCTTACAGGGATTGATCTTTTTCCGTACTGTTCCCTGAGTTCGTCACTTAATGTTACACTCATTAAATTATGACGTACATGTAAAGGTGCTTTATGGAGGAATTTCCTCTGTTTTCTTGGTTGTTTTGACATTATAATCACCTAAAATTTTAAACTATTGTACTTGCAGCGCTTCCGATACCAGGCCATCTTTCAGCTGCTTCTTTTGCAACTGGACCTCTTATTTCAGAACCCTTTAGAACACCTTCAGGGCTAATTATAACTGCTGCATTATCTTCAAATTTAACCCTTAGGCCATCTGCCCTTTTATATTCTTTTTTCTGCCTTACAACTACTGCAGTCATGACTTCTTTCCTCATGTCTACAGTTCCTTTTTTAACAGAAACTATGATCATATCACCGACGCCAGCAGTTGCAAGTCTTCGTCTTACACCTTTGTATCCTTTAACAGATACTATTTCAACTTCTCTTGCACCTGTGTTGTCAACGCATTGAAGTCTGGCACCGATAGGTAAAACCCTTGTAACATTTGAGCTGATAGCTTTCATTTTACTTATCTCCCTTGACCTCTATAACCACAAAATTTTTTGTTTTACTTAGTGGTCTGCATTCTGCAATTTTTACTGAATCGCCCACGTTAACGTTCATGCAGTCTGGTAGGTGTGCTTGTATTTTTGATTTCCTTTTTTCATATCTTTCGTATTTTCGGATAAATTTGTAGAAACTTCTTTCTACTGTAATTGTCCTTTCTGCCTTGTTACTTGTAACTATACCTTCTAATATTTGGCCTCTTACAGGAAGAGTGCCGTGAAACGGACAGTTAGGATCTTCACATTTTTCTTTAGGTTCTGTAACGTCGATACCTATCATGTTATCACCAAAATTTCCTGAATTTCTTTTTTATTCTATCTTCAGGGCGAGCAATGATAATCTTACCCTCTACTTCAACAATACTGCCATCCGGCAAATAAAAATGAAAAGTTGCAACTCCCTTGGGAATTATTTTTTCAGTGCTACCCGTTTCAATTCGGATAGTACTCTTAGTTTCATCAACAACTTTTCCTTCGATTCCAATTAGTTCTTCATGAGTACTATGAGCAACCTTAACAGGAAGTCCAATTAACTCATGACGAAATATGTTTTTTGGAGTTATCATTTTTTAATAGTATTTGAAAGTCTCATTACTTTGCGTGCCTGCAAAACTATCAAAAATCCATGATTTTTGAGCAGCAAATAGAAATTATTTGCAGCTTGTTTTGTGGCGACAAAAACATGGTTTTTGCCTGCAATCCAGATACTTTGGACCCTGAGATTCGCTAGATATTACTGAATTTTTACTGATTCGGTTTTGTAAATCTCTCAAATCAGAAAATTTGGAGCACTCCCCGAAAGTATTTGTGCTCCATTTTTGACAGTTTTCTTAGGTTTTGTAGCTGTAAAAAATCTTTAATTTTTACATGCTCAAAAATTTGATTTTATGAACCCAAAAAACCCGCGGTTTTTTACGGTTCTGCAAAAATTATCTTATTTCTATTGTATCTGAAGAAAAACCCATATTAGCCAGAACTTGTTTGACCTTCTGTTTATGATCCCCTTGAAGTTCAATCTGGCCTTTTTTAGCTGTTCCTCCACAGGCACATTTTGCCTTGAGTTCTTTTGTCAGTTCCCTAATATCAATATCGTGCTCATCTATACCTTCTACGATGGTCATAAGCTTTCCGAATCGCCTTCTTACTGTGTATACTTTAACTTTCTGAATCTCTCGAGCTATTTCCTCACAGACGCAAAGTTCTTCTGGAAGACCACATATCTCACAGACTTTCATCTATTTTACTTCTCCCTCTGTTTTTCGTTCATTATGGTAAGGACACGTGCAATTGTTCTTTTAAGTTCTTTAATTTTTCCAGGGTTATCATAAACTCCAGCTGCAGAACTTTTTGAAACATTTTTTGCATATTCTGCTTTGAGTTCATCCAGTTTTTTCTGAACTTCCTCAATATCCATTTCACGTATTTCTTTGCTCCTTAATATTACCATGTCATTCCATCCCTTTTATATTTATTGTATCTGTCATTCTATTCTGTTTTCTCTGGTTCTTCTTGTGCTTCTTTTGTATCTTCTTCGTCTTCACTTGTTTCTTCTTGTTCTTCTGGTTCTTCGGCGGTAGTATCTTCGATTTCGCTTGTTTCTTCAGCTGCTTCTTCTTCGACTTCTTCAGAAATTGCACTAGGTTTTTCTTCTACTTCTTCAGGGGAC
The DNA here is from genome assembly GCF_000745485.1 of Methanobacterium veterum. NCBI lineage: Archaea > Methanobacteriati > Methanobacteriota > Methanobacteria > Methanobacteriales > Methanobacteriaceae > Methanobacterium > Methanobacterium veterum. Next base: position 109,002 of record NZ_JQJK01000008.1, read on the forward strand.
TCTTCAACTTCTTCTGTTTCCACAGTTTTGGTAACTGCTTCAACTTCTGGTTCTTCAGTTTCAACCTTTATGATATCCACTTTATCAGGTAAAACCATTCCCGGCGGCATAATTCTAACATATATTCCCAGAACACCTGGTTTTAGTTGAACTGTTGCAAATCCTGATCTGACAAATCTTGTGGATGGTTCACCACATTTTTTAAGGTATCCATCGTTGAATTTTGCAGTTGCAGATCTTGCACCTCTTATTTTACCAGAAATTGTAACTTCTACACCCTGTGCTCCAGCACCCATAATTCTTCTAAGTGCTGTGTATGCAACTCTCCTAAAGTGCATTCCACGCTGTAGCATTGCTGCGATTTTATGAGCCATTATTTTTGGGTTAAGTTCAGGAACGTCAACTTCTTTAACTTCTACTTGAGGATTTTCAAGCCCGTAGTTTGATTTTAAAGTTTGGGTTATGTTACGGACGGTTTTTCCACCTCTTCCTATAACCATACCTGGGCGTTCTGCATAAACAACAACCATTGTACCTAGAGGAGTTAGTTGGACTTCCATTCCACCATATCCAGCTCTTTCAAGCTCACTTTCAAGGTATTCATCAATTCTTGTCCTTTTAAGACCTTCTGTAACAAAATCTTTTTCAATCATGTAATCTATGCCTCCCCTAGAACGATTTGTACATGTGTAGTTGGTGTGTTAAATGGGCTAGCCCTTCCGAAAGCTCTTGGGGTCCATCCACGTATTACGTATCCCCTGTGGCTGGATATATGCATTATCTTGAGATTTTCTGTATCAAGGCCTTTATATTCAGCGTTTGCTTCAGCATTTTTGAGTATGTCAAGGATCTGTTTTGCAGCTTTAACTGGATATCTACCAGTTGGCCATCCTCCAATTCCTCTTCTGTGACCTACTTTTTTGTTATGCCTTTTAAATGGAACCGCAGTTTTCATTTCAATTACGTCTTCAAGGTAAGCTTCGGCTTTTTCTACCTTCATTCCTCTTATCCTGTTACATATCTCAACAGCATGTTTTGGAGAGATCTTAAGAGATCTTCCAAGAGCTTTTGCTGTTTTAGACTTATCGTCGTCTGTAAAAGCGTAGTTAATCTTTGCCATTGTATTCTCTCCTTATTTAAGAGGTACGAACATAGATGACCTTGTAGCACCCATTCCCGGATCTCCGTGTTCTACTCGTTTTCTTGTTGGTGCAAATTCTCCAAAGTAACATCCAATCATTTCAGGCTGAATTGTAACTTCAGTGAATTCTTTCCCGTTGTAAATTCCAAAGGTTACTCCAACCATTTCTGGAAGGACAATCATATCCCTACAATGGGTTTTAATTATTTGAGGTCTTCCACCCTTGTTTTCATCTTTTTTTAATTTTCTAATTTTTTCGAGTACCTTTTTCTGCCTTGGTAAAAATCCTCGTTTTAAGGATCTTCTCTGTCTTGATGGGAACAGATCAATAACGTTGTCCAATGGCATTTGCTGTAACTCTTCTAAAGTATAACCGCGATATACAAATTCTTTTCTAGCCAATTAGTCTCCTCCTTATAACTTATTTTAAATTTCCCTTTTTCAAATATCTTAAATTTATCTTCTTCGCCCTGTTCTTTTAGCAGCAATTGAACCAACTTTTCTTCCTGCTGGCGCATGTCTTGAAACTGTAGTTGGCCTTCCTGGATGTTGTCTGTTTCCACCACCGTGTGGGTGATCTACAGCGTTCATTGCTACTCCTCTAACACTAACATTCTTTTTACCTTTAGCATTTAAAGCATAGAACCTGTTTCCGGCTTTGAGGAACGGTTTTTCCTTTCTTCCTCCTCCAGCAACGACTCCTATTGTTGCTCTGCAGGCAGGGTTGAATGCTTTCAATTCTCCAGATGGCAATTCAACGATTGCCTTTCCTACATCATGGGTTATTAAAGAAGCGTAAGTACCAGATGATTTAACGAATTTTCCGCCATCTCCTGGATTTTTTTCAAGATTATATAATGGTGTACCTTCCGGAATTTGTGCAAGTGGTAATGCGTTTCCAGCCTTTATTGGTGCTGAAACTCCAAATTCTATATCATCATTTATTTGTACACTTTCTGGCGCTAAAACAAGTAACTTTTCGCCATTTTCAAACTTTACTAATGCCACTGGTGCACTTCTTCCAGGGTCATGAATAATGTCAGCAATTTTTCCTTTTAAACTGCCTTCCTTTTCTATATTATCATATGATCGGTATTCGATTTTTCCTTTAAATCGATGCGACGCACTTCTGTGAGTAGGGGTTCCCCTTCCTCTCCTCTGTGATATCAAACGTTTTCCCATTTTTATTCCTCCATACATGACCTTAAAAAGGTCTTTGCGGATATCAAATTAAATTAAAGAATATTAGAATACTCCCATTTTAACTGCTATATCCTCTGCGCTATGTTCTGCTGCCAATTTAATATAGGCTATTTTAACACCTTTAGATGTAACTTGGGTGTTTACTCTTTCCACTTTAACAGCATAAAGGTCTTCAAATGCATTTTTGATCTCAGACTTTTTAGCAGTCCTTATTACTACAAATGTTAATTCATTGTTTTGATCAATTGCATTCATACTTTTTTCTGTTAAATGAGGTTTTATTATTATTGAATAAGGATCCATGTTTACACGTCCTTTAACTTATTGGAAAAGTTCACCTAACTTTTCAATTGCAGATTTGGTGAATATTGTAAATCTTCCAGGATGTGTACCTGGTGCTAAAAGTTCGGTGTTTAAATTTTCAACAGATACAATGTCAACTCCAGGGTGGTTTCTTGCACCTAAGCTTATTCCTTTATCTTCCCCGACAACTATTAGTGGTCCTTTTGGTACTTTGTATTTCCTACCCCTCATTTTACCTTTTCCGGCTCTAATTGTTTTACCGGTTTTAGCTCTGACAATGTCATCCATTATTCCGAGTTTTTTGAATATTTCTCTTGTTTCTTTAGTGCTTTTAATTTTAGCTAATTCATCATCAATTACAAATGGAACCTGAGGCACGTTTTCAATTTTGTGTCCCCTGTTTTCTACCAGTTCTTTGTTGGTAGTTGCAGCAATTGCTGACCTTATTGCTAATCTTCTTTCTTTCCTGTTTATTTTCTCGTGGTAAACCTTTATAGGCCTTGGTGGGTGTGCTTTTCTACCACCTATAGCTTGAGGTACGAATGCTGCTTTAGAACCTGCAGGGTGTCTGCTTCCTTTTACACGAGGCACCATTGCTGCACCACGGCCAGAACCGTAAGATTCAGCAGTTGTTCTTTTTCCTGCCATAGGGTCTGTACCCCATGGTTGGATCCTTGCTGTTTGTGAAGAAATGACTGCTCTTTTAATGATGTCTGGTCTAAATTCTTCGTTGAAAATATCAGGTAGCTTGATTTCGTCTATGACTTCGCCTTCCAGTGAATAAACCTTGATCTTTTTCATTTAATATCCCTCTTTAATTATTCCAAATATGATATGATTAATCTCAAACTCCCTGTTTTGAAGCTGTTGAGATGTATGATATTTCAGGTGCATCATTATGTTTTCCATGAGGCCTGACTGCTTTTCTGAGTATTACAAGCCTTTTTGATGGGCCTGGAAGTGATCCTTTCACCAGAACGTAATTGTTTTTCACAAGACCATATTTAACAAATCCGCCTTCAGGATTTACAGCATCTACTTCTGATGCATCTGCAATCTTAAGAATCTGTTTATTATATTCAGTCCTTTTGTGATATCCCATTTGACCTGCTTGTGGAACTGTCCACATAGTCCTTTCTGGAGACCATGGACCTAATGAACCTACGTGTCTTCCTTTACTACTTCTTGCAGCTTTTCCGTACTGGATCCTGACACCCCATCTTTTAACAGGTCCCTGGAATCCTTTACCTTTAGTGATTGCTATGGAGTCAACATGTTCTCCATCAGAAAAAACGTCAGCTGCATTTATTTCGGTTCCAAGAACGCTTGTAGCATACTCCAATTTTTCAGCAACTGAAGCTCCGCCAAGCCCACATTCAACTATTTCAGGTTTCTTCTTAGGAACGCTTGTAGCTTTAGGATTAGTATGTATTAAAACACGTATATCAGAAACATTATCAATGTTTTCATTTAATTTATTTAAATTAGAATCAGTATCATATTCTTCTGGTAATCTTATTTTACGCAAAAGATCTTCACTTAAGTCGCTTGCCATGATATCCATCATGGTCTTAAGCCCATAAGTTGTCTTTTCATATGCTCTTATACCCATTACAACAACAGGTGGCACTTCCAATACCGTCACCGGTGTGGATACTTCCATTCCTTCTGTTGGTGAGCTTTTCCTGTTATCAGTCATCATTACGTGGGTCATTCCCACTTTATATCCTGCAAATCCGAGCAACCCAGTTTCTTCAACAGTAGGCCAGGATTTAATCCTTGGTGATTGTTTAGATGCTCTTTTTCTAGGACTAAATGCAACTGATCCTTTTCTTGGTTGGTGATGTCTAGTCATTTTAATTTACCTCCTTACTTAACAATTCATTCAATTTTCCGAGTTCTCTGCATTTAAAAGAAGGTTAAATGCAGATAAAGTTGTTAAAACCGCCTCTTCAGTCCTTATAGTAGCAGTTCCTTGAGAGGGAACTGTATTTACTTCAAGATCTATTATGTTTTTTCGGCCCTGAATAAGTTCATGCAAGCCTGAATAAGGACCACCAAACAAAATAGCCAAATGTCTGGCATCTTTTATCTTGTGCTTTACTTCATCTAAAATAGAAGTGATGGGCTCTGCACATCTAGAAGTTCCAATAACAAGATCGGGTTTTACTTCTAATATGCTTTCATACAAGTCCTTATAAGTAGATAAAACCTCATAACCCCAGTAAGAATCGGGTTTATCTGGTTCTATTAATATCTCTTTTTTGCTTATCTTCACTACACGGAAGCTAAACACTTTATTTATGCTGAGTTTATCACGACAAAGTGCGGGTCTATCCGCCCCTATGTCAACTATTGTACCTTTTTTAGTCCTTTTTACGGTGAACCCTTGCCTATAATCGCCTACATTGAGTTCTCCTGTAGGATGGTGGGGAGTTCTAAGTGGTGGAAGAATTCCCACGTTTTTTAATTCCCTTGTGATTGGAAATACCTTTTTTCTAAGGTATTGAGGCGTATTCATATAAGTGAGAACATCACTAATAAACTTTACCTCTTTCTCATTAGAAATATCGTTGTAAACGACAATCTTATCCGCCCTAAATATTGCCGCAGATCTACCAATCAACCCTACCTTATAAGTTTTTATCCTCAAATCTTTACTCTCAGCAGTTATTGAGGCAGGTATAAAAATGGATAAATGTCTTAATGTCATTTTCCACTATCTGTTTCCTATCTTTAATAAATATATAGTGCAACCTTTTTAGATTTAGCTTAAGTTATATATAAATACTAAGATACAATATTATTACTCTCAAAATTATTTTATAATAATTTATGATTTAGGGCTATTTAATAGTTTGTATATCAAATAACATCACTAATTATAGAGTTTTTTATATATAAAATTATGGGAGGTTAAACTCTCCATTTTATCTATTCCTTCTTTTGAATCCGCAGTACAATCACATCTATATCGATCTTTTCCTTTTCATGAAAATGATAAGTGCGGGGTATGGGAAAACTATAAGAGAATTTGTGTGTTATGCAACCACCCAATTTATTAAAGAATCTTTCTACAAATGGTTCCGTCTCAAGTATATGAAATGAATATACAACAGGAGCAATTTCCATAGATTTAGTCATGAAAATTCTATCTGCTTCTTTCCTTTTTGTTTTTTGTGCTCCAAACGGAGGGTTCTGAATCACAGTATCCGCATTTCCAGCAAAATCTTGAATATCTCTTGAAATGAATTCCATATCATCTTCAACACCCATTTTTGATGCCTGAGTTCTCGCAATTTCCAATGCGCCAGGATCAATATCCACACCAGTAACTTCTCTAGCTCCAAGTAAAACAGACCCAATAGCAAATATACCAGTACCGCAGCCTAAATCAATTACTTTTTTATCTTTTATATCTCCCAAAGAGTATGCATTCCATAAAATATCAGAAGCAATGTTTGAAGGCGTTGTGTACTGTTCCAGATGAACCTTTGGAGATTTATGGGGCGGAATTTGTTGAAGCATCATTTCAAGGTGTCTTTTTTTTGTAATTGTTACTTTTTTACTCATTTTAGCATCCATATCCTACTTATATTAAACTTAAGAGGCTGTATCCAGATTTGCAAACATCAAAAACGAAGTTTTTGATATTGTTTGCAGCATTGATTTTCGAAAAGTTTTACTTATTTTTTTTTCCAGATTTTGAATTACCGGACAGCCTCTTTAATTAGAAATAAATATAGATCAAATATAAATTAATAAGTGATCATGAATCATAGCTATAAATAACTAAATTAATCTACGATATCCATGTTAATCTTAAACTTTTAGAATGCGATATCATGTTTAAATATTGCTAATCATGACAAAAATGTCGTACAAGCTTATGGAGAAACTAATGTAAATAGTGTTGCTAGGTGATATCATGTTTAATAAAATACTGATTGCTAATCGTGGCGAAATTGCAATAAGAGTAATGAGAGCATGTAAAGAGCTCGGCGTAAAAAGCGTCGCTGTATACTCTGATGCAGATTCAAATTCTCTTTTTGCAAAATATGCTAATGAAGCTTATAATATAGGAAATCCAAGTCCATCACAAAGTTATCTAAACATTGAAAAGATAATTGATGTTGCAGAAAAAAGTGGTGCTGAAGCAATTCATCCAGGTTATGGATTTTTAGCCGAAAATCCTAAATTAGGATTTGAATGTGAAAAACACGGTATCAAATTAATAGGGCCAAAAGGAAATATTATAGAATCCATGGGAAGTAAAATTGAGTCTAAAAAGTTAATGGAAAAAGCAGGAGTTCCTGTTGTTCCAGGTACTGCCAAAGGAATAACTGACATTGATGAAGCAGTTGATATAGCAGAATCAATTGGATACCCTGTTATTGTGAAAGCATCTGCAGGAGGTGGGGGAATTGGAATGCGTACAGTTTATGAAGAAGACGAACTTGTACGTGCAATTGAATCCACACAGTCAGTTGCAGCCTCTGCATTTGGAGACTCAACCATCTATATTGAAAAATACATAGAAGAACCAAGGCACATTGAATTCCAGATACTCGCAGATGAACACGGGAATACCATTCACGCTGCAGACAGAGAATGTTCAATTCAAAGAAGACATCAAAAACTGATTGAAGAAGCACCTTCCCCAATTATGACCGAAGAACTTCGAGAAGAGATGGGTAGTGCTGCAGTTAGAGCCGCTTCTTCCATAGGTTACACCAATGCAGGAACTGTTGAATTTTTATATTCAAACGGCGAATTTTACTTCCTGGAAATGAACACCCGTATACAGGTGGAACACCCTATTACCGAAATAATAACCGGAATAGACCTTGTAAAAGAGCAGCTTAAAATAGCATCTGGTGAAGAGCTCTGCTGCAGACAGGAAGACATTACAGTCAGAGGGCACGCTATAGAATGCAGAATAAATGCAGAGGATCCAATGAATGATTTTGCTCCAAATCCTGGTAAAATAACTGGATACCGTTCTCCGGGAGGAATAGGAGTCAGGGTTGACAGTGGAGTTTACATGAATTATACAATACCCTCCTTTTACGATTCCATGATATCCAAACTTATAGTTTATGGAATGACAAGGGATGAATGTATAGCACGTATGAGAAGGGCCCTGAATGAATATATTATATTGGGAGTTAAAACAACTGTCCCATTCCATAAATCAATGATGCTGAGTGAAAGCTTCATAAAAGCCAAATTACACACCCACTTCGTTGACGAGTACCGTGATGAAATCATGGGACACATGGCACAGGTAATGAAAGCTGATGAAAAGATTGTAGCCAGGTTAAAATCTACATTCTTACCGTCCCCCAAAATTGCTGCAGTGTCTGCTGCTGTAAATAGTTATGTAACAAACTTAAATAATTCCAAAAAGGAATTATAATTATTTTTTTCACTTATATTATTATATTAAAAGAAAATCGGTGTTAAAATGAAAGATAAAGTGTTAGAAACTCTTTATGAAAAAAAAGGCGAATATATCTCCCTTGACAGCATAGCTTCCAAACTTGAAATTCCAGTAGCAGAAGTGCAGGAACATGTAACATCGCTTAAAAATGAAGGATACACTATAGAAACATCCTCTACTGGAGAATTAAAGCTTAAAGAAGATCTAACCTTATTACTACCCCATAAACTTAAAGACAGCCTCAAAACCAATTACATTGGGAAAGAAATTCACTATTTTAGAGAAGTGGATTCCACAAACGAAGTTGCAAAAAAATTAGCCCGAAATGGCGCACCTGAAGGGACAGTTGTAATAGCAGAAAGTCAAAGGAGAGGAAAAGGCAGACGTGGAAAAAAATGGATATCTCCATTAGGCGGCGCGTGGTTGTCTATCATCCTGAGACCTAATACATTACCTATTAATGCACCCCAGTTAACATTTATAGCTGGTGTTGCAGCTGCACAGACCATAAAAAATGAATACGGACTTGATGCAGGTATAAAATGGCCAAATGATGTTTTAATAGATGATAAAAAAGTTTGCGGCGTATTAACTGAAATAAGCACTGAAATAGACACAATTGACTACATCGTTACAGGAATTGGAATCGATGCCAATATTGATGTAAATTTACTCCCTTCAGAACTCCAAGATACAACAACATCTCTTAAAAGCGAACTGAATCAGGATATATCCCGTATGATACTGGTACAAAAGTTCCTTGGAAATTTCGAAGCAATGTATGATGAGTTCAATAAAGGTAACTTCCATGAAATTTTAAAGAAATGGCGTCAGCTTTCCAAAACCATTGGAAGACAGGTAGAAATTAGAAAAGGAACTGAATTTGTCCGTGGGGAAGCCATAGGTGTAAACAGTAAAGGGGCATTGATTTTAGAACTTGATGATGGAACACTCAGAAAGATTATTTCTGGTGAGTGCAGGCATATTTAGAGACTTACATTTTGAGCCTTTTAGGGACAAACATAATCAATTAAACTAAATTCTAATTTATTTTTTAATTCAATTTTTTTTAAATCAGATATCTTTTGAGTGGGTAAATGGTAATGTGAAATAAAAAGTTGAACCCATGCCCAGTTCAGATTCAACCCAAATTCTGCCATCATATTGCTCTATTATACGTTTAACAACAGATAAACCTATTCCAGTCCCTTCATATTTGCCCATTGCATGCAACCGCTTAAAAACTTCAAAAATTTTATCTTTATATTCTTTTTCTATCCCTATCCCATTATCTGCAACAGAAAAAATATATTCATTATTTTCTTTATCTATCTGGCATGAGACATGGATTTTTGGAGGTTCATCAGACTTTCTAAATTTAATGGCATTACTAATTAAGTTCTGGAAAACTCTAACTATCTGAGCAGGATCAGCCATTACATTTGGAAGATGAACATGTGTAATTTCAGCCTTATTTTTATTGATTAATGCATGTAAATTAAACAAAGCTTGCTCAAGTTCAGTATTCATATCTACTTCTTTAAATTCAACTTTTTGAGTCCCAACACGAGAATATTCAAGTAATCCCTGAATCATTTCTTTCATACGAACAGCAGCATCTACTATAAATTCAATAAATTCATCCGCATCAGAATCTAGTTGGCCACTATATCTTCTTTCAAGAAGCTGTGTAAAACTTGCAATGGTTCTAAGAGGCTCCTGCAAATCATGGGAAGTAATATAAGCAAACTGCTGAAGTTCATAATTAGAACGTTCCAACTCTTCGATTGTTTCTCTTAATTTCTCTTCCGCCTTTTTACGTTCAGTAATATCATGCGCAATTACATTAAAAGCAAATATTTCTTCATCCTTTTTTAATGCTTTTAAATAGGTTTCAACGTAATGAATTTTGCCGTTCTTATCAATAAATCGAGATTCATACGGCTTTAAATTCTTTCCTCTCAAAACTTGGGAAACTTTTTCTATATGCAACGGCATTTCTTCATCAAGCAATAAGTCCAGTTCTGTAAAATTTTTTCCAATTAAATCTTTCTTAGATACTCCTGTAACTTCCTGTGCTGCATGGTTTACATCCATTAAATTCCCATCAGTTCTTATAAGTATTGTAGAATCTGGTGATGAATTAAAAAGGGTTCTGTACTTTTGTTCACTCTTTTTAAGCTCATAATCTGCTTTTTTACGCTCCGTTATATCACGAGAAATTTCAAGGGCAACATCTGTTGCATTGCGATTAATAAAATGGATAATAACCTCCACAGGTATTTTTATTCCATTTTTAGCTACGTGAACTGTTTCAAAACGGACATGACCCTCTTTAGAGAGCTTTTTCATATTTTCAGGTGTTTCAAGCCCTTCATCAATATCAAAAGGACCCATATTTAAAAATTCATCCTTACTATAACCCAATCGCTTAATTCCGGCATTATTAACTTCAATATATCGTGTATATTTGCCGTCTTTGCTGCCTTCAATTAAACTAATCATATCTGTTGCATTATCGAAAATTCCGCGGAACTTCGCTTCACTATCTTTTAAAGCAGCTTCAGCTTTCTTAAGTTCAGTAATGTCCTGATTTGCACCGTAAGTTTTGATTGTTCGACCTTCATCGTTCTTAATAACTCCATAACGGACTATAATAAAACGTTTTTCACCGTCGGCCCTTATAATTGTGTGTTCAACCTGTCCAAAAAAGTCAGGATCATCAGTCTTTAAAGCTTTGGTCATTTCTTCATTTACCAGGTGTGATTCTTCAGGAGGAAGAAATTTTTGGGCATATTCTTCAGAAGACATTTTTGATCCTCCTTCATGGTCAGCAGTGGTCCCATACAACTTATAAAACCGATCATCAAAAGTAAACAAGTCTAAACTGACATCATACTCCCAGTAAGCTAATTTAGCCATGTCCATCGCCAATGTTAGCTTCCTTTCACTCTGGCGTAAATTATTTTCAGTCTTTTTAAGCTCTGTTATATCCTTAATACTTGCCACTATATATTTTTCTCCAGAAATATCAGTGTATAACGTTTTTTTAGTAACAAGAATATGCACATTTCCTTCAGAGTCTGTAAATTCTTCTTCATTAACGTTTTCCACTCCAGTTTTGAACACTTCTTCGTCCTTCTCCCAGAAAACATCCGCTTCATGAGAAGGAAAAAAATCATAATCTGATTTCCCCAGAAGTTCTTCTCGTGAATAGCCCATGAGTTTGCAGTAAGCATCGTTTAAAAGAATCCAGTAGTGCTGTTTATCCTTCACAAAAACTGGATCAGCGATTGAATTTATAATCTTATCAAGATAATTTCTCGATTTAATAAGAGCTTCTTCAGCATGTTTGCGTTCTTGAATTTCTTTTCGCAGCGCATGATTAGACTCATTAAGTTCTCTAGTTCGCTTTTTTACTTTTAATTCCAGATTATTATGGGCTTCCTGCAGTTCTTTTAAAATTAAATTCTTTGATTTTGAGGCCTCAAACATCAAATGTTTGAAAGCATTTTCAGCGTCTTTACGCTTGGTAATATCTGTCCCAATACTTAAAACACCTGTAACATTGCCCTCATCATCATAAATACCTTTATTTGTCCATGAAACCCAAACTCTTCTCTTATCATGAGTTATATTCTCATTTTCCATATTAATATGGGATTCAGGATCACTTACAATCAGGTTAATGAGTTCTCTGAGATTTCTTCCCGAAGATTCAGTTTCAGGAACTATTGTACCAATAACATTTTTTCCCATAATTTTTTCTTTATTAAAACCAAAAAATTTCTCAGCAAATTCATTAAAAAATGTAATTCGTCCTTTTTTATCCATCTTAAGGATAATGCTATTGGCATTTTCAACCAGTTCACGATATTTCTTTTCATTTTCCGTTAATCTTTCTTCAATTTTTTTACGTTCAGTAATATCCTGAATCTGCACTAAATACCCAGAATCAACAGCAGAAATAGTAAAATCTAAGTAGGCAGTCCCTGATCTGGTAGGATCATAATATCCTGCCTCCCCCATATCTTCAAAATTTATTTGGGACTGAAATTTAATTACCCCTTCACCGATCAGCTTTTCCTTCCTAGAAACAACATCAGGATTGTTAAATAGATTTACACTTACATCCTCTGATTCTGGAATTCCAGCTATCTCCTTAGCTGATTGATTTGCAGCGATCAATTTACCTTCTTTATCATAAAATAAAATACCTATTGGAGATTTCAAGAAAATTTCCCTGAATTTAATATCAGTTTCTTTAAATATAATTCCTCCGAACTATATTCATTTCCTATCCTCGTTAATTACTCTAATTTTTTAAGATAAATAACTTATGATTTATGCAATAAAACTCCTGCGCAATTTTGTTCTTATTCATGTTTTATCAAATTATTTATCTAATTTAACCGTTCAAATGATTGATTTTTAAAATATACATTAAAATAGAGGATTTACGCCCCACATAAAGATATACTTAAGATTAATCCCTGCAACTTCAACTTATTTTAATAATTGCAGGTTCGCCTACTTCCCCATCAACGTCAAATTTCTTGTCCATTATTTTTTCTGTTACGAATATATTAGTAACAGCATGTAAAGTCAACTCTGCAGTTTTTACCTTGGATTTACCTGCTATGGCCATATAAGGTATAATTTGATCTCCAATATATTTATCAGCTGCAGCTCCACGGGATATATGATATAAAAGTTCTTCTGCTGCTTTTTCGCCAACTTTTTCTGCTCTTACTCCTCTTTCACCAATGGAACTTCCACCAACTCTAGTATTTCCTTCTGTCCAGAGAACAATACCAGATCCTGGCCCAGATGTATTATCCGAATGTTCAATTTCAATTTCCGCGTCAAATCCATTTGCTTTAAGAACTTTTTCTGCACTTTCAGCCTGTCTTACTGCAACGTGTTCCGGCAGTTTTACAGCATGGGATATTCCCCTTATTTTATCTACCTTTAACTCACTGATATTAATCGGATTTAATTTTTTCACAGGGTTTATTTTAACATTAATGATACCCCCACCACGAGGATAATGGCCCCTGCAAATTATATCTAATTCTGCATTATATCCCATTGATCTTAAAACAGGGAGAGTAACATGCTGAAGATAATTTACAGGAGGGGACCACCTCACATCTGTACCCCCGCGTATTTTAATGTTTACAGGTGCATCTGCAAATACGGCAGGTATCATAAATGCCTGGAGGACTAAAGTAACGCTTCCAGCAGTTTTAACGTCAATATTATAATTTCCACCCTTTACCTCTTCAGGATAAAAAAATAGTTCTTTTGACTCTATTTCAAGCCCTTCAACACGTGCATTAGATAAACCTGCAACAGCCTTTACAGCATTTAAATGTTGAGGCATTAAACCCGATTTAGGCCTATTTGCACGAATATTAGTTATGTGAATAGGTTTCACGTTTAAAGCAGATAATGCTGTAGATATGCGTAAAAGAGCTCCCCCTCCTTCTCCATGAGATCCATCTATTTCAATCATGTTTTTCAAAAACTCCTGTAAAATCCATAGAATTTTAGACTATTTTTGATCCACTACAAAATTTGGAGTGTTTATAATATTATATTAATAAGCCCTAAAATTTATTTTTAATTATGTTAATATAAAAAAAGTAATGAACATGAATATGTCGATTCATGCATCTTAAGCGTCGTATTCGTATAAAATTAATTCACATGCATCTTTATAGTTTACAATTTCATTTAGATGTGAAAAAGTCTCAATGAATGCTTTAACAATATAGTCTTTATCAATACGTTCAGCATCTTTTGCTGCGAGATCTATCCGTATAGTTGGTGATGCTCCGGGCATTCCAACTGCAGGAATTGTGACTATATGATAGTTTCTAAGGAGAAGTGCTGCAAAAACACATGCAACGTCTGCGGGACTAAATTCAGTTTCAACGCCCTTCTGATTTAATTCATTTATCAGATCATCAGCTGAAAGCATTACACCTGTCGGTGTTTCTCTAATGCTGTTAATTCCTTTTTTTACAGCTTCATAAACAAGGTGTTTCTTTCGGAATGCATCAAGCATTCTTTCTCCGCTGAAGCTCTCAATTGCCTTTATTATTCCTACAATAGTTGCAGATTGAGCTTCAAGACCGAATTGATGCGCCTTAGATTTTATTAAGTCTACAATTTCACCTTTTCCAGCCATGAGCCCTGCCCTTGGACCATCCATTAACTTATCAGTACTGGTTATAACCAGATCAGCACCCATATCCATCGCTTTTGGCTGATGGTATAATACCGTTCTTAGCCTTGCTCCAGACGCATCATCTACAAACACTGGGATATTTTTTGATTTCGATAACTCAATTATTTTCAAAAATTCATCTTCTTTTATGATATCATGGTCCATTGTAGAACCAGTTATAATAACTAAAGAAGTGTTATCATTAATTTCAAATTCATCAAGATTATCAAATTCCCGGTAAGAAGCACCTACAAGCGCAGTACTTCGAGGAATAGAAGGGTGAGATGGAAATTTAGGCAAATAATGAATAACTTCATCACCACTTGATACAAGAGCTAAAATAGTTGCTAGAATTCCAGATGTAGTTCTATTAAATGCAAGTATCTTTTCTCCGCCCAGATGCGCTTTTCCAAGATTTTGTAATTGACTTTCAAATATAGCAGGGCCTGCATATGTTTCAAGGAGATCTAAATCTTCCTGACTCAATTTAAATCCTCCAGCAAGGCCTGTTAAATCATAAAGCGCGTTTCTTCCATTTTGATTTAAAATAGAACTGATAATTCTAAACGAATTTTCCCTTTTTTTTACTTCATCTACAGGAGATTTAATAAGCATTTTCTTCCCTTGTGGCCTGATCAGATTTGCCTTTAGTTTCAGCTTTTAAGACAATAGCATGATCTGCAGAGTTCTGCAGTGCAGCACTGAATCCAGGTTCTACACCAATCACAATTGTTTCTTTTCCATTTTCCTTTGCTTTATTTATAATAGGTAAAAAATCAGCGTCACGAGTCATGAGAGCAACAACATCAATATTAGGATTATAAATTAATTCCATACCTTCAACAGCCATATAAACATCAGTATCGCCCGCAACGACAACTGGAGTAAATCCCTGATTTACAATAGCTTCTATAAGTTTATCTGAAGCATATTGGTTTAAAAGGACTTTACCTACCCTCATATCACCAAAATCAGCCACAATTTTTCTTACAATATCAAGATTAAGGCTAAATTCTTTCCTTAGCATATTCGGTCCATCAACAAGAAGACCTATAGTCTTTCCACCTGCTTCCCTTTTTTTTAGAGGAATGTAATCCTTTAAGGAAGTCAGTTTTTCAAAGCTACGCATGGTTATCCTCCAACTTATTTTAAATACCTTGTTAACACATATATTAAATAGAGTAAAAAACAATGCCTAATTGCTTTTAAATTAATTTATTATTGTTTTTTTACAGTACAGGCTGTTTTTAATCTGTTTTATAGACAATATTTTTAAATTTCCATCTTCTAAATAATATTAACTGTCTAAATATTATGTTCATTTTTCTATATTACTTTACTTATCCAGTTTAAAACATACCTGTAAATTTTATTATATAAGCTTTTTTTACAACAGTTCATGATTTAAATTTAGTTTTTTATATAGTTTTAGATTTATTTCGCTTAAAAATTAGTCCAAATTTCCCCTGCGTAATGAAAACCCATAGAGTTATACATGTTGTGTACCAAAAAAGAAGTCGTAAAAAAGAATTTAACTTGTGATCTCCTGGTGAACTCATTTGATTGGTACATTTTAAATTCACTAGAGGTAACTACCATTATTCTATCAGGACCACAATACTTTAACTAGAATGTCACTGCATTAAAAAATTAATTAAACATTAAAAATATCTATTGAATCATAAATCCTTTTACCATTTCTTCAACAGCTTTAATTTCTTCTCCCGTCGGAATTCCATTATTAAATGGGTATTCATCTTCAGGGAAATATTCAAGTATTTTTAACCCTTTTTCATCATCTGATTCAACTACAAATCGTTTAATGTTTCCCAAAGGTATATTAGCTATCATAGGTAATATTTTATCCTTTTTTTCTTTTTCTAATCCCACGATATTAAGTCTAATAAAGTGTTTTTGATGTTCAACTGAATATCCAAATTCCAGTACTTTAACTTCCAGCATAAAATCACCATAGAATATTTAAGCACCATATAACTTAATTTTTGCGATATGTACACATGATTTTAATTACTCCTTTTTTCGATAGAACTCATTTCATTGTACTTCTAATAGATTCACCGCCTGATAGAAACAACTTCATTTTGTCCATGGTTACAATACTCTCATAAATCTATCCTGAGCATTAAAATCCCAAACACCACAATAACTATTCTTCAAATCCAAATTTTAGATCATGTGTGACTATCCCTGCAAAGTCGCTCGTCTTTCAGTCTCAAACTTTAAGCATGTTATTTTTATTTTAGAAACATATATTTAGTACTGCTTTAATATAAATAATGCAAGTTGTGTTATACAAAAATTTAAGATTTAATTGATATTTTTATAGCAATACCTCTACTAATAAGCCTATTAATTTTCAAAAAAGAAAACGTATATATTGCATATCGTATAAATCCAAGAAAGTAAATCAATTTTTCCCATAGGTTAATAAAATGAAAGATAAAAAAACGTCTCTTTTAGCATTTACTATCGGTGGGCCTATCGGCTGTTTAGGTGGATTAATAGGTTTAGGAGGGGCTGAATTTAGACTTCCTTTCCTATTAAAAACATTTAGTAAAACTGCTAAAAAAGCAGTGGCATTAAACATGTTAATAAGTTTAATAACAGTTGTATCGGCGATATATTTTAGATCCCGTAATTTCGATATCTCCATTATTGTACCCCAAGTACTGCTAATGCTAGCAATCATCGTAGGATCTACTACAGGCGCTTACTGGGGAATAGGAATGCTAACTAAAATATCCGATACTTTGTTTAAAAAAATACTGTTAATACTACTTTTAGTCATGGGAGTGCTCCTTATTAGTGAAAGCTTTATCACCTTCGGCTCAATGGGAATAATGTTCGGCAGTATTTATATAGAGCTAATAGTAGCTGTATTCTGCGGAATACTTATCGGAATCATCAGTAGCCTCTTAGGGGTCGCCGGCGGAGAAGTTATAATCCCTATATTAATTTTACTCTTCGGGATAGATGTTAAATTAGCAGGGACAATGAGTTTAATCATCAGTTTACCTACAATGCTTGTCGGAATTACAAGACATACAAAAAATAAAATGTATACTGACAAGTCCGAACTCAGCTCTTTAGTCTTGCCAATGGGTATAGCTTCTATTATCGGTGCTTCAATAGGTGCATTCTTAGTCATATACGCCCCTTCACAGCTATTAAAGATCATATTAGGTGCGTTACTGATATTCACATCCATTAAAATACTCACTGAAAAAGACTAATACAGTTTATATTATTTTTTTTTCTTTTTTTTTAACTTCCATTGTACCCCATTACTATTTTAAAGTCTTTAAATATGCATAAATCAATATATATTTTATAATACTTTTAAAACATTAATAAATTATTTTGAAGTTTTTAATTGTATATGTATTTACCCAGAAGTTTAATGAAATAAAAATAAATGTATAACTGACAGAAAAACCATATTCCTGTTGTTCATGCACTTAATTTCAACTCTCATCTTCCGTTAAAGTATTAAATAGATTACATAATTTTTCAACCCATTCTACTGTTTTTTCTTTATTATGCGGCTCTTTATTAAACATTTTAAGGATATTTACAGCATAATACGTATTTTTGGTGTCTGAAATACCTTTATAAATGCTAAATCCTCCTTTTTCATGTTCTCGCCCATGCACGAATTTTAAAGCATTGTTTAAAATTTTCATCACCTACAATTCAAATTTTAAAACATTGTCTAAAATTTTCCCATAGTCAAATTTTAAAATATTATTTAGAATTTGGTTTTCAATAGTCATTTAAACCATTTAATCCTAATTTTCAGGTTTAAGTACTTTTTCACCATATAGGCTAACTCCAAATGCTCCCAGAGGTGCTGTAAATATTATTGCAATTACAGCTATAGCTAAAATCAATTGTCCTGAAGCTACCCCCATAGCAAGTGGAATACCGCCTATAGCTGCCTGTACAGTGGCTTTAGGTATATAAGCTATTATACAAAAGATTTTTTCCTCCATATTAAGGTTTGAACCAATTAATGATAGGTATACTCCGGCACTTCTTGCCATTAAGCCTATTGTGATTATGATTATACCTATAAGCGCAAATGAAGCTGCAAGGTATATGTTTACCTGAGCACCTACAAGGACAAAGAGTAATATTTCCGCAAATATCCAGATCTTATCAAATTTATCTGAAATTTGAGCTCCAAGTTCTGGCATTCTCTCTAAAATTACAAATCCAATAACCATTACCCCAACTAAAGCAGCTATTGGAATGATACTACTTAATGCATCACCAAGGTTCTTTAATAGGATTGCAGATGCTAAAATTATAAGTGTTTTTTCTGTATTACGGATATTAAAATGTTTGAATAAGTAAACTAAAAGTACTGCAACAATTAGTCCAAACAGAATTCCTAATGCAAACTGTATTGGAATACTTGCTATAGCAAGTAAATAATTTACTTGTTGACCACCATATAACCCTAAAAATATTGAAAATATTGTTATAGAAACTACATCGTCCACAGAAGCTCCAGTTAGTATAATAAGCGGTATTCCTTTTTTGGTTCCCATTCTTCTTTTTATAAATGATAACATTTGAGGCACAATAACAGCGGGCGATACTGCTGCAATAACAAAACCTAACATTCCTGCTTCAATAAAAGGTAGTCCCAGAAGATAATGAGCAACAAACATTACTGTAAGTCCTTCTATTACGTCTGGAATGAAGCTCATTTTAACTGCAGAACTTCCAACTTTTCGCAGAGTCTCCATATGAATTCCAAAACCTGCCCTCAATAAGATTATAATAAGTGCAATTGCCCTTAAATCTCCAGATATATTCAAAATTGCAGGATCAATTAAATTTAATACATAAGGTCCAATTACAATACCTAGAACTAACATTCCTAATAATCCCGGCAATTTAATCTTCTTAAATAGTTTACTTGCTAATAAGCCGAGTAATAAAATAATGGCTATGCTGAAGATAACATGCTGAAATTCCATTTAAAACACATCCCCCGCAGTTTTACAGAGTGTGCTTTTCAATGGAATAGTATTTAAATAAAATTTAGATTCATTAAAATAACCATATTTAAAAATAAGACTGTCTAATGGGATTTTTAGACTTAACATTTCGCTTCTTCCTCTTTTTTAATTTTTTATAGGAGTCATCAGCTTATTTTTAAGCGGTTAATGGCGAACCCCATCGCCGATAGAAAGTATATCCTTTTTTGTATAAATACTTAAAAGTGGATATCCAAAATAATAAAAAGTTTAAATAGTTAGATATGACGCGGTCTTAAATGATCCCACCCACAGCAATTTTACGTTTTTAAAATAGGATATAATTGAAAATGAATTGAAATTCATCTTCGCTTTTACTTTAAAAAAAAATAGATTTTAACATACTAATGTTTAATTAAAATTTTAAATTTGAATTAAAAATTAAATTTTATTCTATTTCCAGAGAGAACGAATCCTGGAACAAATCTTTAACTATCTGTAAGTCCTGTTCATCTAATCTCGTTATTGCTCCATCACTGGTATTTCTGAAGTAATAATCGGCATCTACTATTTGTCCACTGTTATCTATGTACAGGTAAAGCCCATCTACGAAATCTTCAGGATTATCCGATGGAAGAAATATTTCAAGCCGTATAAGTATTTCAGACCCTTGAATACTTTCATGTAATTCTTCTCGTTTAGCATCATCTTGAAGAGCTTCTTTAAACCATGCCATCCTCGATTTAAGCTCTTGCCCTACTTTTTCAGTATACAATTCATCGTTAGGTTCCATAATAACACCTTGTTTTTATATTAATAATTATATCTATTTTTTTATTATATACTCTTTGTTCTTTAAATTATTCAAACTATTTAGTTAAATTCTATTGTATTTTAAATTTGTGAATTAAAGAGTTTTTATAAATTTCTGCAGTCTAATTTAGATATTATCTGTATTTAAATCTAAATAGAATCTCTATTAACCTATCAAAACTTACAATTTTGATGTTTGCAAATCTTTCAGATTTGCAAGTTTTCAATTTCCGGAACCGCAACATCGTAGATATTAAAAATGCTATACATTTTTAATCTCCCAAAAATCTGTGATTTTTGAGGATTTTGCAGCCCAAACACTTGTGTTTGAGGGTTTTATTACCAATTGATATATAATTTCAAATAGATTTATGATATATTATAACTATTAATAGAGTTCTAGGATAAATAACTCGCTGAAATGTCGTAGTTATATAATGAATAATTAAATTATAATTTCTACTATAGATGTTTTTAGAAATTCTCCAAAATATAGCGCGGTATATCCACAATCCTGTCTACTTTGTCTATTATCACACTGTCACCTGTTGCAACTACTGCGTTTTTAAGCTTTGATAGCCTTATAATTTCAGTATCAACAGTTTTTGATAGACAAATATTTCCTGAAAGGTTATATCCTGCCATAATTTTCTTTGTAAGTCCAGCAAGCTTACCACTGAAACTTACAGGACTATCAAAGAAAAAATATGTGTATGATGGGGCATATAAACTTATTAAATCTAAAATTTTGTTAAGTGCCATCTCTGTAGCATTATTAAATTTATATTTTCCAAAAACAGCGTTTAAATCCCTTATAACCATATCATCACATAGAATAATGGAATCATAATCTTCATTGTACAGGCTTTCAACTGTAATAAGAACATTGTAGCCATCTACTAAAAGAAGCTCGTCCTTTATTTTAGAAATATCAATGATTTTTTCCTGCCGCTTCTTAGATATTAAATCTGAAAAAATAGACCTTGCAAGGTAATTTCTCTCATCTTTGTTTAACACATATTTATTTGCAACAAATTGCAGAGCGCCTTTCTTTCTATAGCCCCTGTTAAGAAGAAATCTCAGATCAAATGCTGCTTCCTTAAGCTTATTTTTTTCAATCTGCATAATCGTTAAAAAAATAGTAATTTGAATATTACTTTATTCAGCCTTTTCTTTTTGCTACTATTATAGGCACCCTGTCAGATGCATCTTCTGCACGGTCTGCTATATTACCTATCTTTTCTGCGATATTTTTAAGTTCCATGAACTTTAAAATGCTAATTTCTTCAGATCTATAGGATTCATAAAGTCTGCTGATTATTCTTCTTTCTACAATATCTCCTTCATCTTCTTTTTTTTCTATGTCATGTGTCTTGGAGAGTGCAGCCCCTAAATCAACATCAAGCATTTTTATACAGTCCCTAAGCAATGCAACTGTATCACAGGATGCTTTAACAAGCTCGGTGAAATCTTCCCTAAATAACTCAGGAAAAGTTATCTTTCCTAAAGATATGGAATATGCAGTAGATTGAACTGCATCAGCAACTGAATCCACCTGTTCTGCAAGGTTTATCCTATCTTCCCTATCAAAAGGCAGGAAAGCGCCTTTGAAAAATTCAATTTCCATTTTTCGCCGGATATCATCCGCCTCTTTCTCGATTCGAGATATTTCCTTAACCTCATCATCCATAGAATTAAAATCATGTTCATAAAAATGTTCCATAACATCTACAAGCTTATAAACACATTGATAAACCAGTTCAACATGTAATTTGGAAAGTTTCTCAACTTCAGTTTCTTTACCGAAAAATTTCTTCATTTTTATCCCTTTATAATTTAATTATGGTTTTAATGGGATAATTATCAGATTATATCATGAAGAAGTCGAATTGCGTCCAGTAATCCATGTGCATATGTTGCGCATCCAAAGGAAGTTATGTAATCCTGTTTTTCTAGATAATATTTTGTATCTTCAAAGTAGCTTCTGGCTCTTTCAATTATCTCATTTTCATTATCATCTATTTTTATTGATTCTATTTCTTTTATATTTTTTGTAAATAATTCAATATCTTTTTCAATACGTTGGATGGTGCTTTTTTCATCGTACATGCTATCTATCCCATATTATCTTATTTATCCTTCTTTAACTGCTTCCATGCATGGTATACTCTTTGTAAAACTGTGAAATATCCAAGTACCATTATTAAAATTACAGCAAGTGCCATGAAATAGTTTGAACCTATTATCACGCTTAAAAATGCACCAGCTACCAGAATAACAAGGCGTTCTGCCCTTTCGGCTATACCAACACTGCCGCTGATTCCTTCTACCTCTATCCTGGCCCTTACATAACTAACACTTAAAGACGCATGCAGCGCTAAAATTCCAATGAGCCAGTTTACAGAACCGCTGTATATTATTCCAATCAAAATAAACGCATCTGCAAACCTATCAACAGTTGAATCAAGGATACCTCCAAAGGGTGTTTCAGCAGCATGGTTCCTCGCAACTGCACCGTCAATTACATCAGCCAGGCCGCTTACAAGTATAAAAATTCCACCCAGCAGTAAATCACCACGTGCAAACATATATGCAGATAAAAGACTTATTAAAAGTCCAATTATAGTGAGGATATTTGGATTTATTTTGATCCGTTTTGCAATGGGGTCTATGAATAATTTAAGCTGTGGTCGTAATCTATTAAGCATACTGGATAATTTATTTAATTCCTAAAGATAAAACTTTGGATAATCAATATAGCTACAAAATACATGAATTCCAAATTATATAAAAGATACAATATATAATGAATAACCAAATATTTTTGACTAATATTTGTAAAAAAGTTGTTTATGTGCTTTAAATTTAATTTCAACTCAAAAATTACATGAATTCCAAATTATATAAATACGATATGAATCAATTACAATTTTTGGGACAAACGGATGATTAAATGAAAATACTCAAAATTAATGCAAATAATCCAGAAAAAGATAAAATTAAGGCCGCTGTCAATGTTTTAAAAAGAGGCGGAACCATAGTCTATCCTACAGACACAGTTTACGGAATTGGTGCAAACATACTTGATGAAGAAGCCATTCAAAAAGTATACAACGCCAAAAAAAGATCTCCTTCAAAACCAATATCTGCCTGTGTTTCTAAAATTCAGGACATACATAAAATAGCACATATGGACAAAAACACAGAAAAACTGGTTGAAAAAATATTTCCAGGCCCATTTACTGTAATTTTGAAGAAAAAAAAAGATATACCTGCAGTACTTACTGCAGGTGGGGACAAAATTGGGGTAAGAATTCCAGACAGTAGAGTTTGTATGGAACTTTCAAGCCAATTTCCAATAACAACTACAAGCGCTAACATTTCAGGTGAAAAGATTCCAGAATCACTAGATGGTATTTTAAAGCAGCTTGATAGCAGCATTGATTTAATTCTTGATGCTGGAACATGCAAACATGGAATTCACTCCACAGTCATCGATATGACTGCTTCACCTAAAATCGTGAGAAAAGGTGCAGTTGTACCTGATTTAAAGTATTAATGGATTAAACCTAAAAATTGCGCACCTATAATTAAATATTCCTTTAAATCTTCATAAGCGTTCAAACTAGCCATTGTCCATAAAAATAAACCCAAAAAAATGCATGCTGTTAGTTTAGTTTTTGAACTTGAACTTAGCATACCCCTGTTTATGATCTTTAAAATATTTATTATTACTGGATTAAGAGTTCAGCATAAAAATAGGGACACAAATGTTATGAATACTCCTTTTGAAGAGAATTATACCAGCCTTCAGGTGTCCCCCCATTCAGTTTGGGCATTATATAACTTTTGAATAAAGTTCCAATTAAAACTTTGAACATGCCCCTGTGTTTAAACAGGTATTTTGGCCGAGTATAAAATTTGAGATATGCTTTGTTTAGTTTTCTTTCAACCAATTTCTTAGTCAAGCCCAATTTTTCATAGTTTACAACAGAATCAAGAACCGTATACTTGCTCCAATCTTCAGTGCCCAATAAACCTTTCTGTTTCAGTTCATAATATATGGGAGTTCCTGGAAATGGGGTGAGTATTGAAAATTGACTGTAATCCGGGTCAAGCTTTATTGAAAAATCAATAGTCTGGTCCATCTCCTGAGGTGTTTCACCAGGGTAACCCAGCATAAATGACCCCAAAACATCAATATCAACATTTTTAGCTGCTTTAATAGCATCTTCAGATTGTTTTAATGTAATACCCTTTCCCATAAGGTCTAAAACACGCTGTGAACCTGATTCAATTCCACAGTACAGAGTACTCATACCTGCATTTTTCAGACACTCCAAAATATCCTGATTCACAGTATCTACCCTTGAAGAAGTTACAAAACTTATATCAAGGCATCTATTTTTAATTTCATCGGCTACTGCCCTAGCCCTTCGTTTATTTAACATAAATATATCATCTAAAAACGCTATGTCCCTGACACCGTATTTATAAACCAGTTCTTCCAGTTCATCAACAACATTTTCAGCGCTGCGGCTCCTGAATTTTTTACCCATAATAAGCGATGAAGAACAATAATTACAATTGAAAACACAGCCTCTACTTGTTATCATCCCTCCTGCCTGGCTTTGGGAAGTTTTATACTCATTAAACGGTATAAGATGCCTTGCTGGGAACGGTAAATCATCAAGATTTTCTATTAAGGGCCGTGGTGGTGTTGCATTAATTCTACCATTATCCCTGTAAACTATTCCTTTAACATTTTCAAAATTCCTAAACTCGTTCTTTATGTACTCTTCAGCGATTTCAGTTAGTGTTTCTTCACCTTCACCTACAACAACAACATCCAAACTATCTTCAGCTTTTAAAGTTCCTTCAGGTGTAAAAGTAGGATGAGGGCCACCTATTACAGTTAAAGTGTTTGGGAGAAGTTCTTTAATGGCTTTAATGTACTTTAAAGCATTTTTTATTGTAGCTGTGGTGGCGGTAACCCCCACAACCACAGGATCAATTTTCAATGCCAAACTGGCTATTTTTTCAAATCCTACCTGGTAAAGGTCATCATCAAGTATCTTAACAGATAATGAAGCTTTTTCAAGTGCTGCCGCCAGGTACATGAGATTCAAAGGGGGAACTCTAAGACCCAATCCATTGGTTACGTGGCCTTTATCAAGGGGATTTATAAGTAAAACTTCTGCGCTATTCATGTTTTTTGGTCTCCATTTTTAATATCAAATTTTCATGGTGACTTTCATAAGCTCCTTCCATTGAAATTCTGTCTTTAAGGGCATTCCACTCTTTTTCATTGTTTACACAGCCAGGATCAGGGGCTAAAATGTCATCAAAATAATTATACGCTCTTGCCCTGCAGCCTCCACAGATATGGCGGGAATCACATCCCCCACACTGCCCTTCAAGTATTTCCTTATCTCTGAGCTGATGCAGAACGCTATTATTCATCCATATATCTTCAAAATTGTCATCCATTAAATTGCCGAGTTTAACTTCTTCTTTATGAGGGAAAAACACACAGGGATAAATATCACCGTTTGGTTCTACGCTCATATAAAATCTTCCAGCCCCACAGCCACCTATAAATTCTGCAAGCTGCATAATCGCAGGATTGGTATATTCTGGATTATAAAAATGAGTTGGTATCATAGCTGAATCTTTTGAAACCATTGATTCAGCTACAGAAGCATATTGGGGTGCTGTTGATAAAATTTGCATTTTACCGTTTTTATTTTCAGCATAAGCTGTCTTAAGGAGTTCAGATCTATCCTTTGGGGAGAGGTCCATGTCCACAATTTCAGTTCCATTTCCAGTGGGTATAAAGTTGTACAGCATAAACCAGTTTACACCTAAATCCCTTACAAAATCAATCATTTCAGGAATTTCATCAATATTGTATTCAGTTACAGTTGTCGCTACCTCAACAAAGATACCTGCATCCACAAAATTCTCTACAGCCGAAACTGCCCGTTTCCATGCACCATCTACTCCCCTAAATGAATCATGGGTCTTTGAATTTGTCCCATCCAGGCTTATCTGGATAAATTCCAGTCCAGCATCAATAAATTTCTGTGATTTACCTTTATCGGCTAAAGTATAACCATTGGTAGCCATAGCTGCACACATTCCCTTATTTTCAGTGTACTTTATAAAATCAAGAATATGAGGATGAATTGTTGGCTCACCGCCAGAAAAAGCAATAGAAGTCACTCCAGATTTTGCCATTTGGTCTAAACCATTAATAATATCTTTAGATGGAAGCTCATTTTTACCTCGCTTACCCGCACTTTCATAACAATGAACACACCGCATATTACACGCTTTTGTAATATTCCAAACTATTTGAAATGGTGCTCCTGGAACAAAAGGTCTTTTAACGCCGAATAGAGCAATTCCTTTAAGTACACTGGTAAGTCCCCTTATCCAGTATTCATTTTCCATAGCTTCTTTAAGCTCCTTTTCAGAAGTACCAAAACCAGTAGCACCCTTTTTAACGATATAACCTATAAGTTTAGACATCAACTTACATTTATAGCAAGCATCATCTTCTTTTTCTAAATAAAGCTTTAAAGCACTTTCCAATCTTATGGCTTCATCTTTTTCACAGTAAGTTAAAGTTCTCTGAAGTAAATATTTGGCTAGTGGATTATCGGTGATCCTTTTAAAGGTCCCAATCATATCTCCGACATTTAATTCATTTTCTTCAGATGGGTTCCTAATAATACCCCCTTCACATTATTCAAAATTAAAAATTAATCACTAACTAAATGCCTTAAATAACTCAAACTCAAAGTTTAATATAGTAATACATTTGGTTAAGATTGTTTATATAATTTTTTATAAGTTACCAAATACTCACCATGGAAATCACTCCATTGTACCTTATAAGCACATAATTAACCAAATTCAAAAAAATATGACATATAAACTAATTTTAAATGGTTTCAATCCATTAAAACATGTATCAAATTTAAAATATCCTCCACCAAAATTATTTTTATTATGATATGCAAACAATTTAATGATGAAAATCAATTTATTTACAAAGTGAAGATCTCTTAAACTACATTATTTGAACTTAATCTTGACTACCAAACCATTATGAGGTATTAACAGTGAATACATTATCTGATATACAAAAAAACGGTAAAATAGCATTAGCATGCCCAATAGACTCCATAATTGGGGGCGGTATTGAAAAAGGAATCATTACTCAATTTTATGGCCCTCCAGGGTCTGGGAAAACCAATATAGCGTTGAAGATGCTTGTTCAATGCGCGAAAAATGGAAAAAAAGCAGTATTTATTGATACAGAGGGCGGACTTTCCATTGAAAGGATGAAACAGATTACTGGAGATCAATTTGATGATATAGCTGGAAACATAATAGTTCTTGAACCTACAACTTTTGAGGAACAGGATGAAGCAATAAAAAAGATAGAATACAGCCTAAAATCTGGAGAAGAAAACATAGATCTAATAATTCTAGATTCTGCAGTTGCACTATACAGGTTAAAAGATGGAGGCCAAACTGAGATCAATAGAGATCTTAGTAAACAAATGGGGCTTCTTTCAATGATTGCAAGGAAATATAATATTGCAGTAGTTGTAACAAACCATATATATTCCATTTTCGATGAAGAAGGAGTAATAGAGCCGGTAGGTGGAACTATTTTAAAATACTGGAGTAAAATTATAATTGAACTTGTAAAGGATGAAAATGGAGAAAGGTTTGCCATACTGAAAAGACATAGAAGCAAACCAGACGGACTTAAGGTTAAATTTGAAATTGTTAATAGTGGATTAAGATAAGGATGATACCATGGTAAAAGTTAAAACTGGAATCTTGCCTTTTCCAGTACCTATTTGTATTGCAGGCACAATGATAAATGGTAAGGCCAATTACGCGACTTATGGATCATTTGGACTTCTATCACCCAGACCTGAAATGTATATCTATATTGGCTCTCAGGAATCACGCCATACAAATACCGGCATAAAAGAAAATGGATATTTCAGCGTGAACATACCCTCAGAAGAGCAAATGCAAAAAACTGATTATGTAGGACTTGTTTCAGGACATAATACAGATAAATCCGCCGTATTTAATTCATTTTTTGGCTCTGTAGATAAGGCACCTATGATAGAAGAATGTCCTGTAAACCTGCTCTGTAAACTCGTTAAAACAGCAGATCTCCCAAATCGAGAGATATTTTTTGGGGAAGTGCTTGAATCTTACGTAAATAAAGAATGTATAAACAATGGAATACTTAACTTTGAGAAGATTAACCCCCTACTATTTACAATGAACGGGCCAGGAAACGCATCATACTGGAAACTAGGAAATATTGTCGGCGATGCATATAAAGAAGGGAAAAACATCCTAAAATCATGATAAACAGTGCATTGAACGTGCCAAATAACATTTTACAAATTTAATCAGACAGTTAATTGTACAGATATGTTCCTTATTCCAAATTAAGTCAATATTTATGAATATAGAAAACCTATAATTTTAAATAGGAGTTTTTAAAAACGATAATGTATAATTTAAGAGTTCTTTTGAATTTATAAGTTTACATTTTATCATTTTAAATGTGTTGTGAGAATTTATGATTTCACCGAAAAAATATGCAAGAGCTGCAAAAAGACTGCCGAGAGGCTTTAAAACGGTTAATGAGTTCTTTAACTACGTCTATCATGATGAAGAAATGATATGGATGGGTCAAAATACGAACCATCTCCATGAAGAAAATGATATCATGTATTCAATGCTTGATAGCGTTAAGAATAAAGATTACTGCAAATATCCCCCACCAGAAGGGTTCCCTGAGCTTAAAGATTTAATTCTTAAGGATTTAGATCTAACCAAGGGTCACGATATTTTTGTGTCTGCGGGAGGTACAGAATCACTTTACCTCTGTATGAACGATATACTGGAATCTACTGATAACGTTATAACCTGCGATCCAGGGTATCTTATCATAGATAACTTTGCAAGTAGATTTGCCGATCATGTGACTTCAATTCCAATATACAACGAGGAATGCGGTTACAAAATGACTCCAGAACTCGTAAAGGAAAATATGGATGAGAATACAAAACTTGTATCTCTTATAGATCCTCTTAACCCGCTTGGAACCTGTTACACCAAAGAAGAGATCAAAGAATTTGCAGATATGGCCATTGATAACGACCTGTATTTGCTCCATGATATAACATACAGAGATTTTGCAAGGGAACATCATCTGGCGGCAAAATATGCTCCAGAGCATACTATAACCACTTACAGTTTCTCTAAAATATATGGAATGGCAGGGTTACGTATAGGGGCTTTCATAAGCACCCCCGAAATCGTAACTTCCGCTAAAAGTATAGTTATAAACGACCTTGGAACAAATGTGGTTGCCCAAATGGGTGCTCTTGCGGCACTTAAATCCAAGTCCACATGGCTTGACCGTATTAGAGACACCACAAGAGGTAACCAGAAAATTATCAAAAAAGCTGTTGACAATGTTGAAGGTGCATTTTTACCAGTGTACCCTTCAGATGGAAACATGTTTGTAATTGACCTGTATGAAACAGGTGTTGAACCAATTGATGTCGCAGAATTCCTGCTTGAGAGAAAAATCTTTGCAAGGGAAGGTAATTACACAAGTAAATTATTTGGTCACAGGTATCTGAGAGTAAGCTTTTCAATACCTAGAGCTGGCGTTGAAAAATTTGCAGTCGATTTCCAGGACGCAATAGAAGCTTTAAGACCTAAATAATCTATTTTTTAATTAATTTTTTATTTTACTACGTGCTGACTAATCCTACTTTTAATTAAAAATAAGTTTTTAGTCATTACTTACTGAAAACTCCATCAAGCCACATCATAACCGCAGCATTCATCAAACTTAAATTTGTAATCTGGCAGTGGGACTCTGCTCCTTCTTTTTCTGTAAACATGCGAAGTGCTTTAGAACCTGAGACGCCTTCATAAAATCGTTGAGCCTGAAAAATTGCTTCATCTCCTTCACCCACAAGAGCAAGAGTAGGACATGTGATTTTATCTAAATCACCAGATATATTAAATTCTTTAACTTTCTCTAGAGCTTCCGCAACGGTTTTTGCTCCATAACGTTTTGTAAAAGTTTCCACAGCCCAGCATGCAAGTGGGCTCTCTGAGAATAATTTTTCATAATCTTCTACTTTTATCTTAGCTAGTTCTTCAATTTGTTCAAAACCTCCATAATAACGGCTGATGTCAATAATAGGCGAATCAACAACACAAGCTTTAATACGTTTCTCATATATTACTGCTCTTGATGCAAAATAACCTCCGAGACTAAAACCTACCAATGCAAGGCTTTCTTCGTCAACATCATCACGCAGAAGCACATAATCAACAACAGATTTTACGGGCGCTTCATAATCTGGTCGAAATGGTTTTTCTGGGTACATATGGATAGGTCCAACTTGTCCCGGCCCTTCAAAAAGCAGTACATTGTAACCTCTGTCAACAGCTCAGCACCCATATAAAAATAGAGTTCTTCTGCGGTACCATCAAAACCGCTCATAATAAGAAGTGTGGGCCTTTTTTTGAGATCATCTTCTGGCTTAATGAAATAATCCGGCAGTTTCATATCTTCAAATTGTACTTCAATTACTTCACACAGTGCCTCAAAAAATTTTGCAGCATTCTGGAAGCATTCTCTACTTTTTTCCCAGTTTTTACGGCGGGAAGATTCGCTGAAGAATCCAAAATATTCTGCTGCACGATAGTACATAGATGCCATTAAATAGGAATCACGAGCACTTATTACCTCATCCCTTTCCATGAATATATCTGCTTCTTCCTCAATCATTTGCAGTTGCATTCCATTCATCAACCCAGATTATCACATCCCCGTCTCTTATTCTTTTTGCAGTTGAAAGGCATTTCCCAATGGAAGCGCCGCAGTAATAATGTAAGCCCATGGATCTCATTAACTGGAAGTCAAATCCTTCATTTTCAAAAAAATTTAGCCTCACACTCATTTTTTTAACTTCTGCCATTATTTTACTCCCATTTTATTCATAACAATTAAATTATTAATATTATTATTTATTTTGGATTTAATGAATTTAAGTCCTATTTTCAATCACAAAGTTAATGAGCACTTATGATCTTAAATGACCAAAAATATAAAATAATGTAAAAAGGAATTATTTAAGCTCTTTTAAGATTCAATACTTCTTTTATAGTTAATATAAAGACAACTGCAAAAAGGATTACACTCAAATAGTTTGTCCATGTATATTCGCCTAAACCAAAAATTTCATACAGCCCTATTATTACGACCAGTACAGATAAAATCGCTGCTATCAAGTTCGAATTCATAATATCACCACACATAATCTTATAGCCACATATAAAGTGGGTTGATTTTATATATGGATTTAGAAGCATAAATCTAAAATCATTATAGTAAATGACCAAATGCTGTAGATTAATTATTTGTAAAAAATCTATTTATTATGATTCAATTCAAGGTGTAAATTTGATTAAGTCATCCAAACTTATAAGTTCAAAAAAAGTATGTC
Source organism: Methanobacterium veterum (assembly GCF_000745485.1). NCBI lineage: Archaea > Methanobacteriati > Methanobacteriota > Methanobacteria > Methanobacteriales > Methanobacteriaceae > Methanobacterium > Methanobacterium veterum. Next base: position 140,731 of record NZ_JQJK01000008.1, read on the forward strand.
ACTGTAAAAATAGTTAATTTAAATAAAAAAATAAAATCCAATCTGGAAATTAGCTTTCCAGATAGTAATATTCCCCTTTTTCCTTCTGTTCACGGTCAAGATAACTTCCAAATTTATTTACACGTGGACGTTTGGTTTCTTTATCCCTTCTGAAGGTTATTCCAACATCAGATAAGAATTTATTCATTGCGGAACGGAGGTCCATTGGTGATGTGGCGTGGCCTTCAATTCCAGGCTCTCCGTAAAAGACCATTGCCCTATCAGATATGTAATCTATAAAGACTATATCGTGATCTACAATGATTGATGCTGCATGACGGCTTTCAATTATTTTCTGTATGGCCCTTGCAGCCCTTAACCTCTGTTCAACATCTAAAAATGCTGTTGGTTCGTCAAAAAGATAAATATCAGCATCTTTTGCAAGTGTGGCTGCAACAGCAAGGCGCTGGAGTTCCCCTCCACTTAAATCCTTAACTGTTTTATCCATAATCTCATCAAGCATAAATGGATTTATGATTTCAGTTTTAAACAGGTTTGTTCCATAAGTAGGGGCTGTTGTCATTAAAAATTCCTGAACAGTTCCATCGAAGTCAGATACTAAATATTGAGGTTTATACGCTATTGAAACCTTTTTCTTTATCTTTCCTTCATCAGGCTTGGTCACTGCCGCAAGTATTTTTGCAAAGGTTGTCTTACCAATACCGTTTGGACCAAATGCGGTGATAATTTCGTTATGTTGAATTTCCCCTTCTTCAGTTTCAATTGAAAATCCATCATAAGATTTTTTAAGTGCAGTATATTCTGCAAGTGTCTCACCTTCAATTATTTCAGCTGGGGGCCTTACTTCAAAGATTATTGGCTGTCTTCTGATTCTCACATTTTCCTCTTTTAAAAATCCGCCAATGTAAGCATTTATTCCAACTCTAACTCCCCTCATCTGTGCCACCACACCATATGCTCCAGGATGGCCGTATAATATGTGTACATAATCAGACATTGCATCAAGTGCAGCTAAATCGTGTTCTATGACCATTACAGATTTTCCTTCTTCTGCAAGATCTCTTATAACTTTTACTGCGTTTAATCTCTGCCTAACATCTAGCCATGATGTTGGTTCATCAAAATAATAGAAATCAGCGTCTTTTAAGGCTGCTGCCGCTATTGCTATTCTTTGAAGTTCCCCACCACTGAGTTTGGAAATATCTCGGTCTAATATCTGATCTATTTCAAGGGTTTTAGATACTTCATCCAGCTTGTTTCTTTCATCAACATGATTAAGGAGATTTCCAACTTTTCCTTTTACTACTTTCGGCAGCATGTCCACCATTTGAGGTTTATGAGAGGTTTTTACCTTTCCTTCAGACAATTTCTTAAAATAAGATTGGAGCTGTGAACCTTTGAAGTAATTTATTATTTCTTCCCATTCAGGTTCTGATTCATAATCACCTAAATTCGGTTTTAATTCTCCAGAAAGTATTTTTATAATTGTTGATTTCCCTATACCGTTTGGACCTAAAATCCCTACTACAGACCCTTCTTTTATATTGGGAAGTCCAAATAATTCAAACTGGTTCTGACCGTATCTGTGTATCGGTTCTTCCAAAGCTTCAGGAAGATTTATAATATTTACTGCACCTAAATAGCACCTTTTTGTACATATTCCGCATCCCTGGCATAATTCCTCTGAAAATACCGCTTTTTTAGTTTTAGGATCAATAGTTATGGTGTCTTCTTCCATTCTGACCCCTGGACAGTACTCAATACATACATAGTTGCATTTTTTAGGCTGACATCGATCATGATCTAATATTGCAATTCTTGTCAATCTATCACCAAAATTAGTTTATATTAATAATCAGATTTTACCTTAAACAAAGATATCATCCCTAATTTTCAACTGAAACAATAAATTTTCGAATCAACCCGGCGAATCTTAGATTCGCGGTCCGAAAAATCTCAGATTTTTCGACGGCGCTCAAAAATCCGAGATTTTCGAGGGCTTTTAAAAAAAGGATTGATCAAAAACATCTCAATTAACCAAGTTTAACCTTAAATCAAACTATCATCTCTACTTTCAACTGAAACAATAAATTTTCAAATCAAACTTTTTTCTAAAAAGTTTGATCAAAAACTATCAACTGAAACAATAAATTTTCTAATTACTACTTTTATAAAGATAATATATAAAAATTTGCCGTGTTGATTAAAGATCAAAATTTAAATGTAAAGCCACACTTATTCATAATTTAGGATCAAACTATAATAAAAAACACCTAAAAAGTATGCAATCCTAAAAATAAAAAAAATTTAAAGTAAAAAAAGAAAATTACATTTTTACTCTTGTTCTGACAGCTAATTCAATGTCTGATGCTTTAACTGTTTTTCTTCCAGCGTGTTTTGCAAGTTTAACAGCTTCTGTAGCTATTTCTTCACCCATTTCTTCCAATACTTTTGTTAACTCGTCCCTTGCATCATCACTTATTCTTTGAGCACCAGCATTTTTTATGATTCTTCCAACTGGAGCAATTGGTAATTCAGTCATACATATCACCTCATTCTTTTATTAGTACTCCATAGTATTTAAATTTGTCGATTTTATTGAGTTTACATAATTCTTATTTGAATTGTGACTTGAATTAAATCCATAATCAAAGACGTGCGATAGCTCACTTTCAGTTTTTGATGAGGATTGTAAAAAAAATCTAATATCATATTTGAAAATCATGGCTAATTTCAAGGTCAAAATGAACTTCAAAGCAAAGGTTTCATGTTGAAAAAAAAGTGTAAATAAGGTTTTTTAAGTAATAATTTCTAAAAAATACATGTTATTATGAATTTAGAGAGTAGAACTTAATCATTTTAAAAATAGGAATGATAATACCAAATTTAGTACACATTTAGTGTATATGCAGGATGTATTTAATACCAATTATTTACAAAATAATATTAGATACCAATTCAATAACTATGATACAAATAGGATCATGAGATATTATCCATGAGACTTTTACTTCAAATTATTAGTTTTGGAGAAGTAGATCAAATAAAAAAAACATTACACATGTGAGAATATTTCTCCCCCATTCTCATGGAATTACGAATCAGATGACTTAAAAAGTTTTGCAATTGTATGCGAAGATATCGATAAACAGGATGAATTTATCCACGGGATTATATTTAACATACCTGGAGATACTAGAGAGTTATTATGGATTTGCAGACTTAAGATGATTACCAAAAGGAACAAATGAAGCAGAAAATAGTTTTGGTAAACTAGATTATAATGGCCCATGTCCACCTGATGATGAAGAACACATATATGTTTTTTAGAGATTATGCACTGGATTCAATATTAGATCTAAAAAATTGAGCAAATAACTATCAATTTTTAGATACTATTAAGGTTATATACCAAATAAAGGAGAATTAAGGGGAATTTACAAACGATAAATTAAATTAGGAGGAAATAATATGGGAATCAATCTTATGAGTGATATTTTTGAGGAAGGAGATATAATACCAATCATGCACACATGCGACGATAAAAATATCTCACCCCCGCTTAGATGGGATTCGCTGCCTGAACGCACCATAAGTTTCGCTATTTTATGTGAAGACCCAGATGCACCAATGGGAACATGGACTCACTGGATCATTTATAATATACCTCCCAATGTGATGGAACTTTCGGCAGAAATAAAAAATGAAGAAAAACTTTCAAACGGTATGATGCAGGGAATAAATGACTTTGGATACGCAGGTTATGGAGGCCCGTGTCCTCCCGAAGGGGAAGAACATAGATATTTTTTCAGAATTTATGCACTGGATACCACTTTAAATTTAAGCCAGGGAGCTAATAGAGAAGAATTTTTAAGAGCTTTAAACGAAAATGTTCTGGATGAAGGGCAATTGATGGGGATTTATGGAAGATAATTATTTAATTAAAAAGTAAATTTTTTTTTATTTATTTTGAGCATATACTATACCTATGGATAATCCTAAAAATTTATTATATCCTAAAAAATAGCTATTTTTATATTGTTTGAGATTAAATTCCATATAATAATCATTTAAAAGAGGCATTCCTATGATGAGCTTACAAATATGGATTTTAATAGCAGCTATATGTTTTATTGGAGAATTGATAACCGCGGGATTTTTCATTTTATGGTTTGGAGTTGGAGCATCAGTGGCTGCAGTTCTCAGTTACCTCGGATTTTCTGAAACTACCCAATTTATTGCATTTATTTTAGTGTCCATAATTCTTCTTGCCTTATCAAGACCTTTTGCTAAAAAAATTACACAATGCATGCCCACTAAAAAAGCAGCTTCAGACAGGTTAATAGGTGAAAAAGGAATAGTAATTGAAAATATATCTTTAAAAAATGGAGGAGTTGTAAGAATTAGTGGAGATACATGGAGAGCAATATCTGATCAGGAAATAAAAGAAGGAACTTCTGTTTTAGTTGAAAAAATAGAAGGTGTGAAACTCATTGTAAAACCTGCGGCATAACCTGTAACTAATTTAATTTTTTTACAAAAATTGTTGTCAAAATTGTTAGAATTCACCATATTATAAAATCAATACACTGATCAAAAGATTAATAAGTAACAATCCAGTATTCTAACATGATAGCAATATACACTTAAAAAAAATAGAAAGGAGAGTTAAAATGGATTTATTTTTGGCAATTTTAATTATTCTGGTCTTACTGGTTGTGGCATTTAAAGGTGTCAAAATTTTAAGACCTTATGAGAAAGGAGTGGTTGAAAGACTCGGTAAATACAGTCGGACTGTTGAAAGCGGGCTTGTAATAATTATTCCCTTCGTAGAAACTATTAGAAAAGTAGATATGAGAGAACAGGTTGTGGATGTTCCTCCACAGGAAGTTATAACCAAAGATAACACTGTTGTTGTGGTGGACTGTGTTATATTTTATGAAGTTGTGGACCCATTTAACGCTGTTTACAACGTCGTTAATTTTTATCAGGCCATCACTAAACTTGCACAAACAAATTTAAGGAATATAATCGGTGATTTAGAGCTTGACCAAACATTAACTTCCCGTGAGCAGATAAATTCCCAGTTAAGAGAAGTTTTAGATCTCGCAACTGATAAATGGGGTACAAGGGTTGTCCGTGTTGAAATTCAAAAAATTGAACCCCCCACAGATATTGTAGAAGCCATGTCCAAACAGATGAAGGCTGAAAGGATGAAAAGAGCCGCAATTCTAGAAGCTGAAGGGTATAAACAATCTGAAATTAAAAAAGCAGAAGGGGACAAACAGGCAGCTATTCTTGAAGCTCAAGGTAAAGCTGAAGCTATTAAAGCAGTTGCAGATGCTGATAAATATCAGGAAATTGCAATTGCAGAAGGTGAAGCAAAGGCAATACTTACAGTATACGGAGCAATACATGAAGGAAACCCTACAAACGACCTTTTAGCTATTAAATACATGGAAGCGCTTCAAAAGGTTGCAGATGGAAAAGCAACAAAAATATTCCTGCCTCTTGAAACTTCAGGAGTTTTAGGATCAATAGCAGGTATTTCCGAACTCTTCAAAGAAAAAGATAAAGAAGATAAAGAAATACAGCCTATGAAAGTAAAAGTAAAAACAGATATTTAAACAGAGTTAGGATAATCTATTATCCTGATTGTTTATTTTATTTTATTTAAAACATTAAACTGCGGCGGAAGAGGTCTTAATCTCGCTGGAGCACCTATTGCAAGATAAAATGGAGGAACATCACGGGTTACAATTGCACCTGCTGCAACCATAGCTCCTTCTCCAACTTCAACACCGGATAAAAATGTTGAATTTGCCCCAATTGAAGCTCCATGTCTTATAACTGGACCCTCAAGATCATAATCAACCCGTATAGGGTACCTATCATTAGTAAAACAGGCACATGGCCCTATAAATACATAATCTTCTATTAAAGAATCTGTGGGGACATAAACATTTGATTGTATACTTACATTGCTCCCTATCTTACAGTTTCCTTCCACAACCGTATTGGTTCCCACAAGAACATCATTACCTATAGTGGTTTTTTCTCGAATTAAAACATTATGTCCTGTTTTAAAATTATTGCCAATCTTAACATCGTCATATATAACTGTATTTGAACGGATGACAGAATTTTTGCCAATTACTGGAGATTTACTTCCTCGCCTATAGCTTAACCCAATTGTTGCACTATTTTGAATTCCAAAATTTTCATTTGGAGACCCTAAAAAGATACTTTTTAAGCCCTTTCCACGTAAATCTTTAAATATTGGCATAATTGTTCCTCCTTACTACTAAGATAGCGAACTCTCAGTCTGTAAATTTACACCCGTAATCCAGTTTTATTCAATTTAATATTGTTTGCAGGCTCTTAGCTCAATGTTATACAAAAAATACATGATTTAAACATAAAGACTTAAAAACGTTTTATGCTTTAAAAAGATAGCTGCATTCCATATTTTGTATAAATAAGACCAGTAAACTAGGATAAAATTATTGAAATGTCAAAATAAATGATATACTGAAAATTTTTGGTTCGAGGACCTGCAATTTCTAGGGAATTAAATATTTATCATAACTATTATATAAATATATAATAAATGATTTTTATTATGCTGCCAACTATCTAATAGTATTATAATTATATAAAAAAGCATCTAAATAAATGTATAATTTATTAAAACACGTCTTTTAATTTTATTTTAGTAAAAAATATGTGATCCAATTTTTCATATTAATCAAGGTTAGTTAAGCTGGATATTTTTTCATTTATAGATTTATACCCATCTTTGCTAGATTCATTTTACACATTTATAAAGTATCAGTGTATTAAATAAGTTAAACATAAATTATCGGGACATATTTAACTCAATCTGATACATACATTACAGGAGGGCAAGCTTGAGATTTAAAAAAGAAGACATAATAAGCAGCATATGCCGGATAAGAGAAGAAATAGGTCATGAAAATGTGAAACCTGCCATTAAAGATATAATATTTAATGAAAATACAGGTGTTATGCTAATTATAACTGCAGATAGGCCTGAAAAATCTGTAGTAATAGGAAAAGGAGGATGGGTTGTTGGGAAACTTAAAGAAGAACTGAATATTAACTCCATTCACGTAGAAGCTTATCCAGATATATTACTTAAAGAATATAAAATGAAATTAACACTTGAAAAGTTAGATGAAATATTAAAAACAGTAAAATTAGCGGATCCTAATCCACTTGAAAATTTGTATCATCTTTTAAACCAGAGAATTGGAAATATAGCTGATTTTGATACTGTTTTAAAGGATTGGAATGTTGAGGAATCTAAAAATAACAGAGCAGTAGTAGCACTGTCTGGGGGAGTAGACAGCAGTTTTTCCCTTATTATAGCTAAACTTATGGGATTTAACCCAATTGCAGTTACTGTTAACCCTGGAAATATAATTCTCCCACGATACTTTCAAAAAAATGTGGAAGCTTTAAGTGCTAAACTTAATGTAAAACATGTATATATCAACGTCGAAATGGATGACATAATTAATGATTCCCTTGAAGGTAGATTTCATCCCTGCGGAAGATGTTCCAAAGTTATCGAAGGGGCTGTTTTAGATTATGCAAAAGAAAATAAAATGGAATTTTTAATTTATGGGGATCTTTTATCTACCGGAAACCAGTCCATTGTTCTAGGTGAAGATCTTATAAAAATAAATTTACCTGCAATGCTTTCTGTTACAAAGGGTGAAATAAAAAAATTAGCTTCCAAATATGAGGTTTATAGAAAAGGAGGTTACGGCTGCCCACTTATAAATGAAGTACATAAAAAATACCCCCACATGAGAAAATTTTCTATACAAAGAGTGTTAAGGGAAACACGTGCTGGGATATTAGAACCAGGTGAAGCCCTTGAGATGATAATGAAGATCAAATAATGTTAAAAATAAAAAAATAGAATAGATACCGTGTCTAAAGTTTCCAAGTTATTTAATGACTTCTAGTATTCCGTAAGCTATAAGGAAAATCCCAACTAAATAACTGAGAAGCGGCGGGAATATCAGTATAAGTATACCAAAGATTATCGCTATTATTCCCAGTATCTGAGGTTTTGCATCGGATTTCATGACTATTATATTTGTTATTAGATCATATATAACTTTTATTAATAAATAGTCAGAACTTTAACCCAAAGAATTTTTACAATAAATGGTTTTTCAATCATAAACTCAAAAATGAAAAATTAAAACGTTAAGATATACTTAGAGCTTAATGCAAATTCAAATATTAAAAGAAGGAGTTATATCCAGATAATATTTTTAAGATTTATTCTTGATAGTAAAATAAAACGTCGCCCCATTACCATATTCTGATTCAACCCACATTTTACCGCCGTGATTTTCAATGATTCTTTTAGAGATTGATAATCCAATTCCAGTTCCTTCATATTCTTCCCGAGTATGTAACCTCTGAAATAGAGTAAAAATACGATTAAAATACTGCTCTTCAATTCCAATGCCGTTATCAGACACGCTGAAAACATGTTCTTTATTTTTTTCATCAAAATATGTTGAAATATGTATCTGAGGGTCTTCATTTTCTTTTTTAAATTTTATAGCATTTTCAATTAGATTTTGGAATACTCTAAAGAGCTGACTTTCATCTGCAAACACGGTAGGAAGGTTTTCATAGGTAATCTGAGCTTTATTCTCCATAATTAGGAGATTTAGATTATCAAAGATATTAAGAAGCATATCTTCAATTTTTAATGGTTCACATTTTTTTTCTACCCTTGTCAACCTTGAATATTCAAGTAAATCAAGAATCATCTGTTTCATTCGTATTGATGCTTCAACTATATAATCAATGAACTCATCAGCATCACTGTCAAGTTTATTTTTATAACGCCGCTCTAAAAGTTGCGTGAAGCTTGCAATGGTTCTAAGGGGCTCTTGAAGATCATGAGAAGTAATGTAGGCAAACTGGCGAAGTTCATCATTGGAACGCTTTAATTCTGTTATTAATTTCTTCATTTTTTCTTCAGTGACCAACTTAGAAATTGTACTTCCTATTTCCCCCCCTATAGAATTAATGATATCTTTCTCTTTTTGCGTGAAATAATGTTTATTTCTGCTTAAAATATTAAAAGATCCTATAATTTTTTCTTTTGAATATATTGGAACTACTGCAAGTGACTCAAAATTTGAGGGTTTTAAGTTTTCAGGAGGGATTTCATCAAAATCGTCTACAAAAAGGGACAATCCCTCGATATATACCTTACTGAATGGATAATCATCAATTTTAATGTTATCAATACTAAAACTATTTACATCTTCTGTAAAATGTTCTAGTTTGGCCATTCCTTCCTTTTCATCAATTAAATAAATTGCACCTACTTCAAAATTCATAAATTCCAAAACAAGGTTCAAAATATCTTTCAAAAGCGATTGAAGATTATCTGAACTATTTGCAGTTACAATCACCCTATTGAGCACGTCTAATTTTTTAAGATTCTCTTCTATTTCTTTTTCAGCCATTTTAAGTTCTGTAATATCCTGATTCACGCCGTAAGTTTTAATGGTTCGACCTTCTGCGTCTTTTACAATCTCACAACGGACCAATATAAAACGTTTTTCACCATCAGCCCTTATGATTGAGTGTTCAGATTTTTTAGAAAAATTAGGATCGTCCGTTTCTAAAGTTTCAGCTATGCCTTCCATTACCATATGGGATTCTTCAGGAGGCAAGAACCTTTTGGCATATTCCTTAGAAGACATCTGTGATCCGCCCTCACGGTCCACAGTAGTACCATACAACCTATAAAATTGATTATCAAAAGTATATAAATCCAAATCAACATCATATTCCCAATGTACTAACTTAGCCATATCCATAGCAATTTTAAGTCGAGCTTCACTTTCACGCAGAGCATCTATAGCTGTTTTTTTATCAGTTATGTCCAGAAGAGATGCTAAACTTTTTTTAGTCCCAGATATTATATCCATAGTTGTTAAAACATTTTTAATGTTACCATACCTGTCAACAAATTTGAATTCATATTTTTTTGGAGCCCTGTCCAGATTAATTCGTCTGAAATTATGGTATTCTTCCATTTTTTTTAGATACTCAGGAGCTACAAATTCTTTCCAGCTTTTTATACCTTCTATTTCCTCTTTTGAATATCCACAAATCTTTTCAAACTCTGCATTCACAAGAGATATGGTGGTATCTTCTTCAACAATAAATGTCGCTGCTCCAGTATTCTCAAATATGGTTTTATAATAAGATTCTGACTTTTTAATTGTATTTTCAGCATCTTTAAGTTCAGTAATATCCCGAATAACAGCTACAAGATATTTTTCTCCAGAATTATCAGAGTACAAAGTCTTTTTAGTGACTAAAGTGTGCACGTTACCTTCAGAATCTGTAACTTCTTCCTCATTTACATTTTCAATACCTGTTTTAAACACTTCTTCGTCTTTATCCCAGAAAATACTAGCTTCATGCGCAGATAAAAAGTTATAATCTGATTTTCCTAAAAGTTCTTCCCGGGGGTATCCCATTAATTTACAGAAAGCATCATTTAAAAGTATCCACCGATGCCTTTTATCCTTAACAAAAACAGGATCAGCAATTGAGTTTATAATTTTATCCAGAAAGTTTCTTGATTTTGTAAGGGCCTTTTCAGCATTTTTACGCTCGATAATTTCTTTTTTTAATTCTTCATTAGATTTTATAAGTTCTCGAGTCCGTTCCTTAATTTTTAACTCCAAGTTAGTCTTTGCTGTTTTAAGTTCATCTTCCATCTTTTTTTGTTCTGTAATATCATGTGCTATACCTGCAACTATTCGTTTATTATTTGTTTTGATAGGAAAATGTCTTATCTGTACAGCTTTTATTGAGCCATCTACATTTGTAACTGTCCCTTCAAATAATTTACCAGATAAACTACTGTTTTTACTCCCAACAAATCCCATTACATCTTTTTCAAAATGATTATATAACTCATGGGATTTTTCTTTAAGGTATAACTCATCAGGCATATCCCATATTGTTTTTCCCAGAATATGCTCTTCTTTAACCCCCGTAATTTTTTCCATTCCATGGTTCCATTCAATTATTGATCCATTTTCGCCAATAAGAGCTATACCGTCATAGGACTGCTCTACAATACCCCTAAATTTCTCTTCACTATTTTTAAGCTCTTTTTCAATACTTTCTTTCTTTTCCAGTTCAATTTGCAGATGTTTATTGGCTTTCTTCAATTCCATTTCCATCTTATGCTTGTAAAGAGCATGATCTATAGTTATTCTCAATTCTTCATCGTTGAACGGTTTGATAATATATCCATAATGTTCTGTTAATTTAGCCCTTTCAACCAGCACTTCATCGCTGTGGGCTGTTAAGTATATAACTGGAATATCAAAATCAGTTTGTAATTGCTTTGCAATTTCAATCCCATCTATATCTTCATTGAGGTTGATATCCATTAAAATTAAATCAGGCTTATATTCTGCTACCTCTTGAAAGATATTTTTAATAGACAACACAATTAAAGGGTTTTCATACCCCCAATTTTCTAACAGGTTCTTAATATTTAAAGCTGTAATTCCTTCATCTTCCACAATCAATATTGACATGGAATTCCCCTTTCATTTAATTTCCATTAAATTAAAGTTCATATGGTATATCTCTACTAAATCATTATAGTTATGTTTTTTTATTTAACCAAATTAGAAATATTTATAATACTATTTAACATATCCCTAAGATTAATTTAAGTTATTATATAAAAATTACATTTAAATTTTTTATATATTTCCTAAAAGAACAGATTGCTTTTAAATTTAAATTGAACTCCATTGATTTACAAAAATTACAAATTAAAATGCATATATTCCAGTTTAATCTTAAATCATAGATTTAAAAAATAAACTAAACTATAGTTAAAAAATAAGCAACAAAGCTAATTTTTTAAGTTTTGCTATGTTGTATTGAATTAAACAATTAATAGCTAAGTTTAAGATTTAATGGATTCAGTGATGAATGGAATTGTAAAATAAAAGATAGATCCATTACCTGCTTCTGATTCAACCCACATTCTACCGCCGTGCCTTTCTATGATTCTTTTAGAGATTGATAATCCAATTCCAGTTCCTTCATATTCAACACTTGTATGCAGCCTTTTAAACACTTCAAATATTCTGTTAAAGTACTGAGGTTCTATTCCTATTCCATTATCTGCAACTGAAAAAATATATTCATTTTCACCTTCAAAGGCCGAAATATGGACCCTAGGATATTCATCGTCCTTTTTAAACTTTATAGCATTACTAATTAAATTTTGGAGAAGCTGAATAAGCTGCCCTTCGTCTGCAACAACTGCAGGAAGCTTATCATGAGTAACTGTAACATTATTCTCTTTAATTGCAGCATTTAAATTATATAAAACTATCTCAAGAAGTTCTTCAGTATTCGTCGACTTCAATTCTCCACCCTTTGTACCAACACGAGAATAATAAAGCAGACCCTGGATCATATCCTTCATGCGTATGGCAGCCTCAACTATAAAATCAATGAATTCATCTGCATCATCATCCAGTTTATTTCTGTAACGTCTTTCAATTAATTGAGTATAACTTGCAATGGTTCTAAGCGGCTCCTGAAGGTCATGGGAGGTGATATATGCAAACTGCTGTAATTCATAATTAGAACGTTCAAGTTCTTCTATGATCTCCTTAAGTTTCTCTTCTGCTTGTTTTCTTTCTGTGATATCACGCGCAGCAGCAAAAACACCAATAATATCATCAGACTCATCACGATAGACCGATGCATTATATAAAACAGGGGTTATATGTCCTTTTCTATGTTTGATTTCAAGCGCATAGTTGAACACTTTTTCATCCTGAAAAACCTGCTGGTAAACCTCTCTGGCCTTTTCAGGTTCAGTAAAATAATCTGAAAAATCAGTGCCAATAAGTTCATCCCTAGAATAACCCGTGATTAACTCGGTAGAATAATTTACATCATTAATCTTTCCATCAGGACCAATAGTAACCATAGGATCTAAACTGGCTTCGATCAAACTACGATTATACATATTTGCCAGTTTAAGCTCTTCTTCTGCCCTTTTTCGTTCAGTTATATCTCGACCAATAGTTGAAATAGCAACAAGTTCTCCAGAAGTATCAAAAACTGGAGAAAGTGTTATTGAAACATTGATCAAACTGTTATCTTTTCTCAGCCTTAAAGTCTCATAATGCCGGATTCTTTCTCCATCTTTAATCTTTTCAATTAATCTCTTTGTTTCTCCCTTAAATATATCTGATTCTAGGATAGAAATAGATTTTCCGATTATTTCATCAGCCGCATATCCATAAATTTGTTCTGCTCCCCTATTCCAACTTATAACAGTGCCGTCAAACGATTTAGTTATGATAGCATCGTCCGATGACTCAACAATATTTGCAAATATCTGAATTTTCTCTTCAGCTTTTTTACGTTCAATTGAATACTTAATAGAACGTTCTAACAATGTACTTTCTACCTGCCCCTTAACAAGATAATCTTGAGCTCCCATCTTAACCGCATTAATTCCAGTCTTCCCATCAGTTAATCCAGTTAAAATTATAATAGGAGTTTCATGACATTTTTTATTTACCTCAATAAACGTTTCAATACCATCACTATCTGGAAGGCCTAGATCTAACAATATTACATCGAATAATTGGAATTTAAGGATTTTAAGACCTTCATTTAATGTTTCAACGTTTTTAAGTTCATATAAAAAATCAGTAGATTCCTCAAGCATAAACTCAATTAAGCCCGTATCTCCAAGATTATCTTCAAAGAGTAATATTTTAATAGTTTCAGTGTTATCCATAGGTTTAAACCATCCTTACATGAATGAACCATTGCCCTTTGAAGGTAATTTTACTATATCCAGCCAGAAATTTTCTATAGACTTAATTACTCTTATAAATTGATCAAAATCAACTGGTTTGGTTATATATGAATTAGCATGAAGATTATATGATTTAAGTATATCTTCCTCCGCTTTAGAAGTGGTTAAAATGACTACAGGTATTCTTTTAAGCTCATTATCTTCTTTTATTTCTTTAAGAACTTCACGTCCATCTTTTCCAGACAAATTCAAATCTAAAAGTATTATATCTGGACTTGGAACATTTGAAAACTTTCCTTTCCTATGTAAAAATAACATAGCTTCTTCCCCATCTTCTGCAATATTAAGATTATTCATAATTTTTGCTTCCTGGAAAACTTCTTCCACCAGTCCAATATCGCCTTCATTATCTTCTACTAAAAGAATTTCTATTTGTTTAACTGTCTGATTTGCCGTTGTATCTTGTTTAATTGTCATTTATAACACCTTTTTGTAAATAGAAAAATTTTGAATAATACTTAATAATTACTAATTTTTGATATGACCTACAGGTAGCGTGAAATAAAAAATTGAACCTTTACCCGGTTCTGATTCTACCCATATATGTCCTCCATGCCTTTCTACTATTTTTTTACAAATTGAAAGCCCTATTCCTGTTCCGGGATAATCTCTTCGTTTATGTAATCTTTTAAAAACTTCAAAGATCCTTTCACCGTGTTTTGGATCAATTCCAATTCCATTGTCAGCGACTGAAAGTATCCAGTTGTTATCTTCTTTTCGGACGGAAATAGTAATTTCTGGTGTTTTTTCACTGTGGAATTTTATAGCATTGCTGATTAAATTCTGGAATACCTGGGCTAACTGAGTAGAATCAGCCATTATAATTGGTAAATGATCATGAGATATAACAGCTCCACTTTCTTTTATAGATAGTTCCAAATTAGATAAAACTTGATTTAAGACCAATTCGCAGTCTGTGGATTCAAATTCTCTGGCCCTAGTGGTCACTCTAGAGAATTCTAAAAGATCATTTATTAAATTCTGCATACGTGAAGCGCCATCTACTGCAAAATCAATGTATTTATCAGCTTTATCATCAAGTTCGCCGTAATATCTCCTTTGTAAAAGCTGCAAATAACTTCCAATCATCCTTAAAGGTTCCTGTAAATCATGGGATGATACATAAGCAAACTGTTCCAGTTCTGCATTTGAACGGGCGAGCTCTTCTATTTTCAATTTTAACAGTTTTTCAGCTTTTTTACGTTCAGTTATATCACGTGCTGCTGCAAAAACACCGATTACATTTCCAGATTCATCTTCATAGACTGAAGCGTTATATAAAACAGGAGTTATGTGTCCCTTTTTATGCTTAATCTCAAGGGGATAATCAATTATCCATCTATCTTTAAACACCCGCTTGTATCCTTCCCTTGCTTTTTCAGGTTCAGTGAAATAATCTGAAAAATCAGTGCCAATAAGTTCATCTCGAGCGCGACCAGTAACTGCCTCTGTAGCACCATTTACATCGGTGATCTTCCCATCGGGGCCAATAGTAACAAATGGGTCTAAACTGGTTTCAATCAGGTTACGGTTATATTTACCTGCAAACTCGAGCTCTTCTTCCATTTTTTTACGTTCGCTGATATCTGAATTAATTTCTAAAATGGAAACAGGATTTTCTTTCTCGTCTTTCTTAAGTACCTGCCGGCTTAGTACGGTGATTTGACTGCCATCACGTTTTGTGTGTACTAATTCACCACCCCATTGGCCGTTATTAATTAATTCCTCGTCTACCTCTTTTAAGGATAGTGGAAACTCAGTTTTGAGTAATGAATGAGTAATTTTACCATTAGCCTCTTCCGCATTCCAACCATATATTTTTACAGCGCCATCGTTCCAGAATAGAATCTTATTTCCCATATCTCGAACTATAATAGCTTCCTGGGTTAAATTAAGTAATTCTGCCTGTCTTTTAATCTCTTTTTCTGCCTGTTTAATTTCTGTAATGTCACGTGCAGCAGCAAAAACACCGATTACGTCCCCATCTTCATTTCGGTAAACCGATGCATTGTATAAAACAGGGGTCACATTTCCATCTTTATTTTTAATTTCCAATGGATAATCAAATACCCAGCCTTCTCGAAATACCTCTTTATACCCATTTCTAGCTTTTTCAGGTTCAGTGAAATAATCTGAAAAATCAGTTCCTATAATCTCATCTCTAGAATATCCAGTTACAAGTTCTGTAGAATAATTTACATCAGTAATTTTACCATCAGGACCAATAGTAACTAAAGGATCAAGATTAGCCTCGATTAAACTACGATTATAATTGTTAGCAAACTTCAAAGACTCATAAGCTTTTTCTAGCTCCAATGTGCGTTCTTTAACCTGAATTTCCAGATTATCACGTGCTTCCTTCAATTCAGCCTCGGCTTGTTCACGTGATATACGCAACCTGATTACATTTATTCCATAAGCAAGGTTTTCAGCTAATTCTGTCAGTAGTTTAACCTCATCATCTGAAAAGGAATCCAGTTCTGTTGAATAAATGGTTAGTGCACCAAAAACTCTCCCATACATCTTCAAAGGTAGAACCAGTGAAGATGCATAACCCCTTTCAATTGCATTTTCACGCCAGAGGGCAAATTTTGGATCTGAATACATATTTTTACAAGCACTTGGTTTTCCGGTACGAATGGCAGTTCCTGTTGGACCACGGCCGCGTTCAGTATCTGCCCATGTAATATTTAACGTTTCAAGGTATCCTTCTTCAAATCCAGAATATGCTACTGGTCGAACAGTTTTAGCTTCATCTTCATCAGCATAACCTACCCATACCATGGAATGACCGCAGTCTTCCACAATAATTCGGCATACCTCTTCAAGGTACTCTAACTCATCTTTAGCACGTATCATAGCCTGACTACTATTACCAAGTGCCATATACGCTTTATTAAGCCTGTTAAGTTCTTTTTCCTTTCTTTTACGCTCATTAATATCACGCGCGACATGAACACTTCCCTGAAGCCTTCCTTCAGAATCATAGAGCGGGGAAGCACTTACAAGAAAATCACCACCCCAATTGTCCCCGCAGATTTCTTCTGTATGCTCAAGTCCATCTTCAATTAATAGTTTATGCGGGCAAAAAGAAGGTGGTTCGCAAGTTCCATGGATAATCTCATAACAGGCCAGGCCAACACACTCTTCAGGAGTTATACCAAATTTATCTGCCATAGCCTTATTTGCACGAATAATTTTATATTCAGTGTCCAATATAGATATTAAATCAGGTACAGCCTCGAAAGTGTGTTCCCATTCCTTCTTAACTTGAATAGCAGCTTCTTCACTTTCTTTTAAAATACTATTTGAAATGAGCCTATTCATAGCAATTGCAATTTGATCCGCAACAGCTTTCATTAAATCCAGTTCTTCATCTGTGAAATAAGCGCGAGAATTAGCACCAAATGAAAGAGTACCTATACTTAACCCTTCTATCAATAGGGGGTGACATGCGTATGCCTGTACACCATACCCTTTTACCAAATCTGTCCTTGTATCTGGTGTTTCAAAGATATTTTCAGAGACTATTCTGCGCGATTCGAGGGCTGCGCATCCACAGACAGCTACTCCATAATCTAACCATTCAATTCTCTTTGCTTCTTCTTCAGGGATTCCAGAATAAGCATTTAAATGCAAGCATCCCTTCTCTTCATCCACTAAATAATTGAAAAATACATCGCATTCTAAAAATTCCATGGTTTTATAACACAAGTCATCGATGATATCCTGTGGGTTTTCACTTGTCAGCAGCCTGCTGGAAACCTCTGCTAGGAGTTCATTACGCCCATGATTCCATAAAATTAACTCATTTGCCCTTTTTTGTTCAGTAATATCAGTATTAGTACCAAACCAGCGCTGAATATTGCCCTGTTCGTCATGGATTGGTATAACTCTTGTAAGGAACCAGTGATATTTACCGTTTTTACCCCTTAAAGGAAACATGTTATCATATGGCTTTCCTTCTTTGATACTCTTAGACCATTCTTCAGTTACAGTATCAATGTAATCTGGGTGATGTACCTTCTGCCAGCCCCATCCCTGCATTTCTTCCAGCGTTGTGCCGGTATAATCATACCACTGCTTGTTATACCAGAATATCCATCCTTCTGCATTTGCCATCCATGCAAGGTTAGGAATATTGTCTGCAAGAGCTCGGAAACGTTCTTCACTCTCCAGTAATGATTTATTAATTTGTAGCAGTTCATCTCCCTGCTGCCTGAGCTCTTCATTAGCAGCTTGAAGTTCTTCTGTGGTATCCTGCAGTTCTTCATTGGAAACCTGTAGTTCTTCTGTTGTAGCCTGTAATTCGAGATTGGCAGTTTGCAGTTCATCAGTAGTAACCTGCAGTTCTTCATTTGAGACTTCTAACTCTTCAGCAAACTGTTGTGTTCGCTCTAACAACTCTTGCTTCTGTTTTTCAGCCATTTTTCTCTCCGTTATATCTCTAGCAATTGTTGAAATAGCAACCAGTTCTCCAGAAGCGCTGAAAACAGGCGAAAGTGTTACTGAAACATTTATCAGTTCACCATCTTTTTTTAACCGTAGTGTCTCGTAGTGATCAACTTTTTCTCCATTTTTAATTTTATTAATCAATTTTTTTGTTTCTCTGCGAAGTTGAGGTGGTTCCAATATTGAAATAGGTTTCCCCATAATTTCCTGAGCTGAATAACCGTAAATTTGTTCTG
Organism: Methanobacterium veterum; assembly: GCF_000745485.1. NCBI lineage: Archaea > Methanobacteriati > Methanobacteriota > Methanobacteria > Methanobacteriales > Methanobacteriaceae > Methanobacterium > Methanobacterium veterum. Next base: position 159,376 of record NZ_JQJK01000008.1, read on the forward strand.
CCCCTATATTCCAGCTCATAACAGTCCCATCAAATGATTTAGTTATAATAGCATCATCTGAAGATTCCACAACGTCTGCCAATCTTTGAATGTTTTCTTTTGCTTTTTTATCCTCATTGATGTTACGGGCAATGTGGACACTTCCCAGCACATTTCCAGACTCATCTTTTATTGGAGAAACGGTAGTAAGAAAATGTCCACCTAAATTTTCATCAGTTATCTCTTGACTGTGCTCATGACAGTCCTGCATCATTTTTGCATGAGGACAGCCTGAAATTGGAGATTTAATACCATGGATAACTTCAAAACATTTCAGCTCTAAACACGAATTTTGAGAGTTATTTAAAACCTTCGAAGATTTTTGGTTTCGTATGACCATTGACATTGGTTTATTTGCCCAAATAATGTTAAATTCAGTGTCTAAAATAATTATAAGATCTGGTGATGAATCTAAAACTGATTTCCATCCTTCAATATTTCCTAAAAAAGATTTAATCAATTTTCCTTTAGTGTTCATGTTATATCCTGTCATTTAAGTTTTGTAGATCACGTTAATTAACTGCAGATATTTACCAAAATAAAATTAAAATTAGTTTCTGTAATCAGTAGATAGTTATTAAAATGCATTGTTTATCCATTTTAACTTTTTCTATGACGTTTAAGTCTTATAGACTTTGAAGGTTTTACCTTTAGTTATTATATATCCTAATTAAATCCAAGAATTATAACTTATTGGTATTCATTATTTCTATAAAATTTATGTATAATTGAGACATCTTTCCATAAATAATTTGTGAAATTAATTTAAGTGAAAATCTACCAGTTGATAAAGTATTTATTTAAGAAAATAAATGATTATCAACATAACTAACATTTTTTACAGTATATTACTAAATTTTAAAAATGACAAAAAAATAAAAATTAAATTTCTTCATTTAAGAAGATTCTTAGACTGACAATAACTTTTTCAACTGCTTCAGGAGAAGATCCACCTATTACAGTCCTTGCTTTTACATTTTCATATGGATCCAGAGCTTTCCTTATTGACTCATCATTTAGATCTAATGATTTACCCATTATTTCATGGGCAACTTTATCTAAAAACTTCGAATCAATATCATCAAGAGAGACCTTACTCTCAAGAGCTTTCGTAACCATCCGACCAACTATTTTATGGGCTGTTCTAAAAGGCATGTTTTTTTCACGTACCAGTATATCTGCTAGCTCAGTTGCAGTGGCAAAATTAGATTTTGCAAGTTCTGCTGCACGTTCCTTATTTACAGTGATACTTGATAACATGCCATTCATTATACTGAGTATGGCTTTAGCCGTATCTACAGAGTTCCAAAGGTGAGGAGTTACTTCCTGTAAATCTTTATTATAGCTGTAGGGTAACGCTTTTAAAATAGTCATAATGGTCATCAATTCCCCGGTGAGAACTGCGCTTTTTGCCCTTGCAAGTTCTGCAATATCAGGATTCTTCTTTTGAGGCATGATTGAAGATGTTGAAGAATATTCATATCCAATCTCAATTACTCCAAATTCATAAGTACTCCAATTTATAAGCTCTTCACATATTTTACTGATTGTAGAACCCATCATTGAAAGAGAAAAAACAGTTTCTGCAATAAAATCCCTTGAACTCACACCATCAATTGAATTCTCCATAACTCTACTAAATCCAAGTAATTTTGTAGTCATTTCCCTATCAATAGGAAAACTGGTTGTAGTTAAAGCTGCAGAACCAAGCGGATTCATATCTACTCTTTTATATGCATCCATAAGTCTTTCATAATCTCTTCGCAGTGCATTAGCATAGGCAAGCAAATGGTGTGCAAATGTAGTTGGTTGAGCATGCTGTAGGTGAGTGTAACCCACAAAAATAGTCTCTTTGTGCTCATCAGCCATGTCAAGAATTTCTTCAATAAAGCGGAGTATAGAATTACCTATTAATTTAATTTCTTCCTTTAAAACCAGTCTAAGATCTGTAGCTACCTGATCATTTCTTGATTTAGCGGTATGCATGTAACCTGCATCTGCACCTATTTTAGAAGTTACATAATTTTCAACAGCCATATGGATGTCTTCAACTGAAATATCAAGATCAAGAGCTTCAATACCTTCTTCTTTAAGGTCTTTAAGCGCTTTTAAGATATTTTGCGCTGTTTCTTCAGGAATTATTCCTTGCCTTGCAAGCATGGTAGTATGTGCAGTGTTAAGTTCAATATCGGCTTCAAAAATGCGTTTATCAAATTCTAAAGAAGAGTTAAAAGATGCAGCTTCATCGCTCATCTTTCCCTTAAGTCGTCCAGATCTTAAATTCAAGAAATGTCACCCTGTTTAATAAATTAAAATAAAAATAAACCCATATTTTTGGGTTTTGAGTGTAGTTTAATATTATTCTTTGTTTTTCCACTGTGTGTAACCGCATTTTCCACATGCGTATCTGTCTCCATGGTCTGCCATGAAAACACCGTGTGAGCATCTTACACATTCAGGGTTTTTTCTAACGAGTTTGTTATCTTTAACTTCGTAAAGGTCACATTTTTTCATTAGTTATTCCTCCTCTGCTTCTTCGCCTTCTTGAGGTTCCTGATTTTTAGCTAAAACATGTTTAGTTTCAATTTTGTTTAAGTTTTCTTCGTTGTCGTAGATCTTTGCATATCCTTCAGCTTTACCTTCTCCAAATTTAGGTAAAACTTTATCAACCACTAAAAGGTTTTTATCTGCATCGAGTAGTGCGACAAGTTTATTTTTAATATCTAAAGTTTTTGGAGTAGCTTCTCCAGCGTATGTGCAGTCAAAGTGTATTTCAGTTCTGTTTAAAAGTGGATTTTCAATTTTTTCTTTAATTTCGATTTCCATTATTTAACCTCCTTGTTAAACCTTTTTCTCAAAGTGATCCAGCATTTTTTTTGCTATATCCCTTATCTTATCAGCTTCAGCAACCACAAGACCTTCTCCAGGTTGCCCATATAAAATTACAGTATCTTCAGGGGCCATTAAAACACAAGGAATCACAGCTAAATCTTCCTCACCATTTACTATTATTAAAACATTAGATTCTTCGGCGGTAGCAAGATGTTTAGCTTTTTTTATGGTTTCCCAGAGTTCATCTGTTATTGTCCCTGGTGGATTGTCAACATTCAAAGTGATTGCATTATACTCAATTTTATGTTTAGAAATTTCTCTTTCAATTTTATTATCAATAATACCAATTTTAGGTATTATATCTGCATTTAAAACATTGTTTGTGGTAGCATCTCCAATTGAGATTATGAAATGATTTTCAAGAAAATCTCGATCTACCTCGCACAAAGCAGGGTAAAGTTTACCAAATGGTTTTTTAAAAATTCCCCTACTTTCTTCTTTAAGTACTAACACATTTTAACCTGAATCTTTTATAAAATTATCTGACTCTTAAGGCATACTCACCGGGAAGATTTATGTTAAGTTCCTGTGCAATACCTGAGTTTTCTGGATCAAGTACTATCAGAAAACCGCTCCAGTTTTTTGAAGATGGTATATTGCATATGGCACATCTTTCTTCTTCCATCAGCCTATGACATCTTGTACAAGCTTTTGTAACCATTATTTCTTCTTCCTTTTCTCTTTTTCAATCCATTCAGGTCTTCCAAGGCCAGGTTGCCTCATTGTAAGGCCTATCTTGGTTTCTTTGGAGGATTTTCCTTTAAGACTTAAAGCTACAATCCTTGCACGGACTTTATCTCCTTCTTCAAGAGTTTTTTTGGATTCTTTTCCAAGCAATGCTCCTCTCTTTGAATCGTAATTTATGTAGTCATCAGTAACCTGTGATACGTGTACCAGACCATCCATTGGTCCCATTCTGACAAAGGCTCCGAATTCAGTTATTTCAATAACTTCTCCTTCTACAATTTCCTGTAGCTCTGGCTTGAAAAATAGTGCTGTAAAAGTGACGTTATGATATGCTGCACCGTCGCCCATTATAACCCGGCCGATGCCTATTTCTTCAATCTCTTTTACTGTAACCATTAAACCAAGCTTTTTGTCAATCATCCCGACATAATTTTCATTTAGAAGTTCAAATGCTATTTCTTCCAGTGGTTCATCAAATAATGTCGGTGGAACTCTTACAGTATCCTCAATTTTTGATATTAAATACAATTAAACTCCCCTTGTACGGTTATTTATTTAATCCATATTTTTGTATAATTCTATAGAATGTTTTACAGCTTCAAATGCTTCTTCAGCATGTTCCCATCCTAATACTTCTGTAACTTTTCCTTCAAGAGTTTTATACTCCTTGAAAAAGTGTGCAATTTCATCTAGGAGATGACTAGGAATATCATCGATATCATTAATATCTTTATACCTTGGATCATTAACAGGTACGCCTAATATTTTATCATCTTTATCATCACCATCGATCATCCTCATGACACCGATAGGTCTGGTTTCAATTACACATCCTGGAAAAGTTGGCTGATCCATAAGTACCATAACATCCATTGGATCACCATCGTCGTAAAGTGTTTTTGGAATTATTCCGTACTCTGCAGGGTAATGAAACGGAGAGTATAAAACTCTATCCAGTGCAAAGGCTTCCATATCTTTATCGTATTCATATTTATTCCTTGATCCCTTTGGTATTTCAATTACAGCATATATCACTTCTGGAACTGATGGTCCTGGTTCTAAATCCTTCCAAAGATTCATATATTAATCCTCCAAACATTTTCCAAAAAAATTATTATTATTAAATGAGTTTAAACATTTTAATATAAAAATATTTAATTTATAAACCTAAATATCCTTCAACTGCCAGATACTTCTTCTGACGTAAATATACAACAGTTAACCCTTTATTTCGTGCCCTTTTCTGAAGGCCACCATCATTTGTACATAACACTTTAGATATTCGAAGTAAAGCGTCATCAACTCGTTCTTTATATTTTAAATCAATATCAATTACATTGATATTAGATGACTCTATTAGTTTAAGGGCAACTGATGCTGCAATTCTGTCTTTTCCCTTTGATCTCTTCTTTATATTTTCAAGTTCGCCGGTAACAAATGACGGAACCACAAATGTGTAATTTGGTAGAATTCGCTCAAGTTCTGCTAAAATATCAACATGAAATTGAGCGGGTATCATAAAAAATTTGCGTCGAGTACTGCCTCACGTTTATTTGATGATACCATATCCAATTAACCTCCATCTTGCACCAACACGTCGGCTTAAAGCGACTCTCTGGCCAGATTCTGCACAAACAGGTAATTTAAGTTTTACATCCACTTCGTTTTTTCTGGCGCTTGTTACTACACCAATGGTTGTTGTTGTTCCTATGTTAATCATAAGTGGTTCTGAAGATTTTATAGGTTCCACTACTCTTTCTTCTTTTGTACCTACTACCCTTTCAAGAAGATGAGTTGCCATTGTGAAATCATGTAATATTGGTGGAAGTGTCTCTGGTTCTCCTGCAACTGATCCAGATAAAGAATCTGCTTTAGTTAATGCTGGATCTAGTTTAGTACCGACAGCTATAAGGCCTCCAGGCCCTACTTCATCTACAGCTTTACCTGCTGCAACTAAACCTGTGATTTCAGAGTGTAAGCTCATCCATGAGGTTTTTCCTTTCTTTTTAACCTGAATCCCTGGCTTAACTTCAAGTTTATCTCCTACTTTGAGTTTTCCTTGAGCTAAGGAGCCTCCTATAACTCCACCATCTATCTTTTCAGGAATACAACCCGGTTTGTTGATATCAAAGGATCTTGCAACGTACATTTTAGCGGGTTTATCTAGTAATCTTTCAGGAGTTTGAATTCTTTCCTGAATAGTTTCAATTAAAATATCTACATTTGCACCCTGTTGAGCTGATATAGGTATTATAGGTGCATCTTCTGCACAGGTACCCTTTACAAATTCCTTTATTTCATCATAACTTTCTATAGCTCTTTCTTTAGAGACTATATCAATTTTATTTTGGACGACTATGACATCTTTGACCCCTATAACATCTAAAGCCATAAGGTGTTCTTTTGTTTGTGGTTGAGGACATGGTTCGTTTGCAGCTATTACTAATACTGCCCCATCCATTATCGCCGCACCAGATAACATTGTTGCCATGAGTGTTTCGTGTCCGGGAGAATCTACAAATGATACTTTCCTCAATACTTCTGTTTCTTTACCACAGTGTTCACATACAAGGGCTGTGGTATAACATTGAGGTTCTGGACATTCGGTACACTGCCTAAAGGTTATGTCAGCATAACCTAATCTTATTGAAATTCCTCTTTTTGTTTCTTCACTGTGAGTATCGGTCCATATACCTGATAAGGCCTTTGTAAGTGTAGTTTTACCGTGGTCAACGTGTCCTACAAGCCCTATATTTACTTCAGATTGTACTTTCACAATTACACCTAAATCCTATCTTTCAAGATTAATCTTATTCAGCTTCTTCAGCGCCTAAAAGTTCATCTATACTTTTACTGCCTTTTTCTGTGACAATTGTATTAATTTGAACTATATTATCAGATACTGTGTTTCCACGGATAGTTTTCCTTCTTCTCTGTCCAGCTCTTTTTGGTTCAAATCCAAGACCGCCGGATAACAGACTTCTTATTTTCCTCTGTCCATCGACATCTTTTTTCATAGGAAAACCATTCTTATCGCTTCCGCCAGTTATTTTAAGTTTGTAACCGTCTAAACCTACTAAAGAAGCATCTATTTCATCGCCGATTGTTAAACCGTTTAATTTTTTTGATTGTGCTTCATCAACGTCTACTTGGTGACTCTTTGCGCCTTCTGAAATGACTAATTTAAATGCCAAATTAATCTCCTCCAATTTTTATATTTTATTAGTCCAATACGGATATTTAAAGTATCACATTCCCCAATGAGGATTTTCCTTTCTTTTTATATCCACTATCTCATTTAATATTTCAAACTCATCCTCAGTAAGCTTGTTTTTAAGCTCAGACACAAGGATCTTATAGTGATTTTCAGGTATATCCACATAAAGGACATCCCCTTCATCAAAGTCCTTACCAAAAATTGCATCTTTTATACTCATAGCAACTTTTTGCCCTTTGGATGCTGATTTTAAATTTTTTCCTTTATCCTGCATGCCTTCTACTTTTCCAACTCGTGCCCCATCTCCTCTAATTAAGCCGTAATCCTGCTTAACTGTACCTGATAAGACTTCAATACCTGCTATTGCAGGTTTACTATTCCTGAATATTAATTTAGGAATTATTCTAATTTTAGCTGGTTTTATTATAGCATCAAGCCATGCTTTTTTCTTTCTTTCTTCTGCAGCTTTTATCCATTCATCATAATCTTCTATCAATTGATAAATGATATTTGATGAAAACAGCTTAATTTCAGAAGATTTTATTTCTTCAGCTGCGGAAGGCAGAACTTTAACATTGAAAGCAACGATAACTCCATAAAGAGGATCTTCATTTTTAACAATTGAAGCATCTACCACATCCCTTCGAGAAACATCTCCAATATCTGCAGCCCGTATTGGAATTTTCATATCTCTAAGTAGATTCACAAGCGCTTCAAGTGAACCAAGGGTATCTGCCTTTACAACAATTCCAAGCTCATCAGTATCTATTTTTATGTCTTCAATTTCTTTTAAAATTTCTTCTTTAACATGCTCAAAATCATCCCTCGCAACACGCAGAGGTGATCCTGACATTGCATTTTCAATATTTGGAGCTACAATTTTAATACCTGCAGCTGCAACAACTTCATCGATCTTTTTAAATCGCTTTTTAGCTTCTCGTATCTCTTCAAGAGGATTCGGTTTTAAAAGGGACCTTATACGAGTAGTTATAACATCATTTACTGTCATAACAGCAATAGTATCATCTTTTTTCAGTATACCATCATAGATTACAGCATCTATGGTTACTCCAAGTCCAACTTCTTCCTTTACCTCAAGAATAGTTCCTTTTGCAGGAGCATTTTCTTCTATTTTGAGCTGTTCCTTTAGATATTGTTGAGCAAGTCCCATGAGCATAGCTAAAAGTTCAGGTACTCCTTCACCTGTTTTTGCACTTATAGGGACAATACTTATTTGTTTTGCAAAGTTACTGATCCTATCAAATCTTTCAGATTCAAAGCCTTCTTCATGTAAAATTCCAACCAGTTCATAGACACCAGTATCTAATTTTTCCCGTACACTTTGAGGTTGTTTAGGAAAAGTTTCTAAAAAAGGAGCTCTCTCATGTGTTTGCCATCCATATATTTTATCCATTTTATTTGCTGCAACAATAAAAGGAGTTTTATACATCTTAAGAATATTTAAAGCTTCATAAGTTTGCGGTTTAAATCCTTCATTTAAATCCACAATCAGTATGGCCACATCAGCAAGCGCTCCCCCTCGTTTACGAAGAGTTGTAAATGCTTCGTGTCCAGGAGTATCCACAAAGAAAAGCCCAGGAAGAGTCTCTTTGATACCCAATTTTTTGAGAAATTCACCACCAATGTTTTCAACAACTTCTATTGGCACCTCTGTTGCTCCAATATGCTGAGTTATTCCTCCAGCTTCCTTTTGAGCAATTATACTACCTCTTATAAAATCTAAGAGTGTGGTTTTTCCGTGATCCACGTGTCCGAGTACTGAAACTATTGGTGATCTAATTTTCAATTTTGACCTTCCTAAAATTAAAGATAATAAAAATTTATTCGTATATCAAACTTTCATCAGGTAGAGCATATTCATTGATTTCAGAATCATTGAAAAATAATGCAATTTCCCTTTTTGCAGATGCTGAGGAGTCTGAAGCATGAATTATATTTCTACCAGTATCAAGGGCGTAATCCCCTCTTATGGTTCCAAGATCTGCTTCTTTTGGATTTGTAGCTCCAACCATTTTCCTGATAAGGCTTATACAATCATCGCCTTCAATTACCATTGCAAGAACTGGTGCTGATGTAATATAACTTACAAGATCATTAAAGAATGGTTTTTCTTTGTGTTCTCCATAGTGTTCTTTTGCAAGTTCTTCAGAAATATTCATCATTTTTACAGCTACAAGTTTAAGACCGCGTTCTTCGAACCTGGTTAAAACTGTTCCCATGAGCCTTCTAAGTACTGCATCAGGTTTAAGCATTACAAAACTTCTTTCCATCATTGTTTAACCCACTTAACCTTTCTTGGGACTCTTCCTAATTTAATCCTATTTTTTTCACATTTGCTGCTGCAGAAGAAAAATACAGTTCCGTCTTTTCTGACGTACATTTTTCCAGTACCCTGGTGTATTTCCTGTCCACAGAATGAACATGTTGCCATATCAAACACCTTCTCAATTATGGAGTACGGATCTCTTTAGCTTCTCTTATTGTATCGAGTAACATTAAGATGTCGCCTTCCCTTATAGGCCCCATAATATTTCTTGTTAATATTCTTCCTTTATCTCTTCCTTCAAGTATCCTACATTTTACCTGCATGACCTCTCCAGTCATACCAGTTCTTTTAAGAACCTCAATTACTTCAGCAGGAGTTGCTTCTGCCATATAATCACCCTGAAATTATTAAAGTGAGGAAGGCTGTTACCTTTTTTAAAAGCTGTTACCTTCCTTAAAAAAAGTTAAATTATTTTTTGAGTTCTTCGACTTTTTCAACAATTTCGTTGACTAAATCTTCAGCTTCACCTGCATCGGTTATGACTGCAGATGCAGTACCAACATTTAAGCCTGCTGCTTCTCCTAATTCATCCTTGGTTGGGATGTATACATATGGAGTTTCTTTTTCTTCAGCAAGTACAGGTAAATGTGCTGCTATTTCTGGAGGATCGATATCCTCTGCCATAATTACTAATAACGCACTGCCTCTTTCTATAGCTTTGGTTACTTCGTTTGTTCCTTTTCCGACTTTACCGGTGTCTCTTGCAATTTCTAAAGCCTCAGCAGCTTTATCAGCTATTTCTTGTGGTACATCAAATTTCACATATATTGCTTTTGCCATGTAATTTACCTCCTTTTTCATCTGGTTTTTATACCATCCATCGGCATGATCTTAATTTCAACTTTTGTCTATATAAAAGTTTTTGCCAAATAGGATTTTAACATTAAAAAATATAGTTCAATCTAATTATTCCCGCACGAAGCTTACGAAAAACACAATTTTTAGAGCCCTCGAACATAAATGTTCAGGGGGATCGAAAGCTGTCAAAATTCTTTGAATTTTTGAGCGGTTGGTTCCAATCTAAAATAGTTTTAATTAAAAAACATTAGAAGAACTAGTATATAATAGATATAAAATCATTACTTATATACTTTTTTGTGTCGCCATATAACATGATAACCAGCTAAAATGTTGATTTTTCAAGGAAATAAATCATAAATCAAGTTAAATTCAATAACAAATCTTACCAAAAAATATCTTCAAGTTTAAATTAGAATACTAGTTTTTCAAGGTCAAGATTATATCCCACTATACAAACGCTCCCCAAGGAAAGATGGTAATTTTTCATCTTCAAGAGCAGTAACAACTTCATCTATGTCATATTTAACTCTATAAATCACAGCTTCTTTAGCAAGTACGTCTAAAAAAGCAAATGAAGCCTTACTGTTACCATCTCGCGGCTGTCCAACACTTCCAGGATTCAAAACAAGCTTATCTCCAAATTTCCTTATAAAAGGCACATGAGTATGGCCCATTATCAAAATATCCGCATTTTCAGATTCAAGAAAAGATTTTAATGTAGAATCAGTAGTAGAAGGAAAAATATATTCACTTACAGGATCTCCAGGACTGCCATGAACCATCATAATATTTACACTATCTATTTTAATCTGGATTTTGCGTTTTAAATCACGTAAAAATTCAATATTTCTATCTTTTATAATTTTTCTTGTCCATTGCATTGATTCTTTTGCATAACGATTAAATCCACTGACATCTCCAGTTACACACGCAAGATCATGGTTTCCAGTTACAGAAATAGCTTTTAATTGCCTAAGTTTTTCAATACATTCATTGGGTTGCGTGTAATATCCAACAATATCTCCACAGCACAGGACCCTGTCAGAATCTATCTTTTCAAGTACCCTTTCTAATGCACTTAAATTACTGTGTATATCAGAAATAACAGGTAAAATCATAGAGAAATTATGTAAAAATAACGGTTAATATAAGTAAAAAACAAATAAAGAAAGAAGTTAAAAGGCCTATAACCTTTTAACAGCTAATTCGACGTCTGATGCTTTGACGGTTTTCCTTCCAGCGTGTTTTGCGAGTTTAACAGCTTCTGAAGCTATTACTTCTCCTTTTTCTTCTAAAGCTTTAGCTAAAGCTTCCCTTGCGTCATCACTGACTCTTTCCGCACCAGCGTTTTTTATTATTCTTCCAATTGGAGCAATTGGTAATTCAGCCATAAACAATCACCTCATTTTTATTTTGTTATTATAAAGTGTTCGAATACTCCTATATATATTTATCGTTTTTTTCTATGATTATTTGAAAATCCATATGGTTTTTGGCCAGTTGAAGTCGATCCATATGATAACTGGTCACCACAATTTAAACCATATGATTTTTTGACCTACTTAACCAAATTATATGATACTTGCTCATTGAAACATGAACACTATGATTTTGAGTGTACCAAAAAAAAAATGAGAGCAAAAGATAAGTCAAATTTAGTTAAAAAAAAAGCTGTGGGGAAATTGATTATCCCTGGCTTAAAATGCGTGAAAGCTCGTTAATATCTGCATCAATTTCAACAGGCTTTACACACGCATCTATAGCAGTATTAGGGTCTTTTAATAGGTGACCAGTTACAATACAGACTACCTGCTCATTTTTATCTACTTCGCCATTTTCTACAAGCTTTTTAAGGCCTGCAATGGATGCTGCAGACGCCGGCTCTACCCCAATTCCCTCAGTTCTTGCAAGTAATTTTTGAGCGCTTAAAATCTCTTCATCAGTTACAGTTTCTGCAAAACCACCAGATTCATTTATTGCCCTGATAGCTTTTAAAGCACTTACAGGTGCTCCTATCCGTATTGCAGTTGCAATAGTTTCAGGATTTTCAAAAGGAACAATATCTTTTTTATTTTCACGTATTGCCCTGACGATTGGCGCTGCACCTTCAGCCTGAATTCCAGTCATCATTGGTAGATCTTCCATAAATCCCGCCCTGTGGAATTCGTTAATTCCTTTCCATATAGCAGAGATGTTACCTGCATTTCCAACAGGCAAAATAATCCTGTCTGGTGATTTCCATCCTAGATCATCTACAATTTCAAATCCAATTGATTTTTGCCCTTCTAATCTGAATGGATTTACTGAATTTAAAAGATATAATTTACCTTCAAGTGCGAGCGCGGTTACAGTCTCAAGGGCTTCATCAAAGTTACCCCTGATCGATAGAACTTCAGCACCGTGGAACATAGCCTGAGCAAGTTTTCCAAGAGCCACTTTTCCAGAAGGTAAGAGCACTACACATCTTAATCCAGCTCTTGCTGCATAAGCTGCAAGAGATGCAGATGTATTCCCAGTAGATGCACATCCAACAGTGCTTACTCCAAGTTCCATGGCTTTTGTTATTCCAACACTCATTCCCCTATCTTTAAAACTTCCAGTTGGATTTGAACCTTCTACTTTAACGTAAAGTTCTACGCCCAGTTCTTCACCAAGCTTATCACATTTGCAAAATGGAGTTCCTCCTTCTTCAAGGGTTACAATTCTAGCCGGATCTACAGGCATGAATTCCTTATATTTCCACATAGTAGATTTTCTGCAATTAAAAACATCTTTTGAAACGTCAGGTTCACATGTGACTTCCAGTATGGAACCACATTCTTTACAGGTGTATATTATTTCACCTAAATCATATTCTGCTCCACAAGTTATACATTTTATCATAAATAGCCTCCAATGGGTTTGACCATTTTAGTCTGATTAAAGTAATAAAAACAACATATTACACAATCTGTAATTGAGTATAAAATTTCTAATTCTTAAATATTCCCCTGATAAAATTAACAATGAAAAAATACATTGAATAATTAGCACTTTTTCAATTCCACTATTTTCTAAACTTAATTAAACTTTTATCCATTAATCTATTCTATTTTCAGGTATTTACTTCCATTTTGTTAGTATCTCGTCCCTGCTGAAAGTGGCCTTACTTAAGTAAAATAAAGCTGCATCAATAATGAAGAGGGTTACTGATATTAAAAATAGTGTGGTGATGCTAAGGGATATTGCATTTGCTACAATTAAGAAGTACACACCCATAAATGGTATAAATAAAAGAAATGCAAGTTGATTTGCAGTTCTCACATCATTGACCCTTGAAGATATAATAACATTTAGTTGAATGCTTAAAATAGATGAAAGGGGAACTGCCAGGAGCAGAATAAACACCATGCTCCAATTAGGGAAGAAAAGATAACCAATAGCATTATACGTGAATAAATCTATAAGCACCATGAAAATAATAGAACTAACATATATCACACAAATACATGGAAGGAACGAAGCTATGGTCTTTCCAAACAAAAGTTCAGAGTCAGTTGTGGGCGTTGCCAGAAGCGGTTCTAAACTTTTCTCAATCTTTTCGCCTAAAATACTGTACGAAGCAAGGGTACTTGGAATGATATAAGCTAGTATAACATAGAAATATGAAAATGCATTCATCAATATTATAATTTCATCTGTCGGAGCATCAGGCCTAGTCATAAACTGGATAACCAGAGGTAAACCAATTGACATTAAGAGAGGAACAACTATCAATGAGTATATAATACGTTTCTTTCTACGGAATATGCTGAAGTCCTTAGTTGCGATAACCCATGATTTCCAGAGCTGCATTTAGTCTCCCCTCACAAATTTCAAATAAGCATCTTCCAGCGTCGGACTTAACTTGGTAACATATTGAACCTGACCACCAGCACGCACTATTACATCTACAACGGTTGGATTCTCTTTTTCAGGATTAACTAAGTCAATAATTAGTTTATTATTATCTGTTATGATGTTTTTTAGCGGTAGTTTATCTAATGCTTTTAGAATTTTATCAGTTATCTGTTCTAATTGAATTACTGTTTTATTTCCCCAAACTGATTCTTCTAATTTTTCAGGAGTATCTATTACCATCAGTTTAGTGTTAAATATCCCAATTTTGTCACATGTTCGCTGCGCTTCATCAAGATTATGAGTATTTATAAAGATAGTTTTCTTCTCCTTTTTCAGTTCAAGTATAAAATCCCTGACCGTTTTTGATGACTCGGGGTCTAAATTTGCCGTTGGCTCGTCAAGGAATAATATCTCAGGATCATGAATAAGGGCGCGTGCTATGGCAAGTTTTTGTTTCATTCCTTTAGAAAATGTCCCAACTGCCGCATCTTTTTTATCCCAAAGTCCTAGCATCTTAAGAAAATGTTTAATATTTTCTTTCCTCTGAGTCTCTGTGCATTCGTATAATTTCCCATAAAAATCAAGGTTTTTATAAGCAGTTAAGTCATCATACAAGCTCACATTTTCAGGAAGCAGCCCAATAATCTTCCTGATCCTCAAGGAATCCGCATCATCACTTATATCATAACCTGATATCCTGGCATCCCCGCTGGTTTTTGATATAAGGCAGCTGAGCATTCTCATCGTAGTAGTTTTTCCTGCACCATTTGGCCCCAGGAAACCAAAGATCTCTCCTTGATCTACATGCAATGTAAGATTATCTACCGCAGTAAATGTGCCAAACTTCTTTGTAAGATTTTCTGCATCGATCAAAGTGCATCATCTCAGTTTCATTTCATCTTCTTACTTGAAATATGGATAATCCAAATTAAATATAAAAAAACTTTGGGTTAATTATTTTATAATAATGCTGGAGTGAATTTAGCCAATAGATACAGGTCTTCTTCACCTGCAATTACCCTATGTTGGATATCTGGAGGTATAACTACTGAAACACCAGGTATATACTTAATGTTTTTATTTTCAAGGAATCCAATGCCTTCACCCTTTAAAATCTCATGTAATTCCAATTTTCCCTCATGAATATGAGTGCTGATTTCACATCCTGCCCCAATCTTAACCAAATGACAGCTTAACTTATTATCAGTTAATCTTCCTTCAACCAAATGTTTAATATATACTCCTTCAGACGTGGTTTTATTCCACTTTAAATCATTTATATTCACTTCTTCACCAATGCAAAAAGCTTTACCATTATTTAATACGTTGAAAAATTCCATTAAACTACCTCACAAGTGTATGAACTTCATCCAAAATAGGCTTCCCAATTGATTTACTCTTTCGAATTTCAATTTTCACCAACTACATAATAATCATCTAATACATCACATTATATGTAATATATACACCTATTTAAATGATAACTATAATAGGACAAATCAAATTAATTCAAGTTATTTACACTCTTCTTTAAATAAACCATCTTGTCCTAATGATTCCAATACATTTGAAAGAGTTTTAGAGGATAGTTCAGAGAAGCTAAACTCCATAAAAAAAGTTAAGATATAAAATTAGTTCAATATGCATTAAATTATGCCTTTAACATAAGATGCCCATGCAATGGTAAAATTAGCCTCAATAATTGCTGCAATAAATATTAAGACTGCTGCAATTACAAATAGAACCAGAGATTCTTTAAATTCATCATAGTTAATATTTAATATCTGCCCTATTTGATCTCCTACTGGCATGTACTTTTTCATATGGGTCATGTCACTTATAATGTGAACAATACAGCTTGCAAGCCTAAAACCAGCCGCACCTGCTATGATAATACCTGCAATCTCAAACACGCCGTGAGGGAGAGTATAAAGTATGAAGTCACCAATAACAAATTTTGAAGCGACATATCCAATAAAAAGTCCATTAAATACCAAATAAATCAGTGAAACTACACCAAATATAATTCCTCCAGCATAGATAAAAAATGCAATTTTAATATTATTTGCAAATATAGAAAGCGTGGAAAGTTTTATCTGACCATTATTTACGCCCTCTTTAAGAGATTTCCAAGTACCTGCCAGAAGATGATCCATTACTCCTGATAAAAAATAGCCTGCAAACATAGAAACAAAAAATATAAATGCAGAAGCTATTAAGAACATTTCGTTTCGTTTATATAAACCAGTAAAAAATCCATGATGTTTTTCTTCATTTGAGAATCTTTTTTCTAACATTTGGGTTCCCTATCCAGTATTTTTTGAGCTTTTTCCTTTGCTTCTTCTCTTTTACATGAGAATTCTTCAAAGAAATTTTTCATCATGCTTGCTGCATTCTTCTTGCACTCACCACACATAATGCTGCCGCTTTTGCATGATTCACGTAGCTCTTCAAGTTTTTTCTCGGATGGCTCCAGGTGATATACTAACAATTCAAAAATAGTACAGTCCTCTGGAACTCCACCTAACTTACGCTGTTCCTCTAAACTTTCCCTACCACCAGATTTAGCTGATTTAACCTTTTTTTCTACTTCTTTAGGTGAATCACTTAAAAATATGGCGGATTTAGGTTTACTGCTTGACATCTTATCTCCAGTAAGTCCTGTCATAAACCTGTGATAAGTCGAGGAAGGGGATATGAAGTTAAATTTACCTTTAAATCGTTCTGCAATGTCTCTTGTAAGCCTTATATGAGGGTCCTGATCTGGCCCTACAGGTACTACAGTTGGCTTTGGACCGCCGCATTCTTCAGTTTGAGGAAGAAGGATGTCTGCAACCTGAATCAGCGGAGCATACATATGAGCTATATTGGTGCTCCCTGAAAAGCCATAAATAGCCCTCATTTCATTAAAATTAACCTTTTTTGACAAAGTATATGCAAGATCTCCAAGATTGCGGTTTTCTGATTGGAGGTATACGTTTACATTTTCTTTTTCAAGATCTAGACCAAGAGCTATATAATTTGTGATATACTCAGAAACTGCAAGTTCTCTTGAGGCTTCAAAATCAATTCCCCTCGCAGAATAAGCCTCCATATCTGCTATGGGGATGTAAATATCTGCCCCTTTTTCTTGATACCATATAAGCTGATCCACGATCATCTTATGGCCTATATGCATTTTTCCACTAGGCATCATCCCACTTACAACAGCAAAATCACTTCCTTCCCTAATTGCTTTAAGTATTCTCCCATAATCTCTCTGTCCAAAAATTATGTTCCTCTGCATTAAGTGATGGGGATTATTTATCTCTTCTTTTAAATTCCCAAAGGGTTTAATTCCAAACTGTTTTGTAAGTTTTTCATAATCGATGATTGCTGAACTCCATGGATCTATCAATTGATCACCTAATTAAATTGAATATTAACATTTAATAATTTATTTTCATTTTATACATGAATAATAAAATTTGCATAGTCATATAATATTGTAACTCCTTTTATAAAAACATCACTGGAAATAGTTAGGGCTTCTATTCTACAATTCCAAATATCTCTAAAGGATTTAATTTTATAACTATACATTTATCACAAATAAATAAAAGTTGTGGTTGTTATTTCAAAAAAATATCACAAGAAAGCTTAGGGTCTTGTCCATTCCACATTATAATAAGTAATATCGTTTTCTTCGTCAACCACTGCAAATAAAAGCTTTTTATTAACTCCATGAGCTACTCTTACATAACTTGAAAAATCAGATATCT
The DNA here is from genome assembly GCF_000745485.1 of Methanobacterium veterum. Taxonomy (NCBI): domain Archaea; kingdom Methanobacteriati; phylum Methanobacteriota; class Methanobacteria; order Methanobacteriales; family Methanobacteriaceae; genus Methanobacterium; species Methanobacterium veterum. The sequence continues at coordinate 176,999 of NZ_JQJK01000008.1, forward strand.
TGATTTCATAGTCTTCTGATGCCACTTTTACAAGAAAATCTGAGTGGCCATCTCCCGGAGACTTCCCGCGCTCATAAAGCCTAAACTCAGAGCCGTATTTAAAACCTGTCTTTACAATATAGCCCCTGTTTCGAAGATCCCTGAAAACTATATATCTTGAGAATAGATCTTCTTTACGGATTATTTGAAACATTTCATCAAGCGGTACTTCTTTCCCATCCTTTAAAATGCTTATTCTTTCATTTTCAGCCAGGTAAAGTGCCTCAATTAGTGAAAGCTGCAATCCTTCTTCACTCATGTTTCCATAATGACTTTTCTCGTGAAGTTTTGTCCCTTTTTTGTCTTTGATTATGACTACATTTTCGGATAGCTCCGCATCCATTTTTTCACCTGATAAGCCTATTAAGACGTTTATTCAATTGTAGCATGTCTTCTTTTTAGATCAATTTCTTTTTTACCGAGACGAGCCATAAACTCAGCTATAAGCCCATCGAGAAATAGATGAGTGCTGTCTTCAAAAAGAGTCCCCATAGGTGTTAGATCATCATACTGCCCTTTTAAAACATTTGATGTATAATGTTTCCAAGGTTCCTTAGTTTTACTGTCTATATTTATTATAATATCCAGACTTTTAGTTAATGTAGATTCCATATTTCCAGTTATCCCAATAACTTTAGCATTGGCTTCTTTTGCTGCTTTCCCCGCAAGTGTAACTGTTTTAGTTTCTCCAGAACCAGATATAGCGATTAAAGAGTCCACATCCCTAATTGCCGGAGTTGTAACGTCTCCAACCACGTAAACTGTAAATCCAAGGTGCATCAACCTCATTGCAAACATTTTTCCCACTAATTCAGACCTTCCAGTACCTACAATGAATACACTGTCTGAATTTACAATTGTGTCTATCATTTTAGAAACTTGTTCTTCATCGATTCTTTCTATAACTTTAAGTGCATGTGTTGTTATTTCTTTAGCTGTTTTTTTTACGTATTCCATCTTTATTCCCTGTTTAATTTAGTTAATATATTAATTAAATTCAAGTATTTTACCTGCCAACCCATTCTAGTTGATCAGGAATGCTGAATTAAAGCCCAGTTATTCTTAACCCGGCTAATTTGATCTTATTTCTAATATTAAGATTTATAAGCAATGGAGTTATCTTTTCAACAATTCTTGCATTTTCAAGAGGACCGCAGTCTAAAGATCTTACATTTGGAATCTTTTCTGCAAGTGCCATTACTTCTTTCCTAGCTTTTTCATCATCACTAGATACAAGGCAGTCGCAGTCCACGTCATCTTTAATGTTTAACAAACTTGCAGCACTTATATTGTTAAAAGCAGAAACTACTTTTGCATCTGTGTTTTCAAGTAATTCAGCAGTTCGCTCAGCTGCAGAACCCTGCCATACATCCACATAGCGTGTTGGCCTGCCGCCTAAACAACCGTCCAATGGAACTGTTGCATCAATGACTATTTTATCGCCAATATATTCTTTTATGCTTCTAAGGGTTACTATTTGGGCTTGTAAAGGCACAGTCAACAATATAATGTCACCTTCTTTTGCTGCATCTACATTAGTTGAACCGTGGATATTTGAAACTTCCCCGTCTTCCAACATTTCTTTTACCATATCTACAGCATTTTCTGCCTTTTTTGCATCTCTTGAGCCGATTATAATGTCTTCGCCTGCTTTTACAAACCTTAACGCTAAACCAAGCCCTTGATCTCCTGTTCCACCTATTATTGCAATTTTCATAAAAAAATCTCCCATTTACCTAAATTTACACCTAAAAAAGGGATATTTGTTTTTATGTTTATATTTTATAAAACCTTTTTCTAAATACGCCTATAATCGATTTTTAGATACAATTCCCTTAAAAATATAATACTTCGATCTAACTTATTTAAATGCAGAAATCAATATCAACTGAAAATATAAAACTGTTCTATTATAGCTAAAATTAAATCAAATAATATCAAGAGGTAAATTAAATTTATTTTAAGATCAAAGATTAATATCAATAAATCTAGATAGATGATTATTCAATCTCTTCCATAAATGTGAATGATTCACTGCATTTATTTTTTTCCAAAATCCACCAGTAAATTCTTTATTTCAATTTCTTCTTCCAGTGATTCTTCTTTATATTCATTGATACGTACCCATAGGGAGTTCTTTTGGACAGCGAAATAATGTCCATTATTAAGCAATATTTTAGCAAATTTATTGGTGTCTTCCTGGTTTTTAAAATGTATGTACCTCGTATATGTAATTGTTAACAGTTCATTCTCTACTTTCATAATATTTTATTATATTTGTAATATTTAGTTATAGTATTTTAAGAAAAACTCAGCCATTACTTTTCAAATGCTCTACCACAACCCCTGATACTATCCTTAACCTTATAATAAATTGCATTAAAGGAGGTCCACAACATGCGATTTAGCGTTATTAAATATGAAGAGGAAGAAACATCTTACTACAACCCCAAAGCCTTTTATAGGGATGAAAATATGATTATATTCCCTTTTGAAGAATTTGACAACTTCTATAATGAAATGGTACAGAATTTAAATGTTGTTAAAAATATTTTAAACGAGGCTCTAAGTTCCGACTCACCCCACCCTCCAATAAGAGATTTAGAACGAGTAGAAGATTGGATCAACCTCATATCAGAAGACGTGGACCTCTTACTTAAATTTAAAATGCAAAGTACACTTGGATCCTTCAGGAGCAGGAATTCAGCCAGAACTAAACTTTCATTTACCACCCCAATAGAAAGTACCCTTCCAACATGCCCTAAAGAAGAGATTCAGTGTCTAATAGGATTATAGGACAAGATTGAACTTGCAGTTGCTTAAAAATATATGCAAGTTCATGATCCAAATCCATTTAACTCTAGATTTTAAAACTTTAAAAGTAAAAAGAGAATTTAATTAATTTACTAATTTTTTAATTAATAATCAAGGCTTTCTAAAATTTCATCCAGATTTGTAATATCAAACCATCAAATACAGCTTTATATACCCTAATTGTTTGAAATCACATTTAAAGTCTATTTCTTACCATTTAACAATCAAATATTTAAGCTATTTATATAATCAAGACTTTCTAGAATTTCATTCTTGTTTGTAACTTCTACAACAAGTACGCCCTCAAAGTTCTTCTTTTTCAAACCTTCAAAGAGGGACTTAAAATCAATATCTTTACTTCCTACAGCATTATGGTTATCAAAGGACCCATCATTGTCGCTCAGGTGAAAGTGCCCGATGTTATCATATTTTAAAATTTCATCAATAGATACACCTGCATTATATGCATGCCCAACATCGACCGTCATGAGCGCCCCAATCTCCTGAACCAGCTCATTAAGTTCATCAAGACCCTTACAGGTCATTCCTTCCATGTCCGGCATGTTTTCAACACACAACTTTATTCCGCGTTCTTCAGCAAATTTTGAACATTCTTTAAGTGAAATCAAACTGCTTTCCTTGATTTTTTCTGGAAATTTCCGTGCTAAAAATGCCATATGGCCAGGGTGCACAACTACTACTTCCGAATCCATTTTAGAAGCCAAATCAATTGAATTTTTCACTTCTTCAACTGAAGCCTTTCGTATAGACTCATTTAAAGAAGCGATATTGATATCAGAAAGAGGAGCATGTATACTTGTTTTTAGATTATAAGAATTTACAATATCTGGATCTATCTGATTATAAGGATATTCCATCATTAATTCACAATATTTGACATTTATACTTTCTAAATAGTCCAGTATCTCCTTAAGGGACATTGGAAACAGCGCAAGTGTTGATACTCCAATTTTCATGATTATCACCAAAAATAAGTTTGGAATTAAATAATATTTAATTCCACGCTCTGACATTTATAGAATTCAAAGTTTTATTCGTTTCTAACCCGGGCCTCTATAGGGATATTTCTTTTAAGTGCATCCATTATGATGCCTGCGAGTTCTATATCCTTTTTAATTTTAATGGTACCTTTTTTACCAACTGTTGCAGTAAATAAGTATTCGTCCTTCACCAAAATATCAAAAGGAGTACCTATATTATCTTTACCAAAGTTCAGTACCACATAATTTCCAGAAAGCTGGACATCTACATTAAACGTTTCTTCATGTCCATCGGTTCTAAATGGTTCAACGCCTATGCTTATCCCTATTCTTCTTTCAACTTCATCAATTGTCTTTCCTTTTTTACCTATAAGCTTTGGAATATATTCTTCATCCATCCAGACAGTGGCACGTTTATCAGATTTCATGTCAACTTCAACACGGGCCCCAGGAACGGTTTTCTTAATCTCTTTTATTATTTCACGTTCTGCAATCTTTTGAACTGGAGTTTTTTCATAAGTGGTTACTCCCACTTCCATAACAATAGTTTGCTCACCATAGGTGTATATCTCATGTGTAAGGTCCCCAGTATCAAAATTACGGATTTCTATAACTGGCCTTGAAAGATCTGCCTCTAACATTCCAGATGGAACTTTTACAGTAAGTGCAACATCGTAAACTGCTTCCACATTTCCATTATTTATAAAAATGGTTGTGTCTACAATTGATGGGATTATTCCAAGCTCTACCCTTCCAAGTATCCTTTGAATTGCGTCTATAGGTTTTGTAGCGTGTACAACACCAATCATACCTACCCCTGCAAGCCTCATGTCTGCAAATATCCTGAAATCTCTTGTTTTCCTTAATTCATCATATATAGTGTAATCAGGACGTACAAGGAGCAGTATATCTGCTGTTTTCTCCATACTTCGTTCTAAAGGTGCGTATTGAGTTATTTCCGCGCTGACCTGCAAATCACGTGGTGATTCCATAGTTTTGACAATGGAATTGAGGTTTTTACTGTAAAATTCTGCAATTGCCTGGGCAAAAGTAGTTTTACCTGCACCTGGCGGACCTGCAATTAATATTCCTTTAGCTCTTTCCCTTAATCTGTCAATAAGCTTATCTGGAAGTCTGTAATCCTTTAGAGATACCTTTGCCACTGGTCTTACTACTGTTATCTCAAATCCATCAGAAAAAGGAGGCCTTGCAATTGATATACGATATTCTCTAAACTGAACAACAGTTGCACCTTCTCTTTCTATCTCAATAAAACTTTTAAAGTCACTTTTTGTTCTTTCCATGATCTCTTTAGCCATACTTTCAATTTCTTGATATGCTAAAGGTCTTGATCCTATTTTGACAAGTTTTATATTTCCCGGAGTTCCCTTTTTCGCCATTGGAACTACATCTTCTTTTAAGTGAACGGACATGGTCTCATCATCAAAAAACTTGGCTATTTCAAGTTCTGTATATCCAACCATTTCCTGTCTCAGATAAATAACTTCAAGTCCCTGGGCTTTTGCAACTTCCATTTGAACCCTATCACTAGTGATCAGGGTAGATTCTGTTTTTTGAGCCGTGTCTCTTATCATAGCATCTATTTCCCCACCTTTTGCCAGAGATATCTGCTCAAGAGTTGGTCTTTTACCAATGTAAATTAAATCTATAATTCCTTCATTGTAAAGGTCCTGGAGATTCTTTAACTCTTCTAAACCGTTGAATCCAGTTTCTCTTCCCCTATTTGCCTGGTTTTCCAATTCAGATACAACTGCTTCAGGAATTACTACTTCACATCCCTTAAATTCATCTTCCTGGACAATTTTAGTAATTCGTCCATCCACAATAACGCTAGTATCTGGAACTATTTTCATTTTATTTTCTCTCCATAAATTTTTAAACTAAGATAGGTAATTTTAACTTTTATCATAAACTTCATCTGGATTAAATACTTTATTTCCTACAATTTCCAGTTTATCATCTACTACTTTCCTGAAAAAGCATGATTCATACCCTTCATGGCAGGCCCCGCCTTTTTGGCTAACTTTGATAAGGACAGCGTCTTCATCACAATCAACACGTATCTCTTCAACGTGCTGGAAATTGCCTGAGCTTTCTCCTTTAAGCCAGAGCTTCTGGCGCGAAGTACTCCAGTAGTGTGCTTTTTTTGTTTCTATTGTCTTTTTAAGGGCTTCTTCATTCATGTAAGCCACCATAAGGACTTCGGAAGTTTTATAGTCCTGTGCTATTGCTATAACTAAGTTCTGATCGCCTACTTTGTGTCTAAAATTAAAATTGCATTCTTCAGTTTTCATTTAATCTATCTCCAGTTCATCGCGTAATTTTATGGCCAGGTTATCCAGATCAACTAACTCCTGATTTCCAGATTCCATATTTTTTAATGTAACTTTTCCACCTTCAATATCCCTTGCACCAACTAGAACCGCATATTTCACCCTCAAATGGTCTGCATAAGATAACAATTTTTTGACTTTTTTCCTTGCAAGGTCAACGTCCGCCGAAATTCCGTTTTTCCTTAAGTCTTGAACGATTTTAAACGACTCTTTCCTCATATTACCTGACAATGGTGCAACGAATACATCTACATGTCCTTCCACCGGAATCTCTGCATTCTGTTTTTTAAGAGCTTCCATAACCCTATCAAATCCAAATGCAAATCCTGTAGATTCTACTGGCTCACCGCCGAATATCTCTATTAAATTATAGGTTCCCCCACCACTTATTTGTTTTTGTGCACCTAGACCATGAACATAAATTTCAAATACCATTCCAGAATAATAGTCCAGTCCACGGGCTATTCCAAGATTGACGATGTAATTGGTGAATCCAAATGTTTCAAGGTGATTTAGTAAATCTTCCAGATCATCCAGAGCTTTAAAAGCACCTTCACATTTTTTTATAATACTTCGTACTTCGTCTATCACTTCATTGTGCCCTTTTATCTCAATTAGCTTCAAAAGGATTTCTTTAAGAGACTCTGAAATATCCATACTGTTTAATAAATTTTCAAGTTCCTCAACATCTCCTTTATCAACTAAACCCATTATCTGTCCCTGTTCGTCTGCATGAATTTTTGCATCATTTAAAAGGCTTCTGATAATTCCTAAATTTCCAATATGGAATTCATAATCAGTTAAACCAATTTCATTAAGACAGTGGGCAGCCATTGCTATAACTTCAGCTTCTGCTTCCGGAGATTTGCCCCCAATAAGCTCGCATCCAAACTGCCAGAACTGCCTGAACCTGCCTGCCTGCGGGCGTTCATACCTGAAACAGCTGCCAAAGTAGTACATTTTAAGTGGTTTTGGACTTCTTTGAAGTTCATTGAGGTAAAGTCTAGATACAGGTGCGGTTAATTCAGGCCTAAGAGCTAAATCTCTTTCACCTTTATCTTTAAAGTGATAGATCTCTTCCTTAATTGCCTCTCCTGATTTCATGGTAAAAAGTGTTAAATCTTCAAATATTGGTGTTTTAATTTCACCGTAACCATAATTTTCAAATACTCGTCTGAATGTATTTTCAACGTATTTTCTCTGTTTCATTTCATCTGAAAGAAAATCACGTGTTCCTCTAGGTCTTGATATTTCCATTATAATCCTCCGAATCAAAATAAATATATCCCATCTTGTTAAATCTTAAAAAATGATATTTTTTGATACTCTTTAAGTATCTATAAAATTCATTTAAAATAATTTTGCAAATTTACAACTAATTTATAGTGAATAACATGTGAAAATTCCCTCAAAATCCTCAAAAAATTCTATGAATTTTTTGGGAGTTAGAAAATACTGCGTATTTTCTAAAAATCAATGATTTTTTGGGGCATGCAAAACCCTCAAAAATTCAAAGAATTTTGACAGTTTTCGATGGCACCAAAATCGAAGATTTTTATTAGCTGTCAAAAATATTTGGTCATTCACTACAAAAAAAGTTAAAATTATAGAAAACTTTTTAATCCATTTAAAGAGTTATTCATAGTACTTTAAATACTCTCTCATCATTTTAGGGAACGATTTTGCGCTTAAAAATCTCAACCCAAGCCTTTCGGCCCAAACTTTAATGCCTTCATCGGCCGCTACAACTCCTGCCCCTAACTCTTTAGCAAGAAGCAGACAATCCAGATCCGGAGCACTATCAAGGGTACCTTTTCTTAATGCAGCCCTATATTTTTTTCTAAAGTCTTTTATAGCGTTTCCAAGCACTTCAAATTCAATGTCTGATTTTTCCTGCCCTCGTCCTAATCTAACCATAGATTCTACAGCAGTTTCCCATATGGCATTTTCTGATATTTTCATACCCTTGTTCATCCTTTCCCTCATGTCATGAACATATTCATAGAATATTTCAGAAGGTATTTTAGTATCATATCTATTTGGGCTTTTTTTTACAATCCATGTCTCTGTTTTTACCAGTATATCCTCAGGGCATTCATACCGAGTCATATAATTTATAAATTCTTTATAAGTAATAGGAGGCATGTGGCAGCTCATATTAAGCTTTATTCGTGATTTAGCAATTAAATCTATTAAAATATCTACAGTAGTTGCCAGATCTCCTTCTCCAATTTCATCTCTAAGCTGTGTATCTGTAAATGCAGTTGTATCCAACACAAACCTTTGTTTTGCAGGCATTATACTCCCTCAACATCTGAAATACCATATATTTCCAAATCATGTTTTATTCAAACCCAATAAATATCTAATTAACTATTTTTGAGTTACTGTACCCAAATCATAGGTTTTAAGAGACTATGAGTGATTAATCAGAAACATTTCATACTTTCCAGATTAAATTTCTTTTTTACAATATTATCTAATCTCAATTACATTAATTTTTATTTAATCAATGATATAAAATATTCTAAGAACTAATGTAATGATGATAGAAATGATAACCGGTAAAACAAATGTCGTAGGAGTAATAGGCGATCCCGTGGAGCACAGTTTATCTCCACCAATGCATAATGCTGCTTTTAAGCATTTAAAGATGGATTATGTTTATGTGCCGTGTCACGTGAAAAAAGGTATGCTCGGTGATGCAATAACAGGTGCAAAATCACTGAACATAAAAGGGCTGAATGTTACAATTCCACACAAAACAGATGTAATGAAACATCTTGATGCGCTTGATAAATCTGCAGAGCTCATTGGGGCAGTTAACACAATTAAATTCAATGAAGACTGCGCAAAAGGATACAATACAGACGGCATAGGTGCTGTAAAAGCTATTGAAGAAGTAAGCAGCGTGAAAAATAAAAAAGTTATCATATTGGGGGCTGGTGGAGCAGCTCGTGCAATTTCATTCCAAATAATTATGGATGGGGCAGAATCCATTGTAATTGCAAATAGAACAGTAGCAAATGCAGAGCAGCTCCAGAGAGATTTGGTTGAAAAACTGAATGCAGATGTTAAGAGTATAGATCTTGGTGAAAAACTCGAAATTGAACTTTCAAATGCCGATATTTTGATAAACACCACTCCAATTGGAATGTATCCAAATGTAGATCAGGAGCCGCTGGTTAAAGCTGAATTGATGCATGAAAATTTAGTTGTTAAAGACTGCGTTTATAACCCCTTACAAACAGGACTGATCAAAGAAGCTGAAAAATGCAATGCTAAAGTAGTATCTGGGCTTAAAATGCTTATTTATCAAGGTATGGAGGCATTCAGAATATGGACCGGTGTGACTCCACCTTTAGAAATTTTTGAACGCTCCTTAAAAGGCCAGTTTGAATAACTTATTAACCCATATTTTTATTTAAATGATTTAAAATCAATTTAATGATAATTAACAGAGCAGAGGTAATAATCATGGAAAACATCACTATAACAGACAACCATATCCATGTCGACCCACATAATGGTGAAGGTCCCATTGAGGTTGCAAAAAAATTCCAGAGGGCCGGCGGAAATGTGATGATCATACCCAACAAACCAACATGGACAGTCGGAAAATTATGCAGCTTTGAGGAAGCAATGGAACTTGTTATCAAATGTGTAGATAAGATAAATACAAATACAGATGTGAAGGCATTTGCAGTGGTGGGTGCTCACCCTGCAGAGCTTTCAAAACGTGTTGAAAATGGTATGAAACTTGAAATGGCAGAAAAAATGATGATGGGTACACTGGAAGATGCGCAAAAACTTGTACTTGAAGGAAAAGCTATCGGAATTGGTGAAGTCGGAAGACCTCATTATGAAGTCTCACCTGAAGAGCTTGAAGCCCACAACAGGATCATGTCATATGCCATGGAACTTGCAGCTGATGCTGACTGCGCTGTACAGCTCCACACAGAAGATGCAACTGAAGAACATTTCATGGAATTTGCCAGAATGGCAGATAAAGCAGGTTTAGACCGACATAAAGTTATGAAACATTTTTCAGGGCCGATGGTTAGTGCTGATGAAAATCACGGATTGACACCTTCTCTTATCTCAACAAGGACTGTTGTAACTGAAGGGCTTAAAAAAGGAACTAATTTTTTAATGGAAACCGATTATATGGATATGCTCGAAAGACCCGGTGCAGTTCTAGGCCCAAAAACAGTTCCAAGACGGACAAAAGAGCTCTTAAGAAATGGGACTTTAACTGAAGGAGACGCCCATAAAATCCATGTGGAAAATGTAGAAAAAGTTTATGGAATTGATCTGGGCTTTTAAATAATTAAGGCCAAATTCCATATTTAACTAATTTTTATTTTAAAAAGGAATTTAATTAGTGGCTTCCCCCAATAATGAAAGAAACAACACTTATAAGTACCCCAATTAAAACAATTTCAAAACTGACCCTTAAAAGGCTGTCCCTTGATACTTTACCAAGATACAATCCCAGTATGATCAATGCTACAAAACAAAGCACTACAGTAGTTATAGTAGCTGTTATTTTATCTGCAATTAGCAAAAAAGGCACTACAGGAACGAAAGACCCTATAAAACTGGAAAATCCATGGGTAAACATACTCATGTAAATTCTTCTTTTGGCCTGCTTGTAAATAATGGTCTCGTCAAGGTCTCCCTCGTTAAGCATCATCTTTTCTTCCAGTTCACGCAGTGTCCTTGCTTCTTCTGCCCTTTCACCTATGAAAGAACCAAATGCATTTGACATTGCAAGAGCTATACCCCCACTTAATCCAGTAAGGCCTATAGCAAAATTAGAAATTTCGAGCCCTCCGGCACTTGCTACACCACTTGCAGCCAGTGTTACACCCATAACTGCAAGAATTCCGTCTAAAGTACCTAAAGCGACATATCGGCTCATTTTAAAATATTCTTCAATTAATTCTCGTATGTTCATTTCTTATTTTTCTCCAATATACGATCTGTTTGAGATGTGTTTTCATAAAATCAGATGTTTATGTTTTTACTTAATAGGTTATTTTAACTTCATTCATTTTTAAGATTTCTGTTTTCAAGACAGGAATCTCATCATTTACAGTTTCCCAAACCACATCAAGATCACAATCTCCATTTTCAAGGACATCCGTGACATTGGCAATGGTTTCCCATGGAATCTCAGGGTATTTATCTTTAAAATCTTGAGGCATATTTTTAACCGACTCACCAATGATTTTAATCCGTCTAACTACTGATTCTTGAATGAAGTCAGTATTTAAAAAGTCTTCTTTAGTTATATCCTTCGTATAATCTTCGATGAGCTCGATAGATTGTAAAATATGGTCTAGAAATATATTTGAAGTCATATGAGTTCAACACAAAAAGTTATTTTGAAAGTATTAGTAATTTTGTTATATTTATGTTTTTCTTAAGTGCATTTCTGTAACTGTCCAAATAAATATAATATTCTAAAAATTAAGAAAAAAGAAATGATTAAATAAATAATTCATAATTAATTTTAGCCCCTTCCTAACTCCTTATGAGCCCTGGCCAAATGCCCTGCAGCCAAAGCAGCCATGAGTGAAAGTTCACCTGCAAGTACAGTTCCTGCAATGATTTCAGCAAACTTATGGACCTTTTCATTTCCATAGACACCCATAATTTCGAGGCACTCACGGGCTGTACCAATACTCGTACCCCCACCAACTGTTGCAATTGGGACATCAGGGAGTGTGACTGAAAAATAAAGGTCTCCATTTTCCTCTCTTGATGCAGTTGTTATTCCAAGGCTCCCCTCAACTATGTGGGCTTCGTCCTGTCCTGTGGCTAAAAATATAGCGCCGATCATGTTTGCATACTGGGCGTTGAATCCCATACTTCCAGAAATTGCAGATCCAATCAGGTTTTTAGATGTATTAACTTCAACAATGGCTTCAGATGTTGATTTAAGCTTTTTCTCAACTATTTCCTTGGGAATAATAATTTCTGCAACAAGGCTTTTACCTCTTCCCTCTACCATGTTTATAGAAGATGGTTTTTTATCCACACATACATTTCCACTTGATGCAATTACATGGGCACCTGTTTTATGGGATAAAAGGCTTAAAGCCGCTTCAGTTGCTATTGTAACCATGTTCATTCCCATACTGTCCCCTGTTGTAAATACAAATCTAGGGTAAACATACCTGCCGACAACAATTACTGGGTCAATTTTTATAAGTTTCCCGTGCCTTGTAGTTACTTCTGCTGCTTTTTTAAGCTCTTTGAAGTTGTTTTCAATCCATGTTTTAATTTCAATAGCATGAGTTAAAGATTTAGCTTTTATAACTGGCGCCCTAGTCATTTTGTCATCGATTATTCTGGTGGTGGCCCCACCTGCTCCAGTTATACTAGAACATCCCCTGTTTATAGATGCTATAAGGGCCCCTTCAGATGTTGCAAGTGGTATATAAAATTCTCCCTGGGCATAATCTCCATTAATCTTAAGGGGGCCAGCGATTCCAACAGGTATCTGGACTGCACCTATGGGTTGTTCAATGTTCTTTTTAGATGCACTTTCCATATCGATTGAATAATTTGATAAATGTTCAATTTTGGAATTGCTTACTTCTTCTATAAATTTACGCCTGATTGCCACCGCTTGATCAATGTTATCAGTGTACTTTTCAATTTCGCGAAGTTTAATTTCTCCAGCTTTAAGTTTATCTATAATTTCTCTTTCATTTACCATAACCATCACCGATAAGTTTTATTTAAAATTTAAAAATTAAAAGTCATTTTAAAGCTCCATTAAATGAAGATATCTGTATTTTATATAAAATAAATTTTAATTATGATTAAAATAAGAATTATTTTAATGCATTTTTTATAACTTTTACAATTTCAGAAGGCGCTGAAGCTACAGTTACACCTGCTTCTTCAAGTGCAGCTATTTTACTTTTTGCAGTCCCGCTTTCTCCTTCAATAATTGCACCTGCATGCCCCATCCTTTTACCCGGAGGTGCAGTAACTCCTGCAATGTAAGCCACCACTGGTTTTGAAATATTTTTACTTATAAATTTCGCTGCGTTTTCTTCAGCATTTCCTCCAATTTCACCAATCATCACCATTGCGTCGGTGCCGTCATCGTCTTCGAACCTTTGAAGCACATCTGCAAAATCCATACCTACAACAGGGTCTCCACCAATGCCCAAACATGTACTTTGGCCCATTCCTGCGTTGGTTATTTGATTTGCAACTTCATAGGTTAATGTACCGCTTCTTGAAACTATTCCAATATTCCCTTTATTAAAAATATGTGTAGGCATTATTCCAAGCTTTCCAACACCCGGAGTTATGATTCCAGGAGTATTTGGACCTATTACAATGGTATTATGTCTTTTTGCATACTCTACAATTTCCATTGTATCATGCACCGGAATATGCTCAGTAATTATAGTTACAATATCAAGCTGTGAAATAGCTTCAAATGCTGCGTCCTTGGCAAATGGTGCCGGAATAAAAATAATTGATGCATTTATATCTGGATTTTCTTCTTTAGCCTCTTCTACTGAATTATAAATATTTACTGAACCTAATTTTTGGCCGCCCTTTCCAGGAGATGTCCCTGCCACAATATTTGTATTGTAAGCAATCATCTGTTCAGTGTGGAAAGACCCCTGCTTTCCTGTAGCCCCCTGCACAATACAGCGGGTATTTTCATTAAGAATTATCATAAGTTCATTGCTCCCGAGATTCTCATTCTTTCAAAAAGGGGTACTGCCAAATCCATAACATTTCCATTCATAAAAGCAGTGACTGACATTATAACGCCCCTTGGTATCACATAAGAAGGTGTTCCTCTTCTAACAAGATGAACGTGCTGATTACCGACAGCTGCCCCTACCATAGCACCTGCTACAGTTCCAACACTCTCTATATTTTCTATTGTTGCAACAACTACAGGATCATCTGTTTGATCTGAAGTATAACCCACGCCAGGTATTTTCAGTGTTCCAGTAACACCGCCACCACCAATATCTGTGACATCATCCATACCTTTTGCTGCCTTTATAACAGAATCTGCAACCTTACCTACGATTTCTTCACCACCGTATGTATCAAATGCAACAATTACAGCATCAGGGTATCTATCTTCTCTTATTTTTGCTTCTGCATAAGAAATACCTTCCCCTGCGCCTTCAGGAGTTTTTGATATTCCCCCTATATCTCCAAGGCTTTCTGCATTTTTACGCAGTATGTCTATTATTTTAGAATTAACAGATTCTAATTTATCATCCTCAACAAATGCACTTATAACCACATCGTCCCCTGTAATATTAGTTAAAGCCGCTTTATACGCTCCAACATCCAGTAATTGTGAAATATCATTTTCTATATTCTGGATAAGGGAACAGCTGCAGGAGACATCATTTATTGAGATATCTGCACCAATAGCAGTTAGTTTCAAGTAATCACCCTTAATTAAATTTAATGTAATTTTGTATATAAGCTATATTTCAATGAACTGCTTTTTATACTTTTATAGGCTATCATCCTCTTAGAGTATTAAATAAACGCCCATATCTATAATATATTATAAAAATTTACTGTGCTTGCGCCTGTAAATTTAAGTGGAATATTCTTGAAAAAGTCAGTTTAATTTAAATAAACCATATTACACAAAAATAGACTTATTAAATACCTAAAAAATGAAATAAAACTTTATTAACTCAATTTTATCTTTTCAAGGAAAATAAAATTTGTATGTATTCTACAAAATATCAAAATAAACCTTTTTATATGTAAATTCGTAACTTATTTTAAACAAAAATATGAAAAATAGATGAAAACTACTTAAAGTAGAGTAAGACTAATATGATATCTATAAATTTATAGGAATATATAAAACGACCAGGTAGTACTAATGTTTCAAAAAACAATGATTTGTGCCCCCATAATTGAAAAAAGTCCAGAACTTGCCCTTCAATCCGCAGAAAAAGCTATTGATCTAGGCGCAGATATACTGGAACTTAGAATAGATGTACTTGAGGACCCAGATCCTGACAGGGTCCAACAGCTTATCAAAGATATGGACTACCCAACCATTGCAACAAACAGAGTACAAAGTGAAGGGGGATTTTTTAAAGGATCTGAAGAGGAAAGAACCTCAATCTTAATAAATGCTGCAAAATATGCAGATATAATAGATATAGAACTGCAAACGGATGAAGAAATGCGGGAAGAAGTTGTAAAAGCAGCAAAATACACCATAATATCTTATCACGACTTCCAAAAGACCCCCTCATTTGAAGAACTTTTGGGTGTAGTTAAAGCAGAAAAAGAAATTGGAAACATAGCAAAATTTGCTGTAATGCCTAACGAATATAAAGACACTTTAACTGTTCTTAACGTGCTTTCAGAAGTTCCAAATACCATAGGAATTGCAATGGGCAATCTCGGTAAATATACGAGAATAGTGGCACCTATCTTTGGGTCTCCAATTACCTTTGCATCAATTGATAAAGGATCAGCACCAGGACAGCTTGATATTAATACTACAAAAGATATTTTAAAGAAATTGATGGTGATAGATTGAAATTAAGGTCATGGTTTGTTATAGGGATAATTATATTAGGAGTTATGGCTACTTCAGCCTGTATTGCTCCTTCAAATAATATTGGAATAACTATTGATACAAATGGTACAAATGTAACCGTTAAATCAACCACATTTTTAAGTAATCCACCATCACAGATGATGTCTGAGATGGAGCAACAGGCTTTAACTGACATAGAAAGCTCCAACAGTACAGTTGAAAGCGTGAAAAGTGATATGCAATCTATAGCTAAAAAATATAATTATACAGTTAATGTTACAATAAATTCCCAGTTTGGAACTGATCAGCTCCCAATGCCTGCCCAGGTGAGCGGAACTTCAATGGTTCCAACTTTACAGGATGGACAGAGTATAATTGTTCTTAAAACAAAAGATTTTAAAGTCAACGATATTGTAGTAGCCGTCCATCCAGATTACGGTTTAATAGTAAAAAGAGTGGGCCAGATTAGTGGAGATCAGGTTTACTTAATAAGTGACAATAAAAATATAGAAACCACTACTGTAAAACTGAATAATGGAGCAGTTGAAACCATTACAAAAACTCCATATAAAGGATGGCTTCCAAAAAAGAACGTGATTGGAGTTGTAAAAGAATATTAAATGGATTTCAAATCCATATCTTTTTATTTTTCATCTGCATATTATTTTTAATTTAGCTTGAGACTGAATTTTTTATGAGGTTAATTAAATGAATTGTCAAAATAGAAGGGATATATCTCCAGGTATTGAGGTTTATATAGTTTTAAAAAAAGATCAACGCTCAGGAAAAAAGACCAGGGGCATAGTTAAGGATATACTCACAAATTCATCATTTCATCCACATGGAATAAAGGTGAGGCTGCAGGACGGCCAGGTTGGAAGGGTACAGGAAATTATCAAAAAATAGCAGGATTATTTCACAAATCCCCTTAACAGCTCATTTATATCACCTACAAACTCCAAACCTGCATTTCTACCAGTTCCAGAGAATATAATATCTTTGTCTTTCTTTATGTAAAATTTAACATGGATCTTAGAATTTAAAGATTCATTTACTTTAGATGTCATTTCTCCAAAGGATGGTGCTGGAAGATCAACTCCTTCAGTTCTTTTTGCGTTTATTTCCAATATTTCTTCTTTATTTTCTAATTTAATTTCAATTACATCATCATTAACTATTAATTTACAAATTTTAGTCCCATTATATTTTGTAAACCTGTGAATCTTACCATTGTATAATAATCCAAATATATATCCTGTAAAATAGTTTTTAAGCCAGGGAATTTTAGCTACAGAACCAAATAAAGATATTCCATCATTTTCAAAGTGATTTGTCTGCATCCATATCCATGAAGAAGGCATAGAAGTTCCCCAATCTTTTTCAATGTAACCTTTACCTTCATTAAAAGATATTTTATTATCATTTATATCTAAATATCCATGAATACAGTGATTAAAACTTAAAACTCCATGATAACACTCCATTTTAGGTACAAATGCATACCAACCCATAACTCCAGGAGATAGTAATTTAACAGGCCATGGAATTATATTACTAAAATTAAGGTCTGCCTTAATTTTATTTTCTCCATCATCAATATCCAGATGAATATTTTTAAGGCTGAAAATGTTTTTATGGATTTTTATTTCAAATTGGGATTTATCTGCCCAGAAATCACTTTTTTTATAATTAAAATAGTACATTTTATGGTTTTTTGCATCTAAAAGCATTATAAAAGCATGGGATTTTTTAGGATCCCTTGGAAGGGAAATTCCAGGTATTATTGAATATGCAGTTTTCTCTTCTTTATCTATTGACTTGAAATACCATCCCTCAAAATAATCCCTTTTTTTACCTCTTCCCTGAAATATTTCCGGTTTCCACAGATTGGCCATATAACACCACTTAAAAAGTAAAAAATAATTTAACTTAATTCTGATAATCTTTTAATCCTTTTTACCATGTTTGGATGTGTTGAAAATATTTCCATTATTTTATCAGCTGTTTTTACCCTTGTTTTAGTGTATTTAATCTGCGCAAGTTCGCTTTCACTTATGGTACCATCTTTGTCCAGATCCATTGACCTGAGGTCATCTATCTCATTCCTTGCATCTGAAATGTCATTTGCAAAAAACGCTTTTACACCTTCCACCTGTTTCAAGTCTTCCTTGCTGATCATTGCAGATCCATAAACTAACTTGTAAAGAGCACTTGCAAGGTAATTTGGCTGGTTTCCCAGTTCAACACTTCCTGCATCGGCATAATACTCTCGAACACGAGATACAAATAATACTATAAGATTTCCAAGGAAATATGCAATTAAAGCCCCAATTCCAATTATTGCAGTCCCATTGTCCCTACCGCCATCTGAAAATAATGTGCTGATGTATATCCAGTAACAGATAAGAGGCACGACACTAATTAGAGTCATGACCACCATATCCCTGTGATTTATGTGGGACATTTCATGGCCTAAAACTGCTTTTAATTCATTTTCATTTAATAATTTGAGGATTCCACTTGTGACGCATATGCGGCCGTCTTTTTTGCTTTTTCCAAATGCAAATGCATTTGGTATGTTAGTTTGGGAAATTCCAATTCGAGGTTTAGGAATATTTGCCCTAGCTGCTAAATCTTCTACCATTTGATGAAGTTTTGGGGCTTCGGCTTCGGATACGTATCTTACACCCATGGTAATCTCTACCATCTTTGGGCCGATCATGTACTGGATAAATGTCCAGATTAATACAAAAATTCCAAAGGTTAAAGGCCTTCCATATCCAAAGTAAGTGCCGATTAAAGCTATTATCACGTAAACCAATGCAAAAAGCAACGCTGTTGCAATGATTAATCTTAGATTCAACTTCCATGTACTTGGGACTTTCATTTTAAACACCAGATGTTTTAATCTTAATAATAATTAATTTAAATTTAATCACTGCAGGTTATAAATAATTTTTGCAAACATTAGTCTACTCACTTAATTATTAAATTAAGTGATATCTAAAATGAAAATAATTCCAGATAAAATTTGTATTTTTTAAGGCCCATACTAGCTAATTTAGAAAAAAATAGGATTTTAATATTTTAAAACAATAATTAATGCAATTATAAGATAAATAACTACTCCAAAACCAACAGAAACCCAAAAACCATATTTTGGAAGCAAATAAAGGATACAAATTAAATATAAAATCCATACAGGAGTAAGAATAATGAGTCCCATTATATATGAAGACACTGCATCCAAACCAGCCACATAATATATTGTAAACAACGTAAAAGCCGTTACAAATGGAAACATTGCAAAAAATGCCGCCAGTAAACCCTGTTTTTCACTTCCAAAGTAAGTGGCAATTGTGACTATAGATCCTCCCAAAATAAAATAGACAGCATATTTTATAATTTCTCCAATCATAAACTGACCCAAAAGTTCTATCTTTAATTTTATATGATTGAAGTATTAATTAAATATAATTACATATTATTATTTATCTTGAAAATATATTCCCCTATTGAATTATTCTCTAAAAATACTCTGCTAAAAAGAAATAACTCATTAAATTTGACTTCTGGTCTTATACTTGTATACAAGATAGATTATTCCTGCTATAACTCCTATTATAACAATTATATCTAGTATATGGAAATAACTTTTAATTGTATCCCACTTCGGGCCAAGCAAAACACCTATATAACCAAGCACAAAAGCCCACGGTAATGAACCAGCTAAAGTATAAATAGAAAATTTTTTAATGTCCATTTCAGCTATTCCCGCAGGTAATGAAATAAATGTACGTATACCTGGTAAAAATCTGCTTATAAATACTGCTTCATGACCGTACTTTTCAAACCAGCGATCTGCCCGGTCAAGCGAATTATAGCTTATGAAGATATACTTACCATATTTCTCCAGTAAAGGCCTTCCACCTTTTAAACCCACATAATATGCCATTAAAGATCCAGTTAAGTTACCCAACGCACCTACAATGGTTATTCCCCAAAGGGTCATTTCACCTTCCGATACTGAAAACCCTGCAAAGGGCATTATTACTTCACTTGGGATAGGAATACATGCACTTTCAAGTGTCATTGCTATAAATACGCCCAAATATCCAAAATAATGTATAAGATCAATGGTTAACTGACTGACAAATTCCACTATACCCATCATAGGTTTAAAACATTGGTTGATTTGACATATAAAACTATTTTCATCTTTTAAAAAGACAATAATCTTATATGAAATAGATCACTATTAATCTATAAAAATATTCCAAATCTTATTTTAAGAATATAAAATCATTAGGTGTAAAAATGAAACTTATTAAACTCAATATTGAAACTTTTCTTATATTCCTGAGAGGACTGTTCATGGGGTCTGCAGATATAATCCCCGGCGTTTCAGGAGGAACAATTGCATTAATTACAGGTATTTATGAAAGATTGGTACGTGCAATAAGTCGTATTAATTTTAAATTTGTATTATATCTATTTAAAGGAGATTTTAAAAGATTTAAGCAAAGTTTAGTCGAAGAAATAGATTTTGCATTATTTATTCCTCTGCTTTTAGGTATTGGTATAGCGGTTCTTACAATGTCAAAGGTCATATCATTCCTTTTAGTTACTTATCCCGCAGCTACATTTGCATTTTTCTTTGGTTTAATACTCGCATCTGCAATTTTTGTTTATAAACATGTGGATGAACTTAATCTAAAAAATATAGTCTTTTTAATTATTGGTTTTGTTTTTGCAATAATTTTTGTAGGATTAAATCCAATTCAAGCCAATCACTCCCTGCCTATCATTTTTATTTCAGGCGTTATAGCTATATGTGCAATGATACTGCCAGGGATCTCTGGTGCATTCATGCTTCTTCTTTTAAACCAGTATGAATACATGATAAATGTCTTAAATCACATGCAGTTCGTTGAAATAATCACTTTTTGTCTTGGGGCTCTAATCGGAATTCTCTCCTTTTCAAGATTTTTGAATTACCTGTTAACCCACCACAAGTCAGTTACCATGGCATTTCTGGTTGGTTTAATGATCGGTACACTTCGACTTCCTTATGAAAAAATAGCCTTTAGTACTGAATCCCCTATTGTTATCGCGGTGGTCGCAGTTATTGGATTTATTTTAGTGTTCTTATTAGAGAGACAATTTGAACATAAACCTCTTCCAGGTGCAACTAAACATAAATAAACTTTAATTTTTTATGAGCAAAGTTAGAAAAATGCAAAGCATGCAAAATCGAAGATTTTGTAAACATTTTTCTACATAAAAAATCGGAGATTTTTTAGGATTTGAAAGCCTACAAAAATCTCTGATTTTTGTTGAATTTATTCAAATTTTTTAAATTCCCGAGGATTAAATCCATATTTTAAAAGGGTGTTGCTGTCTTTACTATCCAGATTTTTTTCTTTAACTGGAGGTATCGGGCTTCCATACTTTGCAAATACCACACCGCTCTTTTTATTTGCAGCTAAAAACTTGCCTGCATTTCCATTTACAATTACAGACCCTTTAATCATATCTATGGCTGTAAAATCATCGCAGCTACCATTTATAATTACAGTTCCACCATTTAAGAGAGCCCCTGTGTTTTTTCCCGTACTTCCATTAATTCTTACGGTACCCTTTCGCATTAATATTCCTGTACTCAAATCGACATTTCCATTTACAATTATTTCTTTATCTGCATCTAATCTTGAGCCTACAGTATCCCTAACCATTCCATCATCTATTATAAGCCTGTTACCATCCATCTGGTTTCCTTCAAGCTTATCTCCTTCCAGACCGTTCATCATGATATCTGTAATAGATTTAAATTTTTTATATCCTTTCATATCCGATTTAACTTTAACCAGATTACCAGCTGGTTCCTTTACATTGCCTTTTATGTAGATACTGCCTTTAACCATACTTATTCCCATTCGAGTATCAACGTCACCTTCTACTATTATATCGCCGACATCGATTTCTTTACCAGTTCCTCCAAAAAATTTAAGATCTGTACCCATACTAGAACCAAGCCTATGGCCTGCATTTCCATTTATTTTTACAGTGCCCCCTTTTTTAAGGTGTTCTACTAAATCTTTAAAAGTAAGGTCCGTGCCTGCAATTTTCCACTCTGGAGACAGTTTTTCTCCATTATGCTGCCAGTAAAAGTTGTATGTAAAATCACAAAGACAATCAACTGGTTCTGAAATATCTATTTCCAGAATGTCCCTTTCTTTCTCCTTTGATTTCCTACCAAAAAGATTCATGATATTCCCCAGACTAATTTTCTTTTTGAGTATTTAAAAAATTTTTTGTTTTATGCCCAAATTTAAAGTCTTAAAAAAATATAACTACAAAATTTAATATAACTTAAAATTGATACGATTCTTTTAAAAAGGAGAAAACAATGACAAGAGAACTGGTGAAATTCTTACAAAAGATCGGTGTTGATACCCGATTTGTCAGCATCATGGAAGACAAAGTATACATAAACAATCTAAAGTTTTCAAGATTTTCAAGGAAGAAAGAAGAACTATTCAAAAAGAGCTTTCCTGAAGTAGATGTAATCAGGTCCAAAATATTCCAGAAAATTTGCATGAGGGCTTCAAGGAATCTTGCACATTGTATCCATCCTAAAGAGAAAATTTTTTTAGTTGAAAGTGATGATCTGCGTAACTTCGCCATTCATACAATTTTAGAACCATATCAAAGGAAATACGGTATTGAACTTATTTTTGGCAAAAATATGGATGAAACAGAAAATTTGGATGTGGATTCTATAACATTACCCATTACATTGGACGATGAAGCCCAAAATATCCTGCAGCTAATGCTGGATGGTGAAAAAATAGAATTATTAAGTTCCAATGAAAGTTACAATGATATAAAACTGATTTACCCTTTAATAAATGTGCCAAAGTCATGGATATATTCATGGACTCAAAATACCTCAGATAATGAGTTAAATCAAGATGAATATGCCAAAGATTTATTGAAATTTTTAGAAAGTTTAGTTCCAGGTGTCAGAGAAAACCTTTTAAAATCTGCTTTATTTATATCCAGCGAATGTTAAATAATTTGAAAGTTATTCTCCTAAAACCGTGTCGATTTCACTTAACATTACTAAAAGTTTGTATCCTTTTTCAGTAAGCATATAATCTCCCCTCTCATGGCGCTGGAGAATCATATCATTATCAAGCAGTTTTTGAAGATGGAAAAGTAAATTACCTCCCCTGAGTCCAGTAAGTTCAGAGAGTGATGAAAACGTTTTTGTTTCATTTGACATTGATTTTAAAATTTGAAGCCTCTGCTTATTAGATAATGGTTCAAGAACATCTTTAACTAGGGACTCTTCGCAAATTGAAGATATACACTGTTTTTTATCATTGTTGGAACTGTAAATGCGAAGTGAACGCATCAGATTTACCTGTTTTTCAAAAAGATCATCTACTTCTAAAAAACATGTATCACATTTTGCGTAAGATGCTCCTTCTCTCATCTTACTTAATTTAGCTTCATTTTGAGTTATAGCATCTTCATGTACATTGTCATCTGCAATAAGGCCGGTATTATCATGTAATAATTCTGTAAATATTTGTTTACATTTATCCCTCATGTCGCACTTATTTATCATGCCCTTTTCAAGACTTTTTTCAATATCATGGGTCACATATCCCATAATCGCGTTTAAAACGTCTTTTTTAGAGTTAGCAAGTACTAGATCAAGATACTGCTGATTAGTGTTTTCCATGAGATTTTTAATATCTTTATGCATGGTCGCCAGCTTTGCCTTTATCTCGGTCATTTCCCTGTTATAAAGTTCAGCCTCATTTAACATTGAAATAAATTATATGGCTCACCATAATAAAGGTTTCTATCAAGACTCCCAAAGTTAGTTTAATGCATCAAAATGTAGTTAGTATATTCCCCTGACGGTTAAGTATATACTGATAATACAGCAATATAAAAACTAATGAAGAAAAATAAAAGGTGATTAAATGGTAATGACAGAAGAAATGATGGACGCTATTGAAAAAGACAATGTAGTTTTCTTTGCAACTTCAACTGCAGATGGAAACCCTAATGTTGTCCCAATTGGATTTGCAAGGCCAATCGACAATAAAACAATAATGATCGTGGACAATTACATGAATAAAACTCACAAAAACCTTGAAAATAACCCAAAAGCAAGTTTAGTACTAAGAGACGCTTCAGCATGCCCTTACCAGTTTAAGGGAACTGCCGAAATAATTGAAGAAGGTAAATACTTCGATGAAGCGGTTGACTGGGCAAAAAGTGTTATGAGCAAACTTGCACCAAAAGCAGCAATCCTGTTAAAGGTAGAAGAGATTTATTCCGTCCAACCAGGCCCAGAAGCTGGTAAAAAAGTAGATTAAGAACAAAACGTTCTTAATTTTATTTTACGGCCCATTAAATAAACTACTTGAAACTGAACAATGAAACCTGTTTTTCTTTACTTCCACCAGTATCTTCTTTCTTTTTAGGTTCTTCATCAGAAGATGCTTTTTTAGATCTTTTAGATGGTTTTTTAGTCCTTTTTGGATCAGTGCTTGAAGTGGCTTTTTTAACCTTTTTCTGTGTTTTTAAAGTTTCATTATTCACGTTAGTTTCTTCAGATTTAGCTTCTTTGGAAACACTTTTTGAAGTTTTAGTGCTCTTCTTTTTAGTTTTAGGTTTTTTAGGTGTCTTTACCTTTCTTGACCTGAAAACTTTTACTTCATCGTCTTCAAGCCCAAAATATGTCATCATGTTGTAAGCTATATCATCATCCTGGAACATGATTTCAAAATAGGGGAACTGTGAAATTGCAACTTTTTTGGAGGTGTGAAGTTTTTCTCCAATTTTTTCAGCCACTCTATTTTGTAAATCCCTTTTACTCCTGTTTTTAGAAAGTATTGTATAAACAGATGAATTGGTATACCTTGCAAATTTTTTATAGGTCTCATCTTTAGAAAGTGCAACCCCTACACTCATTAACTCGTATGCATACTTCCAGTAGGTATAAGCACGTGTTGAAAAAGCCCTTCCAAGATAAATATCCGCTTGAGAAATCATTTCATAAGCTTTTTCTATCTCATCTTTCTTTTCATATTCACGGGGAATATTTTCTGTGACCATTTCAATTAAAAGTGAAGGGTCTGCCTCAATTTGCCGCATGGCATCCTTAATATGGGCCGGAGTCTTACTCTTTAAGATGGTCCTTACAGCATCAAAGACATTAGATCTTCCGTCTTTTGGAGCTACAATATCAAGGTCTTCGGATGTGATTTTTTCCTCACCTTTTGCCATTATCTCAAGATCATTTATGGCAGACCTTAAATCACCATTAGATCTCTTTGCAAGAGTCCTTAGAACATGTTCTTCAAATTCTACCCCTTCTTTTACACATATCTTTTTTAAAAGGGAAACTATTGAATTTGTATGAACCTTCCGCAGGTTTATTACCTGGCATTTATTTTTAAAGCTTTTAATTCTATTGCTGTAAGGGTCGTTGGCCATCATCACTATTGGCTGGATTGCATCCTTTAGTATTTTGTTAATTGCCCTTGATCCACCCCGGTCATCATTACCATGAAGTCCATCAACTTCATCAAGAATTATTAACTTCAATCGGTTGCCAAATAAGGTCATTGAGGAGGATGCTTCACCTACAACACCCATAATAGCATCATAGGACCTTTTGTCACTGGCGTTTAATTCAACCGAATCAGAAAATTCACCTGCAATTAGCCCTGCAAATGTAGTTTTACCAGTGCCCGGAGGACCTATGAGAAAGAGACATTTTTGAGGATTGCCGTTTTTCCATTCCTCTGTCCATTCAAGGATTTCTTTTTTCGCTTTTATATTCCCAAGAACATCATCAAAGTTCTTTGGCCTATATTTTTCTGTCCACAACATCTTCTGCCTTTCCTCTAAATTACCGTTTTACTCGCTATCAGATAGCTTTATCTTTTAAATTGTCAATTAATTTATTTTCCTTTTAATAGAAACTTGGTAAGAAGTGCTTCAAGCTGAATCCTCGGATTAGATCCTTCTCTTATTCTGTAATCGTATTCCCCAATACTTTGAATCAAATCCATGTACACATCTTCTTCAATCATGTTTTCCATTGACATGCGTGAAACTTCCTGATAAATCTGAGTTACCATATCTTCCCCACTTGTACCCTGGACAACCATTACCTCTCTTAAAAGGTCTCTTGCACTTATAAAGTCCCCATTTAAAGCTTTATTAACTATTTTCCTCACATCTTGAGGTTTTGCTTTAGAGACAATTTCATGGATACTGTCATCTGTAATTTCATCAGTTGTGGATGCAGATGCTTGAAGTATGTTTACTGCTTTCCTTAAATCCCCCTCTGCAAAATAAACGATACTTTCAATCGCCCCCCTTGTAATATTGAGATTTTCAGCTTCAGCTATTTTTTCAAGTCTTGCAATGATTTGAGTTCCTTTTACAGGTGCAAATCTAAATATTGCACACCTTGACTGTATTGGATCTATTATCTTTGAGGAGTAGTTACAGGATAGTATGAACGATGCCGTTTTTGTGTACATTTCCATTTCACGCCTTAGAGCATGCTGGGCATCTTTGGTCATGTTATCCACTTCATCAAGGAATACTATCCTGAATGGAGCGCCAACAGCCTTTAACCTGCAGAAATTCTTAATATTGGTTCTTACAGTATCTATTCCCCTTGCATCAGATGCATTGAGTTCCAGGAAATTCTGTCTCCAGTATTCTCCTAAAATAGATTTTGCAAGTGCGATTGCAGTTGTTGTTTTTCCAACCCCTGCAGGTCCTGTAAACATTAAATTAGGCATGCTGTGTTCATCAACATACCTTTTAAGTCTTTGAATTATATGATCTTGACCTACAACTTCATCTAGATTACTTGGCCTGTATTTTTCAACCCATGGTCCGTTCATTTAATCACCGTTTGCTTTTGCGAGATTCGTTCGCATTATTTTTCACTTATTAATTTATGTAAAAATGAATTCGAGATACTTTGTATTCATATAAAATAGAAACAATATCCATAGTTGACTTTGTAAAGAGTAGGTATAAAATTTACTGTTTATTAAAAATGAGAAAAAATTCATTAAATATGCCTTTAATACAATACTATCCATTTAATAACTTATTTTACACTTTATTTAAGGATATTACTCACTATTTACAATATAGTTTTAACAAGAATTTTATATTTCATTGAATACATCATACTTCATAACATATAAATATTACATCAAGATCAGAATTGCTGTAATTATATTAGGAGTAGTTATTACCCATGTTGTACTCAGAACCGGCAGGAAAACCCATAAAACACGACAAATCCCAAAAACACTTCTTACAGCACAGTAATGATCCAGAACTACACATATGCACCACATACTATTACTGTTAAAGCAGGGACAAAAATCACGTGGATAAATCAAGACTCTGCCATTCATGATGTATCAAGTGATTCTGAAGCATTTGAAAGCCCTGATTTAAATAAGTGTGACAAATATACATATAATTTTACTAAAACTAGCGAATACACCTATGTGACGAACATCCATCAATGACAGGCAAAATAATTGTTCAATGAATTAGAACCCAAGAAGTATCTTTAGCCCTATTCCAATTAATATTAATCCACCAAAAACCTCAATTTTGTGTTCAAATAAGTGCCCAATACCTTTTCCAATATAAAAGCCAATGAAAGACAGGACAAACGTAACAGCTCCTATTATTACAATGGATTCTACAATTGGAGTCTTAAGGAATGCAAATGTAACTCCAACTAAAAATGCATCGATACTTGTTGCAATTGCAAGGAAGAATATTTCTTTTAATGAAAAGCTGTCATCTTTATCCTCCCCATCATCAAAAATACCCTCATAAATCATTTTAATTCCTATAATAGATAATAAAATGAATGCTATCCATGGGGCTGCTGTTGAAACAAATGCCTCAAGTTGTATACCTGAAATCCACCCTGCAACAGGCATTAACGCCTGAAATACGCCGAAAAATAGGGCAATGATCAAAGCGTGTTTTACATTGGACTTCATTACAAGTCCCTTTGTTATGGAAACGCTGAATGCGTCCATTGCAAGCCCTATAGCTATAAGAAAAATTGAAATAATATCCATAAATTTAAACTATTAATCCACATTTATATAGATGTTTATTAAAAATAGCAAAAAATTATTTTAACCTGTTAATTCCTGTTTAATTAATTATAAAACCTGCAAATAATCCATTTTTACAAAATCATCCGAAATAATAGCAATATTACTATTTTAATAAAAATTAGCCATTATTTCTAACTAGTTTATTATATAGATTATATAGTATTAACTTATAAATATTTATTATTACATAGGATAGTCGGAGGTGATAATTAATGAATCAATTTAAACCAATGGAAATGGAAGGAATGCCTGTAGAAGAGCAATTTATGAACTGGGATAATATAGTCAGGCCATCCTATGACAAAATGAGCGTTGATCCATATACACGTACTAAAATAATCTTAATGAATGGAATAGAGACCAATGCAGTGTTAACATGCCATGCAATAGAAAGAATGACCAAAGATCCTGAAGTTAAAAGGTTAATGTCCATTATGCGCCGTGTTGATTCAATGCAGCAGCAGACCGTAAACTGGCTTAATGCTGCAGATCAAACCGTATTAGAAACAACAATAGCTTATGAACAGGTTGCTGTAGATCTTACTGCAAACCTTGCAAAAAATGAACCAGATCCTTATATTAAAGACACCCTTGATTTTGCCCTTCTTGAAGATTTTGACCATCTATTCAGGTTTGGCTGTATGCTTGAAGCACTGGAAGGTGAAGATCCTGAATTGATTACTCAAGCAAAAACTGAAATTAAACCTGGAAGACCCACAATTCTCCACCATAGACATCCTAACGAGTCAATGCGTAAACATTACAATAAGGATCAAGCAGATCTTAAAACAAAAATGAATTACTTGACTATAACTTCAGGCGAGCAACAGACAATGTTGTTTTACAAGGAACATGGATTTATGTATCCTGATGAACTTGCTCGTAAACTGTATTCAGAAATTGCAGATGTTGAAGAAGAACATGTAACCCAGTACGGCGTACTTGGTGATCCCGAAGAAACAATGCTTGAGAAAATGGCAATGATGGAACTTTGTGAAGCCTACAATTATTATTCATGCGCCCAGACTGAAACAGATGATAGGATCAAACGCATATGGGAAAACTTTACCAAGATGGAAATTACACACTTTAAAATGTGCGCTGAACTGCTTAGAAAATATGAAGGGAAAAATATTGGAGATTTAATGCAGGAAGATAAAATAAAATCACTCATAGTATTCGAACCTAATAAAGGATACGTGAATAAAGTTCTTGAGGAACAGATTGATCTCATGCCAAACAATATGGAATTTGTAAAGCTTCGCGAGCTTCCTGATAATTGGTCAAGCTTTAAAGCTCAACAAATTATGAATTCAGGCATGGTACCATCAGAAGAAGTTGTAAACAGGCTTGGAACTGGACTGGCAGAAAAAGCAAATCAAGATATATATCAAGATGTAAAACAGCAGATGGCCGACAGAATCGGTTCTTCTGCCGTGCAGATGGCAATTTCCAAATAATACCTAACTAATGCTAAGCTAGATCTTTTAAATGGGAATTTCACCAGTTTCCATTTAAAAACCTAATTTTTTATTATTTGTATTTTAACAGGTTTTTATGTATAAAATATTTGTAAAACCCTGCTTTTTAACAAATGGTTCAATAAAAACTAAAAATACATAATTAACTTATTTAAAAAGAACTATTAGCTCAGGATGAATTTTATCTTTAATTCCAAGATCATTCATGGCTCTTCCATATGAATTATTAATCGTTTTAAATTCATTACGGACTATTCCTCTAAAAGCTCCATATCCCATTACTTTACCATAGTTTTCAGTTATAATGTCAATTATTTTACTAAAATCAGTGATAAGTGTATTTGATCTTTCATTTAAAGGAATATTTTCAGCATTTTCCCTTATCTTATCAAAATCAACCACAGAATTACTTTTTACATCAACACCATCTAAAAGAGTTTTACATTCATCTAAAGGTAAAAATCTCTTTATAAGTCCCCTTGCAGGTGATACGCCCATAATTTTGCTTGCTCCAATGGACATTGCCAAAAATACTGCCTCATATATATCTAAAACCAGATTAGATTCTTCCTTATCTCCAGCAGGTATTTCAATGTTTTCAGGTAATTCTGGGAATGAAATTGGCGGTTTTATAACTGGAATACTGCTTTCTGGTTCTTCAATCTCTTGAGTTTCTTCTTCATGTACTCCTTCTAACTCTTCTTCTGAAATTGCCATTTCGTCCTGAACTTCAATTTCTTCAACTTTTGATTCAATTTCAACTTCAGGTATAATTGTATCAGGAGATATTGTTTCAGATTCTGCAACTACAGGTGATGATTCTTCTGTTTCAACTTCCAACATTTTCGAAAGCTTTTCTTTCGCTTCTTTAATATCTAATGCCTTAAACTCTTCAGACTCCAGTATCTCATTTAATTTTTCAGTTCCTATGACCTCATCAAATGCTTCTTTTAAGTCTTCAGTTTCAATGAGTTTATCCACTGTTTCTACATTTAGTTCTTCAGTTTCTAATCCTTCAGACGCTTCACTTTCAATTTCGACAGTTTCTGTTTCTGTATTATCATGGACATCTAATACTTCTGAAGTAGAGGTAGCCGTAATTTCTTCTTGAGAATCTATAAGTACTTCTTCTTCAACTGGAGCTTCCCAAACTATATCCCTTGTAATTTCCATTATATCTTTTGCAGCCCTTTTAGCTGAAACCATTACCAGCCCCACATTTGCAGATATTTCCATAAGCACAATGAAGTAGGTATTTTTCAGGTGTAAAAAAAGAGCCTTTCCGCCATAAGATTCAACCAGTACCCTTTGGATTTCTCCACTGTCAGCTGAATTCAACAGCCTTTTCGATGAACTCATAATTACATGGGCCATTGGGCCAAAAAGAGAAGTATCCGTTCCCCGGGACATAGTGTGGCAGAGCACATTACCATTGTCATCAGCAATTAAACTGCCGTCTATGCCTTCAACTTTATCCAAATTGTTTAAAGTCCTTATTAATTGGCTTTCTATATCCGAATCCATATAACCACGTTGATTCATTTAAGATATCCCAGATATAATCATTAATAACTTATTTAAGACTGATTGATTCTATTTGACATTTTTTAAATATTCAAATATATTTTAGTTTATGTTTATAGTTTTTAAGTTTTATCTTAAACACAGCTATGGTTTAATGAATAGATTTAAAAAAAAGAAAGTATTAAATTCCCAAATCATTTTATGATTAAGGGGCCAGACACTTCGTGTTTAGGTGAAATAAAAAAAAATAAATAATTATGTAACCATTCAGTTACAATAAATGCCTTTTCAAGAGATCGCCTTCACTGTCATGTATATCTACTAAAAGTGGTGAGTCTCCACCAATTGCATGGGTTGCACATGAAAGACATGGATCATATGCCCTTATTATCATTTCAAGCTGGTTTTTAATACCCTCTGAGACTTCTTCACCTTTAATTAAAGCTTTAGCTGTTTCTCTTACCCCTATATCCATAGAAAGGTTGTTTTGACCTGTTGCAACTACAAGGTTTGCACGTGTTATTATTCCAGCAGCATCTGTTTCGTAATCATGGATAAGAGATCCCCTCGGAGCTTCTATTATTCCTACTCCTCTTTTAGTTTCACTGGACTGTTTTGCTTCTTCCCTTGTCATCAATGGTTCGCTTAAGAACTGCCTTATCTCAGTACTTACTATGTCATCATCCTCTAAAAGTTGTAATGACCTTTCTGCAGCGTACATTAACTCAATAAGACGAGCATAATGGTACAGGAGAGTGTTTTGAGCAATTCCAAACTTATCTTTGAACTCACCATACAGTGCACCAGCTTTTTCTGTTGGGACATTGTCAGCTATATTTAACCTTGCAAGAGGCCCAACTCTGTAGTTACCATCAGGGAATCCTGTTTGTTTGAGATATGGGAATTTAAGATAAGACCACGGCTGTACTTTTTCTTCTATGTAGTCCAGATAATCAGAAGACTGGAACTCGTGAACAGAATTTCCTGCTTTATCGATTATTTTCATAGGACCATCATAAACTTCAAGGTTTCCACCATTTGTTAGACCCCCAAAATAAGTTTCAACTGGACCCAATAATTCTATTGCTTCCGCATACTGCTCAAATAATGGTTTTGATACCCCAACACCTTTTTCTATAAGTTCAATGGCCATTTTTGTAGATTCCAAAAGTTTAGCTCTTTCTTCAGCGCTCATTGCCTTTGTCTGTCCACCTGCAACAGCAGTGACTGGGTGTATTGCTTTTCCTCCCACCACTTCTGTTATGTCCTGACCGACTTTCCTGGTTTTTATTGCCATTTTTGCAAGTTCAGGGTCTTTTTTAATGATTCCAATTACATTTCTCTGTGTAGGATCAGAATCTGGCCCCAATACAAGGTCCGGTGCGCCAAGGAAATAAAAATGTAATGCATGTGAGTGAATATATTGACCAAGAAGCATGAGCTCTCTCAGTTTTTTAGCGGCTTCTGGAGGTTGTAGTCCAAACACAGTATCAGTGGCTTTAGCAGCTGCTAAATGGTGTGCAGTTTGACATATTCCACATATACGTGGAGTTATCCTAGGAGCTTCCTCAACCGCTGCCCCTTCCAGGAATTTTTCAAATCCTCTTATCTCCATTACATGAAAGTGAGCATCTGAAACGTTTCCAGAATCATCCAACTGAACTGTGATTTTTGCATGTCCTTCAATTCTTGTTACTGGATTTATTTCTATCTGTTTCATATTATCACGCTTCTATTATTTCTTGACCAGCTGAGGGATCAATGAAACCTGTTTATCCTCCATAATTGTACTTCCAATTACGAATCCATATATTACGTGCCCGATATCTCTTATCTGTTTTTCAACATCCTTTTCTGGCATCTTAGAAAGGTGAGCTATCCTTTTTATTACACCATTATATACATCGTGGCTTGGTTCCCTTAAAACATCAAGAGAAGGACCACCACAACCATGGCAAGGAATACCTGCAGATGTACATAGTGCACCGCACCTTCCAAGTGTAACAGAACCTAAACAAACATAACCCTGGCTTAAGAAACATTTTTGAGGATCTGGATCCCCTTCAATTCTCCTGTTGAGCTTGTCAAATTCAACGTGATCCATCCACCTTGAACAGTCGGCACATACACTCTTTTTAGGAACATCTGGAGTTTCTCCTTTAATTAAAGGCATCAATATGTCCCAAACAAGAAGTTCTTTAGGAGGGCATCCTGGTAAAAAGTAATCTATTTCTGTGAAATCACCTGCAGGGTGAACAATCGGTAAAAGTTCTGGAACTACCTCCGAAGGTACGTCAGCTGCTTCAGTACTAGGATTATCTGAATAAATCCTTGCTGTTACATCTTCTGGCCTGTAAAGGTCGGCCATTCCAGTTATACCTCCATAACATGCACATGTTCCGTATGCAATTAATGTTTTAGACTTTTTACGTAATTCTTCAAGCCTTTCTTTGTTTTCTTTATTTCGTACAGATCCAGAAACTATTGCAATATCAATGTCATCTGGTACTTCTTTTGTATCCATTAAAACTGGCGCATAAACAATATCTGCTTCTTTGAGTAATTCCATTATTCCTTCATGTAAATCAAGAATGGAAATTTCACAACCAGCACAGCCAGCAAGCCATTCAAGTGCGATTTTTACCATTATTTACCACCCCATCCTATAGTTAGGGTTTTAAGACAAGCGTTTGGTCCTACATGGTCTATATCAAGTTTTCCCCTGATACTCATAACTTCTTCTACAGCCCCAACCATGTATCCATATAAGAGATAACATAGCGGCCCTTTTTGAGGCAGACCTGTTCTTCTTAATGTTTGTCTTACAACACAATCCATAAATAAAAGTTTTACAATAGTTTCGTGGCCCTTCTCAATAGTATATCCTTCCTGATCTGAAGGTTTCCACATTTCAAAATAAAATTCCATCCCAAGTATTTGACTCAATTGATTCATGGCTTTTTCCAGATCATCGGTTTTTTCTGCCAGTTTACCAGCTTCATGTCCCATTCTTTTCCCTGCTTGATAAACAATAGCATTTGCACCGCGCCCAGAAACCTGTTCTAATGCACTTGACATAGATCCCACAAATTTCATAAGAACGTGAAGGGCTTCTTCATAGTCATTGATGTCTCCACCAGTTTCTGGAGGAATTAGTTCAGGTTTAAAATCGCCTCTTATTTCTTTACGTTCAATTTCCATGTCTAAAACTCCTTATATTATTTTGCTTATAGTTGAATTTACCTTTCGGTCAATATAAAGTCTTTTAGCTACATGTATATCATCGTGTTCCAGTGCCTGGGAAGGACAAATCTCGTGACATGACAAACACGCCATACAATCCCCTTCTTTCACTACAACAGTCTTACCATGTTCACTATCCAATTCATACACGTCACTGGGACAATCCTCAACGCAAGACCCACATCCCACACATGCATCCTCGTCTACTTTTATTTTTACCATAGCAATCCCCTCATTTTTCCTTTTAAAGCAATTTGGAAAGATGTTTAACCCAATTAAATCCTTCCTACACAATTTTTTTTTGAATTAAAAAAAAATAATTCAATCTCTAATATTACCTTGTAGGGATATTTTTCTATATAAAACGTCTTTACTATTAAGGATTTATATTACATGTTCGTAACACTCTATAAATTATAATAACAAATTATTACCTAATAATAAAAAGGAGAGTCAAAATTATAAAAAAATAGTAAATTTAATTATTATATCAAATTATCATGGTTTTAAGACCAGTATCCAGTCTGCATGGTTTGTTTCTAGCTTTGATATCTATAAGTTCCCCAACCATGTCCACTACTTTTATTCAATAAGTAGCTTAAAAACTTTTTCCATGCCAAATAGTTATTTTAGCCGTATTTTAAAAAAACGGCTGATAATAAGATCCTTGTTACCATCACATACTTATTTAGAATATATTTCTAGTGTACTTGTTTATGCGTTTATTCCACCAGATATTATGTTTAAGGCCCTATAATATTTTATTTATAATCTGATTTACTTTTCGGTCTATATAAAGCCTTTTGGCCACAGGTATGTCGTCGTGTTCCAGTGCCTGGGAAGGACAAATCTCATGACATGACAAACACGCCATACAATCCTTTTCATTCACTACAACAGTTTTACCATGCTCACTATCCAATTCATACACATCGTTTGGGCAGTCCTCAACGCAAGATCCACATCCCACACATGCGCCCTCGTCTACTTTTATTTTTACCATAGTATCAGTCCAGTTTTTTCTTTAGAGTCTCTGGAAATTGATGTAATTTAATTTTCCATTGTTTTATCCTGAATTCGAAAAAATAATTCCTTAGTTTTTAAACCTTCAGGAAAACTTAACATATAGAATTTCTTTACTATTAAATATTTCTATTAAGTGTTTGCAGTAACAATAACTTACAATAGGAAGTTATTACCAAATAACAGCTCAACATCCAAATTTTACTGGAAAGAGTCACTTAATTAGATTATCAATATCAATATAAACTAATCCCATTTGTTATAGCTCCCAAATAAAAAAAATATTCTAAAACTAAGTTAAAGAGGTTGTAGAAACCAGTTTACAATGGACTATATAAGCTGCCAGCTTCCTTCCTGGAGGGTAACATGTTATAAGTAACAACCGGGGCTCTCCACTTTGAGCAAATGAAATTGGATTTTCTTTATAATCCCACCGGATGTCATCACCATTCGATGTGACTTTATAAATATATTTTTTAGATATAGTATAATCTTTTATTATAACCTGATCTCCAACCTTTAAACTACCAAGTTGGCGGAATAATCCAGAGTAATGTGTCCTATGACTTAATAAACCACATTCTCCATTTTGGCCAGGTTCGACACTTTCAGGATAATGATAAACAGTATTATACCCATTTACAGTCTCCGAATTTATCTTGGCGTTAACTCCCATTCTTGGAATTACAATCCGGTATACATCAGATGTACTTCCAGATACAGAATTAGTAGTTGAAGGGCTTAATAGATCAACAGGAGCACTTCCATTTCCACGAAGGTATAAATTAGTTTGATATGCATTTAACTCCTTAGATTTCTCGTAACCAACGATTATTACAGCTGAAGACACAATTACACACACTAAAACAATTACAACAGCTAAAATTTTATATTTAGACATTGTTAAATCCATCTGATCATCTTCCGCATAATTATACCGCTAGTTAAAAAATTTAATTAGATATATTGTTAATTCATCTATTTAAACGTGTTAAATATCATTTAAATGAGAACATATCCAAAAATACTTAAATTGACCTGTGTGTTTTAGAAAGTATATATCATCTAATAATTACATCCTGCAGTTATCCGTATTTTATGTTTTCATCCCTTAAAAGTTTCTTAGCTGCTTTTCCAAGGGCTGAACGATGTTCTGTAACTCTCCAAGGATCATTTACCCATACACATAGTGTTAATCTGACCCCCACATCTATAAGTTCTCTAACTATAACTTTTGGTTTAGGTTTTTTCAGGACCCAATCACATCCAGTAGCCATATCTTCAAGGGATTTTGAAGTTTCTTCAAGGTTCATAGTATAAGGTATAACTATATCCAGATCTACTCTTCTTGTATCCGATGCAGTATGGTTTATAAAGGGATTGGTTGAAAACAGTGCATTTGGAATCGTGATAATCTTTTTATCATATGTAATTATAGTAGTGAGCCTAAAACCCATTTTAACTACTTTTCCTTTCTGATTAGATACTTCAACAATATCTCCTACTCTAAAACTTTTATCCAAAAATATAAACATTCCCGCAATGAAATTAGAAAGTGTATCGCGCGCTGCAAAACCAACAACAATACTCACTACTCCTAAACTTACAGCAATGGCAGTTAAATTGATTCCAAATAACCCAAGGATTACAGCTGCAGCGACTAGATAGATTGTATACTTAACAATCTCATTTAGGACCTGAATCATAGTTACGTCAAGATCCCATTTAATTTGAGAGTTTTTAAGAAAACGGGATGTCAATCTTACTATTAAAAATGCTGCAACTAAAGTAACTCCAATGGCAATGATATCATCAAATTGTAGATTCATAAAAATTGTACTGACGGCCATTTATTCCACATTCCTATAGATTTCTAGTTTTTATAAATTGTTGAGGAATTGTATTTAAATTATCTGAAATTTACGTTATTTGCTAAGATATCAGCGCTCTACTTCTATCTCCATAAAATCTTCTGCAACTGTAGAATTTTCAAATATTTCCTTTGCTTCACTTTCAAGGATATCTGATTTTTTATATCTGGTACTTACATGAGTTAATATCAATCGTTTAACATTTGCTTTTTTTGCAATTTCTGCAGCTTGAACAGATGTAGAATGACCCATTTCATAAGCTTTATCGCCATAAATACCCTCAAAAGTAGATTCATGTATCAAAAGATCCGCATCTTTTGCAAATTCCACCATCCCCTCTGAAGGAGTGGTATCACCAGAATAAACTATCTTACGCCCTTTTCTTTCTCCCCCAAGGACCTGCTCTGGTTGTATTACTTTATCTCCTACTTTTACAGGAATACCCTGCTGAAGTTTTCCAAAATCAGGCCCAGGGTTAATACCAAGGGCTATTGCTTTTTCTCTTATAAATTTAGGCCTTCTTTTTTCATATATACCATATGCAAAGTTCAAAACGGTGTGGTTCATCTTAGAACAGCTTACTCTATAATTTTCTTCTTCCAGTATAATTCCATCATCAATTTCATGCATATAAATTTCAAATGTAAGGGAAAAATATCCAAAATTTCTTATAATATTTACCATTTCAACAAGGCCCTTAGGACCAAATATATGCAGCGGATTTTTTCTTCCCCTAAAAGCCATTGATTGAATTATTCCTGGAAGTCCAAGAATGTGATCTCCATGAAAATGAGTTATAAATATATTGTTTATTTTCATAGGACTTATTTTAGCCTTTGACATCTGAAGCTGTGTGCCTTCACCGCAATCAAATAAAAAAATCTCTCCAAATGCCTTTAATGCTATTGAAGAGTGATTCCTATGACGGGTAGGGATTGCAGATGATGTTCCTAAAAATACAAGCTCCATAATATTTCACCTTAGATATAACTTATAAAATTAACTATAATCGATTCTTTCTGAGTTATTTATTTATATCTTTTACTTTATATAGCTAAACAGGGATTTAATATGAGAAATATTCTAAAGCAAATGGTTTATGAGGATATAGGTTTTGAGGATATTACTTCCAATGCTTTGATTCCTGAAGACCTGGAAACAAAGGGAATAATAATAGCTAAAGAAGAAGGAATTATTTCTGGAATTGATGTTGTATCTGATTTATTTGATGAATTTAAAATTAAATCATCCGCTAAAAAACATGACGGAGATAATGTAAAAGTAAATGATATTATTATGGATATTAAAGGAAATGCACAGACAGTTTTAAGTTTAGAACGTACTGCATTGAATTTCCTCATGAGAATGAGCGGTATTGCAACCTTAACCTTTAATACCCTTCAAAAAATAAGGGAAGTAAATGAAAATATTATACTGGCAGGTACACGTAAAACAACACCAGGACTGCAAATTTTTGAAAAAAATGCAGTTAAAGTAGGTGGAGGAGACACCCACCGATTTAGATTAGATGATTCTGTCCTTATTAAGGATAACCATATTGCCATTGTTGGCAGTATTGAAGAAGCAGTAATTATGGCCAAAAAGAATGTGAGTTTCACCAAAAAAATTGAAATAGAAGTCGAAAGCGAAAAAGGAGCTATAGATGCTGCAAAAGCAGGTGCAGACATTGTCATGCTGGATAATATGAATCCCCGCGAAATTGACGAAGTTATTTCAGCACTTGAATCAATGAATTTGAGAGATAACATTTTAATTGAAGTTTCAGGAGGAATAAATCCGGAAAATATTGTTGAATACGCAAAAACAAACGCAGACATCATTTCAACAGGTTATATAACTCATTCTGCCAGATCACTAGATCTAAGTTTAGAGATAATCTAGACAGACAATATCCATAAAGTATCTATATGCATTGCATTATTCAAATCATAAATATAGTTGATATTGCCTGTTATCATAATTTCAATTAATGGTACCCTAATTTTATACAGAATTTTTACAAGTAGAAGTATAATCATAACTGAAAATAATTTACATCATGTATAAAATAATTAAAGAAATGGCCCTTATTTATGCATAAATTTATATGTATTGATGCTTAAAATGAAACTAGATACAAAATAATTATAGATGTAAAATTTATTTTTACATAATTTTATTTTAAAGTTTACAAGGAGGAATTCAATGTCAGATGAAGAAATTCAAAATACTGAAGAAAATATGGACGAAGAAGTCCAAGAAGAAGAAGCTGAAGAATTACCATTTGCAAAAGCAGAAGTTGTAAGGTTAATGAAACAACATTTAGACAGCGACAAAATGATAAGAGAACGTGTCAAAGTCGAAATGAACAAGTTTTTAGGGGATGTCCTTGAAAAAGTCTGCAAACAGCTCAATGAATATCCTTACACAACAATAGAATATGAAATGTTAAAAGAATCAATATATCCTTACAAAAATGTAGAAAGAATCAATGAAGAAAAAGAAAGGATATTAAAACACTTAGATGCTATTAAAGCAGATTGTGATGCTTTAAGCTTAGATGTCAGAAGGACATTAAAATTAAAAGATGTGGAAGACACAGTATACTAACCTCTCAAAATTCATAGAATTTTGGAGCGACAAACACAAGGTGTTTGTCAGCCGTCAAAAAATCGTATATTTTTCGGGCATACAAAAACCGAAGATTTTTGTGGTTGTGAAACTCTGTTTCACAAACATTCGAAAATCTTTGATTTTCGATGCACCAAACATAAAATGTTTAAGTGCTGCAAAACCTTCGGTTTTGCAAGCTGTCAAAACTGTAAGTTTTGACGTAGCAAAAAACGAAGTTTTTTGCATGCTCTCAAAATTTTATTTGAGAGCCAGAAAGAAGATGCTCATATCGAGTAAACTTCTAAAACACTTCCTTTTTCATTTAAACTATCAAATTATTTACAAAACTAAAAGTTTCTCAAAGAAATTTAAAATTTATATTCATTTAGGGCATAATTCTTTTCTTAATTCTGTTATATCACGAACTGTTTCAATGGAACCAACAAGATTTCCATCACGATCACATAGTGGAGACGCTTTTACCGATACATAAGCTCCTTTTCCACCAAAGAGGTTGCTTACAAACACTTCAGCAAATAAAGTTTTTCCTTCTCTTTTCACATAAGCATATTTATCTTCCATCTCTTTTTCACTTAAAAAAATCAGATCAATTAAAATAGGCCTTTTTTCGCCATAAAATGGTATAGAATAAGCATATTCGCCCTTACCTAAAATGTCTTCTTTGAGAGTACCAGTCATCTCTTCAATAGCTTTATTCCACGCGATTACCCTTTTATTTTCATCTATTACAAATGTAGCATCCGGCAGAAATTCAATTATATCCATAAGTTTCTGGCGTTCAATTTGCATTTCTTCCTCTGCCTTTCTCTGCTTTGTTATATCAGTTGCCAATGTAATATACACGTCTTCTTTTGGTGAAAATGCAGTAACAGAGAAATATTTATTTACAGGGGCAAAATAAGTGTCATATTCTGTCCCTCTTCCAGTAGTTACTACCTCATTAGCTTTTTTAAGATCAATAGACACTGCTTCAGAACCATAAAGCTCAATAATACTTTTTCCAATTAAACCTTTCTTTAAAGATTTTCTCTGCCTGTAAGCTGCGAGATTAGCATAAGTTATGACTAAATCAACTATTTCTCCAGCTTCATCACGCATTAGTTCATAAACTGTTACTCCTTCTTGCATATACTCAAAAAACTGATAATCTAGACCAGGTAAAGGACCATATTCTTCAGACTCAATCCTACCTTCTTCATTAGGGTTTAGGTTCGGTTTTCGTCCCATTTAAGATATACTCCCCCTATACTTTTATTTCTTTATTTTTATACCATTTAGACTTTAAAAAAACATTTTAAAAGTATACTGTATATTATCTTATGTAGCTACATGCATATAATCATGTCCTTTTGTATTAAAAAGAGAAATTTCATTCATGATATTATTAATAGGAAGATTATTCATTTTCAAATACTGTGAAACCTGTTTTCAAGTTCTTTATTTCTTCCAGACTCAATTTTCTTTTGAGGGCATCTTCATGAATTATGATGCTGTGTCCAAAAGGATCTTCAATTATCACTGTAACAGTATCTTCACCATTTTTAACTTTTTCAAGTTCTTTTAAAATATTAGATGCATTTTCCTTAGACTGTTCATCTTCAACAAGATTCATGGCCGTCACAACCGCGTCATGGAATCTTGTCAGCACACCCTCAACATTTGAAACATAACCCTGTGATCTTGGACCTGGTTCTACTTTCAAGCCCAGTTCAGGTATACTGATTGTAGCTGATTGAGATCTGATAACTCTTGCATTTAAATTAGATTTATCTACCTTTAGCTCATACCTTACTGGTTCTTTTTGTTCAAGGCACATTATATCCGAATGCTTGTATCCACAATCATGGCACTTAGCTGTAGATTCCATTATTTCTCCAAAATAGGGAATATTTTCTGTTTTTGTTATAACTATCATTGAATTTTTACATTCGCAGACTGGACAATCAATTTTCATCTCATTCAAAATTATTTCTCTCCTTATAACTTAATTAATAAAAAATAATTAAAAATATCAAAAATAGTATCAAGCAATATTTAATTAAATATTTTATTATTCTTTAATTAAATATCCTTTTTCATCCAATTCTTTTATCATTTTATTCAGACTCTCTTCGTCCGGAGCGCATAGCCTATGACTATGAACATTATTTGAGAGTTCATAAATATTTTCTAAATCTTCTTTCCGCTTTTTATTTCTT
Organism: Methanobacterium veterum; assembly: GCF_000745485.1. Taxonomy (NCBI): domain Archaea; kingdom Methanobacteriati; phylum Methanobacteriota; class Methanobacteria; order Methanobacteriales; family Methanobacteriaceae; genus Methanobacterium; species Methanobacterium veterum. Next base: position 218,967 of record NZ_JQJK01000008.1, read on the forward strand.
TCTAAAGATGCAAAAAAGCGTTCTGCTTCTTTAGGGTCATAAACATTGATTTTTCTCCGCAGAGGCTCTGTAAAACCATGTATAAAATAAGATATATCTTCCATTCTACCACCATATTTTAACACAGTGCTGGTTTCATCTTTTATACTATCTACACCGTGCCTTAATTTAATAGTTTTACAGATTTGCCTTATGTGAGTAAGCATCACTTTAACTGTAGTATCAATTTCATCATTGTAAATAACTGGAACTCCATGTTCATCAGCTTGTTCAGCAAGATAATCATTAATTATCCTGTTTTCTTTGAAATATTCCAGATGTTTACCGCCTCGTTTTATTTTCATGGCCCGCTTAACGAAACGTTCTTTATGAATCTCTTCATCAGCATTAAGTACAAAAAAATGAATATCTGCATCATCCTGGAACTGATCAATGTTAATGAAACCAGGTACAAGGTGCACACCTTCAATTACAACATCATCAAAATCATCTACCGCCCTTTTTATAACTTTTTCAATAGCAGGGATAACAAATGAAGCGTGTTCTTGAAACCCAGCATTTATTAAAGCAGCGTTAGTTTTATACCTTTCCTTGTCTCGTATTGTTACATATGCATCGAAAGATGATTTGTGAAGCGCCGGGGCGAATTCAGGTCCAATTACTCCCCTAACTATTTCTCTTATAAAATCAGACTCGATTAAATGCTTTATTCCTAATATCTTAGCTAACTCTGATGCTATAGTCGATTTTCCAATTCCAGAAGCACTTCCTATCAAAATAACATAGGGTTTTCTCAACTGATCATCTCCAAATCAATATAAAAAACACAAAGAGTTTAGGATAAATATGTTAATATTATTATATTAAATATTATTATCCAATGTTGTTAAATACTTTTAACGGGCGCACTGAATATCAGCATTTAGGTAAGAAGATCTATTACACGTTCTGCACTTCTTCTCATTTCAATCCTGATTAGGCCCAGATTTATGTCTATATCTGTAATAACAACCAGAATTCCTTCACCCGCATCTATCATCAAAGTTTTACCTAACTGTCCTTCAATCATAACCTGTTGTAAAGGTTCATGTTTCATCTCTTCAGCAGATCTTTCGGCTGTACCAAAAACTGCTGATGACATAGCTGCCACGAGTTCTGAATCTATATCTCCAGGAACCTCGCTTTCAATAATTAGTCCGTCTTTTCCTACTACTAAAGATCCATTTACCCCATTGATCCTGCCTAAGTCCTTAAGTACTCTTCCTATCATACTATGCCTCCACTTATATTCAATATAATTGGAGGTTCAGGAAATCTCTTTCGAGATTTCCTTCAACCTCCACAATAGATTGAATATAGATACATAAATTATATATCTTAAAGTATATAACTTGGTTTAATATTTATTAAATAAATAGATAATGTAAACTCACACTTATTCCAACTAAATGATAATGGAGTGATTATTTGTATGACATAACTTCTGTAGAAGAATTTAAAAAGCTTAACCCTTTTATAATAGTCGGATGTGGCGGTGGTGGTGAAAAATTCGCCAATTTCGAAGGAGTAGAATCTGTTGGCTTTGTTGATGATAGTGTTAAAAAACAGGGAATGGAATTTTGCGGTAATGTAATATCTTCAAGTTTAACTGAACTCATTGGGAAAACGGACGCTAAAAGCATTGCAATTATGCTTCCAATCGGCGCTGAAGGAGCTGCGCTTAAATACGCTGTTCAAGCTATAGATAACGGGCTGAATGTTATAACTTCCTTTAGGTCCTTATCACTTTCAGAGAACACATCTCTTTTAAAATTTGCCAAATCAAAAGGCGTGGTCATAAAAGAAATTAGTTCTCGCTTAGATGTTATTAATAAAATATTTGGAACTGCACCTTCCCAATGTACGGAAGTACTTCCAAAAATTACGTATAAACCTAAAGCACCAGTTGTTTTTGTAGGCGGTACTTCTCAAGAGTGCGGTAAACGAACAACTACAAGAATTCTTGGAAAAACAGCACAGGAAAAAGGTTTAAATGCAGCTGTAATTTCAACTGATGAGATGGGACTTGAAAGCCCGGCAGACCTCAACTTCAGGGCAGGAAGTCTTTCAGTTATGGACGTCGCTGCAGCAGTCATGGGGACTATGAAATATCTAGAAGAAGAAAACAACCCGGATATTATCTTTGTGGAAGGACAATCCAGTTTAACTGAAGATGGGAACCCACATCCAAGAGGTCTTTCAGCTGCAATACTCATAGGCTCAAGGTCTGATGCTGTTGTAGTTTGCCATAGACCTAACCATCCTTTTAGAGAGCCAAGAGGAATAGATTACGAAATAAAAGCAATAGAAGCTGTAGAACCTACTAAAGTTGTTGGCATTTCTTTAAATATGAGGAACGTTAGCGACAAAAAGGATATATTAAAGTATGAGGAAAGATACAAATTGCCAGCAGTAGATATTAAAAATGGTGGGGCATCAAGATTACTGGATGTAATTATTGATTATGTAGGGCTGAAATAATCACCAACCTGTAAAACCCACCTGATAAAATCAGTATAGGGGAAATAAAATGAAAGATGTCATGGATTATATAAAGAAAAATCTAGGATTAGAAGAAGAAAGTGAAGATGAAGAAGAAAAAGAGACTATAATCGTTCCAGAACATTCTTTTTATGAAATAATCCTAATGAAAGCCCAGGGCATTCCAGATATAGAAGATGCTCTAAAACAGATTACTGAAGAAAAAAATCCAATTATATTGGATATGGGTTTTATAGAAAATAATCCAGAGGAATCTAAGCAGGTTGGAGAAAAATTAAAAGAATTCCGAGATAATGTAGGTGGAGAAGCTATATTACTTTGTAAACAAGGCAACGTGGTAATTATAACCCCTCCTGAAATTAAACTTTTAAAAAAATAACCAGCTAAAAAATTTATGATGATAATTCATCAAATCACACATATTCATAACTGTAAAAGGGATATACATAAATTCAATTGAATTTAATATATCTTAAGTTATAATTGTAGGGGAATAAAAATGGAGTTACCAATTACCAGACCGTCTATGATCTCTTATGCAGACCAGCTAAATTTTAATGAACTTTTAGGCGAACTAAAATCAAAAGAATACAATGGATTTATAAGAGTAACTGCCGGTTCTGAGGAAGGACACATTCTTTTTAAAGAAGGCATACAAATTGCAGCATCATATAATAACGATTCAAAGATAGATGCAATTAAAAAAATCAAATCCGCCACAGACAACAGCAGCACTTTAATTGAAGTTTTTGATCTTAGAGATTCTCAGGTTAATTACCTTATGGATATAAATAAAAAATATCTACTCAACTCTGGTTCTGAAGTTAATGATGTACTTGATGAACTTAAAAAAACAGGGCATGAAGATAAAGAAAAAATTGAAACTCTTATACCTGAAAAACCTGAGGTTATTGAAACTCCCATACTTGAAGAAAAACCTGAGGTTATTGAGGCTCCTTTAACTGAAGAAAAGCCAGAAGTAACCGAAGCTACTTTACCTGAAGAAAAACCTGAAATTAGTGAATCTCCTTTACTAGAACAAAATGAATCATTTTTACCTAAAAAACCTGAAATTAATGAGGATATCCAAGTTGAGCCTGAAATTCAAGACAGTAACGAAGAAGTGAAAAATAAGCTCAAATCAATATCAGAAATGAAATCAAACCATGTTGAAGATGTTCGAAGGAAAGCTCAACTTAAATCAGTAAATACCAGTATTTCGCCCACTGAAACAGATATTGGTGTTGAAAGAACTGATAAAAGTGAAAATGAAGAGATAAAAACTGCCGAACTTGCAAATGAATCTATTGATCGAGCAGAACTCATGAAAAAGTATGGTTTAAAAGATGTAGGTGAAGAAGAAGTTGAAAACATTTTAGAATCCTATAAAGGAGGATCTCTAAGCGATGATGATGTTGAAAAAATAGAATTAACGCTTATGAATAAAATTAAAAAATCAATTCTTAGTATTCCAAAAATTAAAGGGACAGAAGTCATGGTATTTTTAGATAATACCAGTGAACTGGCTGGAACCATAAATATAATCACAGAATACGAAAGTAAAGGATTTTTATCAAGGTTCATGGGTGAATCCAAAGACCTGGATAATTTAAAAAAACAAATAATTAATATAACCCAAATAGAGATAAAGAAAAGTTTTAGAGGATATCCAGAAATTGTAGACAATTTTAAAATAAACGTGGAAGTTAGCTAGGAGGTATCGAATGACAAGAGTTATAACCGTCGCCTCAGGTAAAGGCGGAGTGGGAAAAACAACAATAACTGCAAATTTAGGAGTAGCTTTATCTACTTATGGAGAAGAAACTATAGTGCTGGACGCAGATGTAGCTATGGCAAATTTAGAGCTTATCCTTGGAATGGAAGGAAAATCAATTACATTACATGATGTTCTATCCGGAGAAGCCTCTATTGAAGATGCCATATATGAAGGGCCAGGCGGTGTCAAAGTTATTCCTGCAGGGATTTCACTGGAAGGGCTTCGAAAAATCAGACTAGATAGACTTGAAGAAGCTTTATCAGTACTGGTTGAGAGTGCAGATATACTTTTAATAGATGCTCCCGCAGGGCTTGAAAAAGATGCGCTGGCAGCAATAGCATCAGCACAGGAATTAATTCTTGTTACAACTCCAGAGGTTCCTTCCATAAGTGACGCATTAAAAACAAAAATCGTTGCCAATAAACTGGGCGTAGAAATAACAGGTGTTGTTATAAACAGAGAGCAACATGACAAAACATTTTTAACAGTTAACGAAATCGAAACTATCCTAGAAGTACCTGTTATTGCAGTAGTTCCTGATGATCCAGAGGTAAGCAGGGCTGCAGCATTTGGAGAACCACTTGTAGTTAAAAATCCAAAATCTCCTACAAGCAACGCAATTATGCAGTTAGGTGCAGATCTAATTGGTGAAGAGTACCATCCTATTGAACCTGATAAAAAAGGAGTTATTTCCAAACTGGTTGAAGGATTACTTGGAAGAAGAGGATAAATTTTTAATAAAAATAAGTAACTGGTAAAAATGTCAAAATTTATAGCAATTGCTTCGGGTAAAGGTGGAGTTGGAAGAACTACCTTAACGTACAATTTAGGAGTAGGAATGTCCTTATTCGGCAGAAATGTTGTAATGCTAGATTTAGATTTAGTAATGGCAAACTTAGATGTCATAACAGGACTTTTAAATCCAGATGTTACGTTACATGATGTTCTAGCTAAAAACAGATCAATAGATGAATGTGTTTATGAAATAGAACAGGGTATAAGAGTTATTCCAACAGGAATACATTTTGAAACACTCAGACATATTAATCCAAAATATATATCGTGGAATAAAATACTGGAAGAAATTGCAGACTATGGTGACATTTTCCTTATGGATATGCCTGCAGGTATTAATTCAAACATTTTTGAAGGGCTTCCCGAAAATGTAGAGATGATCATCGTTACAAACTCCACCATGACTTCTGTAGCTGATGCTCTTAAAATTAGAATACTCTCAAATGAACTGAATATCCAGATCATTGGATTTGTACTGAATATGTGGTATGATGATGGTTTTTTACTCTCAGTTAATGAGATAGAATCTATACTTGAAGTTCCAATGATTGGAATCATTCCATATGACCGTGAAGTGGAAAGATCAATGGCCCTTGGAAAATCTGTAGCCGAAATCAATCCATCATCACCTACAAGCAATGCACTCATGCAGCTTACCGCCCATTTACTTGGGGAAGAATATAAGCCAATTGAACCGGATAAAGAAGGTATTCTAAACCGGCTGAAAAAGTTCATAGGCATGTTACCAGACTAATTATTCTATTTTCTTAATTTTACCCTCAAATTTTCATTTTTTACTATCTAAATCAAACCTTTCACTCAAAAATCTGTCAAAATCGAAGATTTTGACGCAGCCAAAATATAAAAATTTTGCAAGCTTCGATTTTTGGTGTTTGAAAATCTATCGAAATTTATAATTTCGATGCAGGTGAAATTTTCAATTTCACGGCAGAGAAACAAAGCATGCAAATCTAAAAGATTTGCTGCGTCAAAATTCCTTGAATTTTGACAGTTTCTCCTGCAGCAAAAAATCTATGATTTTTTGCATGTTTCAATTTTCAACAGTGAAAATTCACCGAATTTTTACATGCCGGAGGAAACTCTCAAAAACCGGAGGTTTTTGGAGCCTTCAAACGCAAAGCATGCAAAAATTCCGTTTTTACTTGTGCCAAAATCGTAGATTTTGAGCAACGTTTGGGGCCACGAAACCATCGGTTTCGTTGGCACGAAAAACAAAGTTTTTCGTAAGTTACATTTCCTCGGCCCCGAATACTGTCAAAATTTTCAATTTTGACGCCGGAGGAAACTGTCAAATCTTCGATTTGACGCATCGAAAATTTTCAATTTTCGAATGCTACGTTTCCTCCTGTTAGAAAAATGTTGTAAAAATTTTCAATTTTTACACATTGAAAATCGAAGATTTTCAAATGCTTTGCATTTTTCTAAAATTCTATGAATTTCTGAAGGGTTTAATTAAACAATTTCAATAAAATCAAATATAAGAAAACTCAAAATATAAATGAGGACGATATTTTGTCAGTTGACGTGGTTGGACTTGGAACATGTAATATAGACTTCATTAACAAAGTTCCCCGGCTTGTAGGAATCGATGATGAAGTTAATGTTGAAAAACTCGTTTTATCTGTGGGAGGTTCAGCATCCAATTTTACAGTGGGGCTTTCCAGGTTAAATATAAGCACAGGAATTATAGCTAGAATTGGAAACGACTATTTCGGGCAATTATGTGCTAAAAAGCTCTGTGATGAAGGAGTTGAAACGCAAAGACTTCTAAGCATCGATGCACCCACAGGCATGGTATTTATAGCTGTTGATCCTCCAGGAGAAAGGTCAATGTATTCATTTATGGGTGCAAACGCAGAATTTAAACTATTAAAAGAGGATATTGATTATATAAAGAGTTCAAAAGTACTGCACATAACTGGAATGTATAAAGAAGTGTTTGAAGAAGCTTCAAGATATGCAAACTTTTTATCGTTGAATCCAGGAACATTACTCTCAGAATATGGAATAGATAAATTATATAAACCTATTAAACGATCCAACGTGATATTTTTAAATAAAAAAGAAGTTAAAATCTTAACTGGAGAAAACTTAAAGAATGGAACACAAGCACTTTTAGATACCGGCGCTAAAATGGTTGTTGTAACCTGTGGCAAAGAGGGTGCAAATCTCTATACTAAAGATGAAATAATCCATTCACCTGTAAAAGAAACTGCTGCCCTTGATACAACTGGAGCCGGAGATTCATTTGCTGCAGGTTTTATAGCGGCTTATATCAAAGATAAAAAATTGAAAGAATGCCTTGATTTTGCAAATACAGTGGCATCTTCATGTGTTGGGAAAATAGGAGCTATGAATGTGTCAAGAGCATGCGATCTGGATATTTAAATAACTGTTTTAATAAAATATTAGAGGTAAGAAATGGTAAATCTCTTACAACTCAAAAAATTTAGCGGCATTATCATTTGAAACTTTTTTAATATCTTTTTCATTAAAACCTGCTAACTTAATTCTATGAACTGTTTTAGGAACAGATAAAGGATCAGAAGGTGAAGAACTCATATCACTGTCTAAATAAAACTTATCAAATCCATATTCATCCAGTATTGAAACCGCTTCATCAGGAGTCATTTTTTTAGGTTGAACTGTAAGCCCCAGCATTGCACCTATATCAATAACATCGTTAACTATTGTACGGTCTACATGATCTATTACAACCATTTTAGGATCTATATTTTCCTCAATAATGGATGTTGTAATCCCTGTTATCTCTTTTTTATTGCTTCGAGGTGTATGTATAATTGTTTTCATTTTAAGAGTTTCTGCAAGCTGCAGCTGTTCTTTGAATATATTTTTTTCAGATTCAGATGCAGTTTCAAGTCCAATTTCCCCAATTGCAACTACAGAGTCATTTTCTAAAAAGGAAGGCAGCTTCTCAAGTGCCCTTTCAAAATCTTCTGAAATGCTCCTTGGATGAATTCCAAGAGCAGCATATAGTTTTAATCCGTTTTCTGCTGCCCTTTTAATATCATTATTTAAAATACGGTTCCAGTGGTCAAAAACTACGTCCGACACGCTCATCCTTAGAGGATCGTGTGCGCACGTTACTGCCGTCTCTATACCTGCCACTGCCATTTTTTCAAAGTCTTCATAAGGCCGTGTATCTGCATGCACATGTGCATCTATCATAAAATCACCTGTAAAATCATTCTTAATTATAAAATTATTCAGATAATATTAATATAATTAATGTATTATCATTAAATTTTATTTACACAACATTTAATTACATTTTGAGCCAATATAAAGTAAAATAGATCGTTATAATTTATAATAATGGATATTATTTAAATGAATATTTACAATATTCAGGCATAAAGGAGATCAATATGGACATAATTGGCACTTTAAATCGTTATGAAAACATAAAAGGAGATATAAAATTTGTTACGACTTCAAGTGTCAGGACAAAGATCATTTTAAGCTTAAATAAAGGGAATAAGGATTTAAATACACTTAAAAATGAACTGGGTTTAGAATCATCTGCTGCATTGCACTCCCTTAAAAAACTTGAAAGCCAAAATATCATTATCAAAAAGGAAAATGAATACTCTTTATCAACAATTGGTAAATTATATGCCATCAAATCAAAAAATTTATTCAAATCATTTTACACAATTAAAAAATATGATAAGATATGGTTAAATCACTGGATAGATGGAATACCTAAAAATTTACTTAAAGAAATTAAATGCCTAAACAATTCATTTTTAGTGGAATCCACACCAGTAGATATCATAAAACCCCACAGCCATTACACCAAACTGGTAAACAAAGCCAATGAAATTAAATCCATATCCCCCATTTTCTATTATCCATATATAGACCTTTATAAAAATGCATTAAAAAGGGATGCAGACGTAAAACTCATTTTATCCCCATTAATACTGGCTAAAATGACCGAAACTGCAGGTGTAGAAATTATAAACCAGATTTTATCTTCAAAGAATTTTAAACTGTATAAAATAGAAGAAGATGTAAAAGTGGTCTTTACAGTCACCGAGAATTTTCTATCACTGGGTTTATTTTCAACTGAAGGACTGTATGATGCCACCATCAATTTAGTAAGTTATGATGTAGATGCAATCGAGTGGGGTAATAAATTATTCAGTTATTACTTGGATAAGGCTCAAAAATTCGATTTAGACAATTTAAGCAAATAACAGTACTATCATAATCATTTAAAGTCTTATTTTCATTTTAAAATGAATTATCTTTATATATTGGAGCAAACAAAAATGTAGAACACGGAGATGATTTGCAGGTGCATTTATGAATATAAATGATATTTTAAATTATTACGAAGATGTTAAAGAAGATTTAAAATTCCAAGGCATATCAAGTGTTCGAATAAAGATCATGATAAGCTTGTATGAAGGACCAAAGAAAACTAAAGATCTAAGAGAATTAACTGGAATACCCGCATCCACATTATTACATGGAATCAACGAACTTGAAAAACAAAAATTAATTTCAAGAAAAGGAGATGACTTCTTTTTATCCGAAATAGGGTTTATATCAACGCTTAAATTAGTAGATTCAATTAAAACACGAGTATTATTTAAAAATACTAAGAAATTATGGCTTAATCATGATATAGAATCTATTCCCCAAAATTTACTGATGAAAATCGGAGACTTAAGCAGTTCTAATCTTATTGAAAATGAACCTGAGGATATGTTCCAGTCACATAGAACATACCTTCAAATAGTGTCAAATTCTAAAGAAATAAAAGGTGTTTCGCCTATATCTTACCCAGATTACACGGAAACTTTTGTAAAACTAATCAAAGAGAATGTTGACGTTGAATTAATATTAACTGAAGAGATACTTGCAAAAACAATTAGTTCGCTCAATTCAGAAGACCTCATTGAATTTAAAAGAGTACTCTCCAAAAATAAGCTTAAAATATGGGAAATAAAAGAAGATATTAAAATTGTATTTACAGTTACAGATAATTCCATGATATTAGGGTTGTTCTCAGCAGATGGAATATATGACCCAAATTTGATTTTAGTAAGTGATCATAAAGATGCAATTACATGGGGAAATAAACTGTTTGATTACCACAGGAAAAAATCTCAAAAAATTAACATGGACTATTTTAAACAATTCTCATGAATTTTTTACTGACATGATCTAAAAGGTATTACCCCCATCTCCAATATTATCATCTTTTACAGGATAATACCTATTTTTATATGAGAAATATTAAAATAGTAATATTCTATTGATAATCCAGGTGTACACATGCATATAACAGATATTTTAAATTTCTATGAAGAAGTGAAAGACGATATAAAATCTCAAAGTACCTCCAGTGTCAGAACAAAGATCATGATAAGTCTAAGTGAAGGACCAAAGAAAACTAAAGATCTAAGAGAATTAACTGGAATACCCGCATCCACTATATTACATGGAATCAATGAACTTGAAAAACAAGAATTAGTTATAAAAGAAGGAGATAACTTTTTTCTATCAGAAATAGGAAAAATAATGGCTTTAAAATTAATAGATACTATTAGAGCATCTGTTTCACTTAAAAAACTCCAGAGATTATTATTTAATCATGAAATAAGAGATATTCCTCACGATTTACTCATGGATATAGGTCATCTAAGCAACTCCCAGCTTATTGAAGCAGATAATATAGATATTTTCAAGGTGCATGGAACACATCTAGAAATTGTATTAGACTCTAAAAAGATAAGGGGCATTTCTCCAATATTTTATCCAAATTATCCTGAAACTTTTAAAAAGATTATAGAAAGCGACATTAAAGTTGAACTTATATTAACAAGCGATGTGCTGAAAAAAACCATGCAATCAACAGATAGCGGAGAAAAAGACCTAAAAAAATTAATTGAAAAAGGAAATTTAACGCTATGGACACTGGATAAAGATATTAAAGTTGCATTTACAGTTACAGATAAATTTATGACAATGGGATTTTTTTCAGTGAATGGAATGTACGACCCTACTCGAAATCTGGTAAGTAATGACAGCGATGCGCTTTCCTGGGGTAACAGATTATTTGAATACTACTGCAGGCAGGCAGATAAAATAAATTTTGAAAAGTAAAACACATACCCATTTATAGAAGATTAGATGCTGCTATATTGTTTTAAATAAACTTTTAATAAACTAATACTACTTTTTTACTATTTTAATTTCTAATAAAACAGCAATTATGAAATTAGCTGCTATAATATTTTATTAGTTCTGTAACCTTAAAAATAAATCTATTTCTAGTTATAACTTTGTTTGATGCATATAGAAACTTTTAATAATATAATAATTTAAATAATTACCGGACAGCCCATATTAAATAATAAAATATTAAAATAAATACTTAAACGGATTATTATATCACCATTACGCTTAAAAAAGGATTAATTTTGGAAATAAGACTAAATATGAGTAATATATAAGAATAAGCGAAATATTGGATTTGCATTCGAGATTATAGACAAATTAATGATCATTAGAGTAAATTCGTTCATGAATTTACAATTCAATGATATTAAAAGGAAGCGATCTTAATGCAACAAGTCGACAAAATAAAATACTGGAATGATGTAATAAATAGTTTTGTAAATACGAGCTATAAAAAAATAGAAAACTTCGTATCTTTTCTACTGAAAAGTACGTTATCTACAGCAATATTTGGCTCTTTAAGGGCATATTACCCCTTTTTGTTATTTGGGGCAGTTATAAACTGGAATATATTTCTAGCCACATTTCTTGTGATTTTTGCAGTATACTGCATGAATAATTTAACAGATAAAGAAGAAGACGAAGTCAATTCACCGGAAAAAGCCAGCTTCGTTAACAGTAATGAAAAAACACTCACTTTTGCCGTGGGTTCTTCCTATATTATGGCAATAATATTAGGATTTTTAGATAGTTTTTATACTGTTCTTATTCTATTAGTTCCACTTTTTGCCGGAGTTATATACAGTATTAAAGTTTCTTCTAAATTACCTCGTCTAAAAGACATATTTGCAGTTAAAAATATAATCATTGCTATAAGCTGGGCACTGGCAACTACATTAATTCCTGCAATCCATACACCTAACGTCTCATGGGTATTTATAATCTCAGTAATCTACTTTTTCTTTGTAAAAAGTTTCGTAAATTCAGTTGTATGCGACATAAGAGACATAGAAGGAGACACAGCAAACGGCATAATAACTATCCCAGTTGGAATTGGAAAAGAAAAAACAAAAAAAATACTCTCAGCACTTACCTTTTCCATCATGCCTGTAATTTCAATATTACTGTTTTACGGGCTGTCTCTCGGATACTTCATAACCATGGCCTTTTCCATGATTAACAGCTACTGGCATATAAATTATGTCTGCAATGCAGAAGAAGTCAGCAAATATATGTCCCTTCTGGTACATGGAGAATGGATTTTCGTGCTAGTGCTATGCTACATTATCACACTAGTATAAATCCATTTAATTCTTTTTTTTATTTAATTATGGCACTTTAGGTAAAGAAGTAAAAAAAGAAAAATATTTAAAATTGATAAACAACTCTAAAAATAAATTATTTCTCAAAGATAACTTTGAGAATAAGATTAGACAGATTAAAGGTCTTCAAATTCAATCCAGTAATTCATTAAACTGTCTAAAACTTCACTGATATCTGAAATTGGAATCCTTTTCTGTTCAGTAGTGTCCCTGTTTCTTATGGTAACCATATTATCCTCTAAAGATTCATGATCAACAGTTACTGCAAATGGTACTCCTATTTCATCTGAACGGGCATATCTTCGTCCGATAGTTCCAGATGTATCGAACTCCGCTATAAAACCATCTAATCTCAGGTCATCCTCTATTTGAAGCGCCACTTTTACAAGTTCTTCTTTATTTAAAAGTGGGAAAACACTTACTTCAACTGGAGCTATGTCCCTCGGTAATTTGAAATATTCCCTGTCATTTTCTTTATCTTCTGTAAATGTATGTGAAAGTACAGAGAAAATTATCCGGTCAATACCATATGAAGGTTCTATAACATGAGGGAATATTTTTTCTCCCCTTACTGTTTCACTCACTTCCTCAAAATTAACATGTTCAGGCAATAATTCATAGGAGTTACCACCTATCTCAAGTTTAAATGACCCTTCATTTTCAACTGCTTGCTTAACGCTTTCAGCTTCAATATCTTCAAGCTCTTTAAGTATCTTTGGTGCATCACCTTTAAAGGAAGGTCCAAATTTACCCATGTTTGGTTTTACAGCCAATTTTTTGATATGTTTAGGTTCATCGTACTCTAAAAAGACCCTTAGATCTTCTTTACTGTGCTCTGTATGGGATTTAAGGTCATAATCAGTTCTATCTGCAATTCCAATTATTTCTACCCAGCCGTACCTTTCAGTTTTTACCTCAACATCCCAGCAGTCAATTGCATAATGCGCCATCTCATTCGGTAAATGCTGCCTGAACCTTATAACATCCTCTGGAATTCCAATTTCCTCTAGAAACTCACTTGCAAGATATAACTGGTAAACAAGCATTTGACTTGATACTATTTTCTTTGAAAGCGCTTCTTCTACAGATACTTCAATTGGCTCTCCTTCATTCATCTGGATTTCTGCAGGGTAAAGTTTGAGCATACTATCCTTGATTTCATGGAATTTTCTATGGGTTTTATCTCTAGGATCCACAAAAATCTCAGCTTCAGCCTGGGTGAATTCACGGAGCCTTATTACCCCTTGTCTTGGAGATATTTCATTTCGATAGGCTTTTCCAATTTGAACTACACCAAATGGTAATTTACCTCTAAAGAACCTCAGAAGCCTCTTAAATGGTATAAAAATACCTTGAGCAGTTTCAGGACGCATGTACCCTGTTTTTTTACCTTTAGCACCAATCAGTGTTTGAAACATCAAATTGTAATTCCACACACGAGATAACTGACTGCCACATTTAGGACATCCGATTTCCTCATCTGCGATCATCTGGGTAAGTTCTTCATTGTTTAAACCTTCCACATCTTTGTCTATAACTTCTTCAATTATGTGGTCTGCCCTGTAAACTTCCAAACATTCTTTACATTCAGTCATTGGATCAGTGAAATTGTCAACATGTCCTGAAGCTTTAAGAGCTTCCTCCGGCATTACAGTAGGAGACTCTATTTCATAAAAACCTTCCCTTACGATATAATATTCTCTCCACTTGTTGATAATTGAATTTTTTAGTATAGCACCAAGAGGGCCGTAATCATAAAATCCTGCAACACCTGCATATATCTCAAATGAAGACCACAGGAAGCCTCTCTTTTTTGCAATGTTCATTACTTTATCATGTTTCATAGTATCATCTCGCTTTAAAAATTTAAGTAGCATAAATCATCCAAAAACTCAGTTTGAAACCAAAATTCGGTTTTGAACGATTAAAAATATTGAAAAAAAATTTAATGAATCCAAATATAAATTAAATTTTAATCTCCACTACTCTCTTTTAAGAGCTATTTTTTTAATTAAATCTTTATCATATTTAATTCTACTTGATTCTGGACGTTTTTGACCCATATATTTGCTATCTCTTTCTGGATGTCCGTACGGCTTTTCTGATGGAGATGTCATGGTTTCAAAGACTATTTGGCAAACTCTTTGCCCAGTATATAGCGCTACAGGCATTTTACCAATATTTGAAATTTCCAGTGTGATCCTTCCATGGAATCCGGGGTCTATATAACCTGCTGTAACGTGCATGGTTACACCAAGTCTTCCCATGGATGATCTGCCTTCAACCCTTGCAACTATATCGTCGGGCAATTTTATGGTTTCATAAGTTGTGGCAAGGGCAAATTCTCCAGGATGGATTATAAAAGGTTCTCCTTCATCTATATAAAAAGATTCCATATAAGAATCAATATCTGCTTCATCCATTGGATCTATACATGGTTTTCTAATTATTCTAAAACCTTTAAACTCGTTTCCTATCCTTAAATCCACTGATGATGGTTGTATCTGTATATCTGGATTGTCAAGGGGATCTATAACAATTTTTCCTGCACCAAGGTATTCTTTAATATGTTTATCGCTTAAAATAGCCATGTTTACCCTCTTTTAAAACGTTTAAATTCAATTTATTAGATTAAAGATAATAGTTGTATTTGTATATCTAGATTATAAAGAGATCTACAACGCATAATCTTCAACATAATTATCTTCTAAAATAACCGTGCTTGTCTTCTTGCTCATCTATTTTGTCTTGCTTAACTTCTATTTCGGATATATCATCCAATATGTTTTTAATCCCGCAGCTGTTTCCAACTCCAACTACAAGAATATTAGCATCATCAGGAGAATTATAAATTAATTTCTGCACTAATTCAAATGCTTCAACTGAAGCATCTGCGATCTTCGGGTTCATATTGCTTATAGCCTCTTCAGGACTCATTTTCACAATAACAGCATCGAGTTCTATGTTTCTTTTAAGAATTTCTTCTTCAATAGCCCATTTATCTACTCCAGGGCCACCAATTACAACCCCAATACCTCGTGCCACTTTCCCTGTTTCTTCTCCTTCAAGCTTGACTGCTGCATCTACTGTTATTATTTTATCTATGCTTTCTTTTTCGAGAATAGATCGAACTGTCTTTCCAACTCGGCCAACGCGGGCTCCCGGACCTTTTGCACGAGCTATAATTAGATCACGTTCTTCCATCTTCTTTTTAGCAATGAACATGTCTTCGATCTCGGTTATGTACTCATTTTTATAGTCTTTCATGAGCAAACCTGCAACTATCGGACCTGCACCGTCTCCAATGGGTTTTCCTTCAGAAAATGTTTTTGCACCTTCAAATTGGGCTTTTACAACCCTCATAATTAATGGAATGCTCATTTGAAGCATCAGCAATATCTGCAAGTTTCCTTTTCTTCCAAGCTCTAGATTGTGTCTTACCTGTTTTGCAACATCGTTAATAGCAAGTGTGGCTTTTAAAGTCATCACAATGTTTGCTTTGGTTTCCGTGTCGGCTAAAGGGGCTACTTCCTTTACCATCTGTTTAAATCTGTCTTCACTTAGATCCAGGATTTTCTCGAACTTTCTTACGAGTCCGTTAGGGTCAAGATCTACTGGAGGGACTACAAAAAATTCCATAAATCCCTTAATTTTATCTGAAGGGTCAAGAATAGGCTTTCCTTTTTCTTTAGATATTTTAATAAGAAAATTCTCCAGTTCATGAACCATACCATCTAATTCAAGTGCAGCCTTTTCAACACGGGACAATGCCCTTACCCTTACAATCCATGGAATTAGAAAAATAAGTAAAACTATTACCAGTATCCCAATAATATCAAATGGACTCAACCCAAATAATGCCATTTCCTTCCCCCACATTATTCTTTTAATTTCAGCCCTAACCTTCTTAAAGTCCCTATCAATGTGTGTGCTTCCCTTCCAGAGATGAATGCTCTACCTATAATATTTTTAAAAACTGTAGATGCTGTTTTCATTTTATGTTCAGGGTAACCTGTATATTTAATTAATTCATCCATTTCCTCAATTAAAAGTTCTTTTTCAGATTTTAAAGCTACTTCCAGTTCTTCTCGAGGATAATTCTTTTCTCTTTTAAATAATTCATACAGTACAATTGCTGCAGCGTGTGAAATGTTTAGTACTGGATATTCATCGTTTGTAGGAATGGTTACAACCACATCACAAAGGGCTATCTCTTCATTATAGAGACCATTACCTTCTCTCCCAAATACTATGGCAATATTTCCAGTTATATTTAATGATTCTGCAAACTGCTCAGGTGTAACCGCAATCCTTGAAACATTGTAACTCCCGCCGGCCATACGTGTTGTACCAACTGTAAAATCTATATTTTCAGCTTCAATGAATTCTTTAAGGGAACCATATTCTTTATGATTCCATATAATATCCTTTGCATGCATTGCCTGATAATAAGCTTCTTTTTTTAATTCGCATGGATTAATAAGCACCAAATCGTTGAACGCAAAATTTTTCATGGTCCTTGCAAGAAAACCTATGTTTCCTGGAGATTCTGGTTCAACAAAAACTACATAAATCATATTTTTATACTCTCTAAAATTAATAAGTAAAACAAGGGCTTATTTTTCATAAGCCATTTCAAGAAGTTTTAAAATGTTTAATACAGGGATATCCATACCCTCTTTTTTGAGTTCAGTCTCTATGTTGATCTGGCAGAATGGACAGATTGTTACAACGGCGTCCACGTCAAGTTTTTTAATCATTTCTGCCTTTTCCTTACCTAACTCTGCTGCAATTTCAGGTTTTCCGGCACGTACACCCCCACCAGCACCACAGCACTGGTTTGGTTTTTCCATTTCTACGAGTTCCAGTCCTTTAATTTTCTTTAAAATTTCACGGGGCTCTTTATTGATTCCTTGGACTCTATTGAGGTGACACGGGTCATGGTAAGTTACCTTCATATTTAAAGGCTTCATATCCTCAGTATTTAAGTTATCAATCAGAAATTCACTGATATCAACCACGTTGAAGTTAACACCCAATTTAGGGTAATCTTTCTTTAAAGTTGCACCGCAGCCTGCACACACAGTTATTATTGTGTCGTAATCTTTGAAAACTTCCTTATTTTTTAAAGCCAGCTCTTTTACGATGTCAGTCTGCCCTGTTCTAATCATTGGAGAACCGCAGCACACCTGGTCTTCAGGAACCACAATATCAATGTTGTGGTTTTCTAAAACTTTAAGCAGTGCAAACCCTACTTCCTGCTGCCTGTAGTCCACAAGACAGCCTGTAAAGAATGCTATATTTGATTTTTCTTTATTTTCACCAGAAACTGCTTTAATAAATCCTTCATCTAAAAGTTCTACAGACCTTCCAGTACGTGCAATTAATTCCCTGACTTCTTTATGCGCTGGGAGAGGGCCTACACCTTCACGGCACGCAATTTCCCTTAACTTCTCAATTGCCCCACCTACAGTACTTATTTCCTTCGGGCATACTTCTGCACATTTCCCACAGGTGGTACAACAGTAAAGGCCCTCATCAAATCCAAGTTTAGCCCGTTCTTCCTTATTACGTGGATCAAGGGCAAATTTTGAGATGTCGCGCATGAAGTAAGGGCCTGCATATTCAGCAGATGTTTCATTTACAACAGGACATGCAGATAGACATGAGAAACATTCTATACATCCTCTTAATTTCTTTGAATCTTCATATTGTTCTGGTTTTAAGATTTCAAGACACATTTCGCTGTCTTGAGGTACTTCATCTCCCCCTAAAGAGAGTTTCATCTTTTTGATCTTGTTTTCAATTTCGCTTCGATCTACAACCAGGTCCTTTAAAACGTCAAAATCGAGAGGTTCAATAACTGCATTGTCCTCTATTTCAGCCTTACATGCCAGTTTAACTTCGCCGTTTACCTTTAAAGCGCATGATCCACACTGCCCAGCCCTACATGAACACCTGTAAGCTATACCTGCACCGTATTTATGGTTGATATAGTTTAAAGCGTCAAGGACTTTCATTTTTTCCGTTTCCTCAACTTCATAGGTTTCATAGTATGGCTTTTCGTCTTTAGCTGGATCATATCTTAAAACTTTAATTGCTATCATTTCTATCTCCGGATTTTCTTTAAAAAGTGCTTTAAAATAATCTTAAAGTTAAATTAATTGAATTAGATATTTAAAAATGTAGTTGAATTTATACTATATTCAGTTTATATGATCTTATATTTAATCTTTATAATTAAGTCTGGATCTAAAGATAAATTAGGATATTATAAGCTTGTTTTCTAAAAATAACAGTATTTAAAAATTTTATTGCTATTTTTTAATCGTAATTAAGTTTTATAATATGAAACTACTTGAATAAAATGGTTTATCAAGTAATTTAAATAACTTTTTAAGTTATAACATATTAATTAAATGTAAGATTATTATGTATGAATTTAAAGAGGAAACAGGTTCCTTTTTTGAACTTGCTAGACAATACCTTAACTTATTATTAAACGGAGATAATTATGCAGCTGTTCAAATGATTATGGAGGCTGTAAAAAATAATATTGATGTTAAAGACATTTATCTTCATGTTTTTGAGCCTTCACAGCATGAAATTGGCAGATTATGGCAAAAGAACCAGATAAGTATAGCTCAAGAACATTTTTGCACTGCTGTTACCCAGAATATAATGTCTCAACTTTATCCCCACATTTATAAAAGTGAAAAAAATGGTTATAAAATGATTACTACATGTGTAAGTGGAGAACTGCACGAAATTGGAGCTCGTATGGTTTCTGATTTTTTTGAGATGGAAGGATGGGATACATATTATTTAGGCGCTAATATGTCAACTAAAAGCATAATAGAAACCATTATTGAACTTAAACCGGATTTAATTCTTATTTCAGCTACAATTAATTCGCATGTTGGTGCTGTCGCTGATTTAATTAAACAGATTAGATCATTAAATGTTAAAAATTTAAAAATTATCGTTGGAGGGCGGCTTTTTAATATATCCCCATCATTATGGGAAAAAGTTGGTGCTGATTGTTATGCTTCTAACGCGTTAGAATCTATTTTTGTAGCTAAAAAATTATTAAATATTAAATCTGTTAATAAGGAGGAATTTTAAGTGTCTAATTTAAATAATGTTAGTTCCATTTCTCCAGAAGCATTAGAATCGTTTAGAAAATTAAGTGATAATATTATTAAAGAAACTGTTTCAAGATCACTTGAAAATAAGGACGAAGTGAGTAATCATGGGGATCAAGCAGAGAGAATACTAACAATCGGTCTAGAATTTACCACAAAGGTGTTAGACGCAGCAATGAGTGTGGGTGAACTTCCATTTTTAGAAGATGAACTATTATGGGCCAAGGACAGATTACCTCATGATGGAGTGATGATGGAACATATTCTTAGCCGTTTTAAGATTTACCGGGATGTAGTCAATGAAATGATTCCAGTAAAATATGCAAATGAAGTGAATTACTTTATTGATTGGATGATAGCTCGTCAAAATGAATTAACTTATATTGATTAACTTTTTTGTTTAACTTAATTTGTTTGGAGAAACAATATGAATTCAAATATAAATACTAAACAAATTGCATTATTATGTGATCTTGATGGTATTATTTTAAAAGTTTTAAAAAATGAATTAATAGCAGATCAACTACAAGGCAAGGCATTTAAAGATATTTTCAACGGTGAAAGTGCTAAAGAAGCCTTGATTTTCATTAAAAAAATTAATAAAGAATATGTGGCTTTTAATTGGGAACTAAACATGATTATAAGCGGAAAAATAAAGTTACTGCACTTTAATGGCGGAATTTTTGATAATCACATATTAATTATGGGTACCAACTTCTTTGATGAACTCATGTATTATTATGAAGAAATGACTCGAATAACTAATAATCAAGTTACCCATATACGTAAATTGAATAAAGACATGTTAGAGGCATCTTCAAATCTTAAAGAACGTTCTAAAGATTTAGAAAAAGCACTTGAAGATTTAAACCACTCCAATGAACAATTACAGAGTTTTGCTTATATTACAAGCCATGACTTACAGGAACCGTTGCGCACCATTGCTAGTTATGCACAACTTATTGAAAGACGTTATAAAGGTAAACTAGACTCTGATGCTGATGATTTTATTGAGTTTATGGTTAATGGCGCTTATAGGATGAAAGAGATGATTCAGGGCTTACTTGAATATTCCCGTGTTGAGACAAAAGAGCATGAATTTAAGGAATTTGAGGCTGAAAGTGCTTTGAAATATGCTTTAAATAAGTTAGGATCTGCAATTAGTGAGGTTAATGCTGAAATTACTTATGATGAACTACCAGTTATCTTTGCTGATGAAAGTCAAATTATACGTGTATTCCAGAATCTAATTGGAAATGCGCTTAAATTCCGAAGGGAAGAAGTAAAACCTAAAATTCATATCTCCTCCATGAAAAAAGATAATGAATATCTTTTTTCGGTCAGTGATAATGGAATAGGATTAGATGAACAGTATAGTGATCAAATTTTTGAAGTATTTAAGAGATTACATGCAATGGATGATTATCCTGGTGCAGGAATAGGTTTATCGATTGTTAAACGGATTATAGAAGGCCATAATGGTATAATTTGGGTTAAATCAGAATTAAACAAAGGATCAGCATTTTACTTCAATATACCTCACGAATAAATTAATTTTAAGGCTAATTGATAAGATCAGATGACATTTTTTTTAATTTCTGTAATTTCATAATCATAAAATCATTGTACTAAATTAATTTTCAAATGCTCTAACTCAAACACATTATAAAATAATTTTAATTGTTAACTAATGCTTATGAAAATAATTCTAAATCTATAGAGTAATTCCATCTTAAAGCGAATATATCTACATCATAAAATCATTCCGAGAATCAGAACTTATATTTCCGTCGGTAAGTCTAAAACGTGAAACTTTTAAGTTATATGGGGAGGAAAACCAGTTTAAATTTCAAATAAAGGTGAAAATTGTAATTTAACTTGATCAAATTTACATATTTACTCCTTTTTTTATTTCGTATTAAAAAAATTGTATAGATTGATTTTAATTGAATAATAATTATATAATTTTTAAAATAGTCCCAAAATAAACGATAATTTTATATGATGTGGTTTACAAAAGATATATTAATAAAAATGAGGTGATACGTATGAGTGAATTACCATTAGCTCCAGTTGGAAGAATCATAAAAAATGAAGGTCGTCTAAGAGTAAGTGAAGATGCAACTGAAACTTTAACAAAAGCTTTAGAAGAAAAGGGTGAACAAATAGCTGCGGAAGCTGTTAAACTTGCAAAACATGCTGGAAGAAAAACCGTTAAAGCATCAGACATTGAATTAGCTGCTAAAATTTTATAAAATTTTTTATTTAAAAATTTTATTTATTTTCTTTTGCATTACCCTACTAAATTAATTCATTAAATAATTTAATTAATGACGCCCATGTCCATGTGTTAAATATTTTATTGTGTTAAATTGGTAAGGATTAATTAAACTGGACATGTTTAAAAAATTTATTCAATCAAAATTTACAAGTAATTTAAGAGTAACATTTGCACAGCACTCCTGAGCGAAAATTAAATAGATAGTGATTCAACTATTAGTATGGTTAAAAAAAGTGAATCAGAAAGATTTTTAAAAATAGCAAGTAACTGTAAGCCTGAAGAATTAGAAGATATATTAAAACAAGTTGAAAGTGCAATTGAAAAATCGGTAGATAAAGATAAGGATCTTCTAATGGCAAAGACCATAATCACAGCCAGATTAACTTCAATGAGAAATTAAATAAAAGATCATTTGTGTTAGGCTGTGAATCTGTAAAAAAGCATTACAAAAGTGGTGAGAAATGAAGACTATCTACTGACGGGTATACTTAGATATAAATTTTCGTAAACAAATATTTTCCCACCATTACTAAATATATTTTATATTTTTTAAAATTAATAGTTAAAATTTAATTTTCAGACAATTAAAAGATATTCAATAGTTTTATTAAAAATTATAGTATATACAAACCTTTTTTTGATGAGATTTGATATCAAATAGCTATTTATCGGTGCAATTTAAGTAGATATTATTATATGTTTTAGAGCCAGTGCCCCATGTAATATACTCTTAATTTAGAAAAAGTTAAAATTAGACTTTTTAATTAATGACTTGTTTTTTCTTTTAAAATACATTATTTTATATAGTATTAAAAATAGAAAGACTGTTGAAGCCTATTTTTAGGCTAGAATAAGGACGTGAAAAATTGTTTGGAAATAATTACGGAAGAGATAATAGAGGAAATTCTGCTCCTGTAAACGAAGGAGAAGAATACGATGTTAAAATAGAAGATATGGGAAGAGATGGAGACGGAATCGCTAAAGTAGAAGGTTTCATAGTTTTTGTAAGTGGAGCTAAAAAAGGCGATGAAGTTAAAATCAGAGTCAATTCTGTAAGAAGAAACTTTGCTTTTGCAGAAGTAGTAGAATAGCTTAATTTAGGTTTTAAGTTAATTTTTAATGCTCTTAATCTACATTAATGCTTTAAATTGTACTACAATTATAGTGAACGTTTTTTTATTAAGATGTCACGTCTTATCATTAAAACTAATGATCATGAGCTTTTAAAATTTAATTTTCATTTAAATTTATTCTATTTTTTTAATTTTTTCATTATCAAAATTACTTTTTAAATATTTACAAAATCTATGTATTTTGTAACATAAAATAAATTCTATTTTTCGCATGCTGTCAAAAATCGAAGATTTTCGAATGCTTTGTAATATCTCGACTTAATGCACTATGAAAAGATTCCTTCTAAATACTGAAAATAACAAAAATTTTTGAATTATTCATGTTTAAGTAAAATTGTAGTGAGCTGTTCTTTACTTTCGATTCGCAACAGGAAGCCACTGACGTGATTTGAACTTATTTAATTTTAGACATTTTTTAGTAGTAATGCTTATGGAAATGAACAACATAAGGTAATAATTAGCCACAAATTTCAGTATTTAATTTATATTAATAACTGGTTGTACTTGAATTAAAGAAAGGATATAAAAGGAGTAAAAAAAAATGGTTTCTGAAATTTTTTATCAAAAATTAATTGATATATCCCGAGTAATGGAAGAGAAAGGTAATGGAATTAGCTATATTCACAATGAAGATGATTGTTATACAATTGGAACAAATACAGTGAAGAAATAGATAAATATCTGACCAAAACATTTGAACTATGGGAAGGTAGTGTATCCAACTTTAAAAAATCGAAAAAAGGCAAATCAAATGGAAAAAAGCCGAGTAGAGTCGCATATATCTGGAAAATTTTCCTAAAAGAAACCAAATGACCAATACATAAAAAAACAATTTTTAAACTAAACAACATGTGCAAAACATATAGAAATCTTTTGAAAATCTCAAAAACAAGTAGAATATAAGTCACTGAAAACAAAAAAACTTCAAATATACCATTACCAAAATAACTCCCAAAAAATCCATTTCACAGGTTTAGCGAAGTAAAAAAAAGCCGTAGTTAATAAAAATCTCTTAAAATTATAATCATTTTAATAAGTCAAGTATAAAGTCAATGATGCCAAAAATAACGTTCGAACTTGAATTTGAACGATGATATCTACTTTTAAGAATGAGATAGAAAATAAAACTACCTATAATAATTAGTACTCCCATAAACAGTGCTAATATTATTAAATCCATAATATATTTATCTAAATAAACTATAAAAAACTTTTTCGACAATTCTCAAAAAAAGTAACAGCAACCACCTCCAAAAAATCCCAAAACATTAACCTATTTCCCAAACCTGAATAAACACCAGAATAAGTACAATATTTACAGTTTCAACAAATTTCATATAACATCCACGCCAATATATAACTGTGAGCACATGCCAAAATTTCAATTTTCAAATAAATTAACAGATTATTTAGAGAAAATAGAAACCGAAACTGGAAAAGAAGTTAAAATCCTGGAAAGCCCATATCTCGGAATAAAAGGTATGTGGGCAGGGTTCAGGTACCATCCAGATTACATCATCGTTATCATTCGTTCAGATATCCAAAAAACAAATGAAACACTGGAACGTTCCATTGCCCACGAAGCAACGCACGGATACATTCTGTTTAAAGAAAGGTACTGCAGGGGCGAATTTCCAGAGTCGACTGAAGACAGCGACAAAAGAGATATCCAGCTTATATTCACAATGGTTGATGATATTGTAGTCAACAAAATAATCTCTGAAAACGGCTTTACCCCCTTCGGAGTGGAATATTTAGGTGTAGTCCAAAAGGAAATCGATTCCATGATTGCAGGCGTGGATTTTTACAGACAGTTTTCTGACGACCTTCTTTTTGATGACCTGCTGATGATAACCCGCTACATCATTGCATGGGGATTTTTAGAATATTATGATTTAAAAATTATAGAACACGATATCCTTAAAAAATTTTTAGATGTCTTTAAAGAGACATATCCTTTACAATACGAAATTACAAGCCATATAAAACAAATTATTAAAGATAATAATATATTTACAAGTTCTGGACATTGTAAAGCTATGGGCCTTATTTTAAAAGAGTTAAAATTTGATAGTTTAGTAAAAATAACAAATATGCCCTAATAAAAAAAATATGGTTAATTAAGGGTTAAAATCAACATCCATCAAAATAGCAACCAATCATTAAATATTATAATCAGTAAAACCCTTAATTAAATTCTGGCATTTTTCCGTTCTTTTCCCTATATTCTTTAAGCAGAATGTTCTTTCTCTGTTTTGAACTTTTTTTACTGTCGTTTTCACGGTATCTAAAGTAAACAATGCTTTCTGCTGCCTCTTCGTCTGAAAAATGCATTGAAATATTATGTTTCAGTTTTCCCTCGCCGATATAGACAATTTCCTTTTTATCGTTGGCAAACTGGAATACTCCATAGGAATTTGGTAACTGTTTTACATTTTCTTCATTGAAATCCATCCATCGTTTTGCTGCTGGCATTTTTGACCTCCTTTTATGCTCTGGTATTCACATTTATTTTATTAATATATATTTTATTGATATATAAGCAATTAGGTTTTTGATTCACTAAATTGTGCCCCAATTATAGTATCTTTAATTGCAAACCAGTAAATTGAGAGTTCTTTTTCTATCTCTTTATAATTATTAAATTTTTCCCTTATTATATCCCAGAACCGTTTGCTGTGATTTAACTCAACAAGATGAGCAACTTCATGAAAAACAACATATTCAATTAAAGATCCTGGTAAATATTTTAAGTATCTGTTAATATTAATATTATTTCTGGAACTGCAGCTTCCCCATCTCGATTTCATCTTCCTGAAATAGATTTTATTTACAGTTACATCCAGTTCAAGCGAGAACTTTTCAACAAGTCTGCGAACCAGTTCCCTAAATTCTTCTTCACCAAGCTCATAATTAAGTTCTCTCTGCTTTGCTTCATGTTTTGAGGCATTAATAGCTTTAAATTTCTTATAAATCCATTTTTTATGTTTTTCTATGATTTTTTCATAATTATCATGCCCCTTAGGGGCTATAATCACCAATTTTTCATTTTTTAGCTCTAAACGCCAGTACTTCACATTGCGGTGAATTATATCATATTTCACATTTAGATCATAGATTTTTACAGTCTGCATGATTTTCCTCAGGGCTCATTCAGATTTTAGATAGATACATTCTATCAATTTAATCTAATAAATAGTAACATAAATCACAAATTCACTTTTATTTTACTAATTTATAGGATATAATCTTTCATATCAAAAAGGATCAGAGGATATCAATTATTCAGCTTGAATCCAGTAAATACTTTAAAAAAGATCAAAAATTTCAGTAATTTTATTTTATTAACTTTAGGGTAGAAGTAGCATACCTACAAAAAAGCTTAATTTAGATAATGTCCTAAATTAGATTTAACTAATTTCTAATTATACTATTTAAGTAAACAGAAGAATCAATTAAAGCATATTTATAGTGAATAACATAACTTTTTAAACTTATGAAATTTAGATATATTCGAAAATTTTTTAAATTTTCGAAAGTTGAAGAAAATCAAAGCTATCAAAAATCAGAGATTTTCGATGTTTGAGGAACTACATTCCTCAACCGCAAAAACTTAGTTTTTGCATGCGTCAAATCAAAGCTGACAAATCTTTGATTTGTCGCGTAAAAAATTGAAGATTTTTTAAGATTTGACAGATTTTCTGAACCCCTAAAAAATCAAAGATTTTTTGCAGGTAAAGAAATGTATATCATTTTTTGAACCCCAAAAACTTTGGTTTTTGAGGGTTTAAAGCACGTAAACAAATTTCTTATAAATAATTAATTAAAAATATTTGGTTATTCAATATAATTATTATAAGGCGATATCATGAATATAACAAAGGTTTTAACTGGTAAAGAAGGTGAAAAACTATTTTTGTTAGGTAACGAAGCTGCAGTTCGAGGAACAATCGAAGCTGGAGTATCCGTTGCCTCAACATACCCTGGTACACCATCTTCAGAAATTGGAGATGTTTTATCCAAGCTTGCAAAGGATGCAGGGATGTACTTTGAATTTTCCACCAATGAAAAAGTAGCACTTGAGGTTTCAGCTGCTGCTGCTGCATCAGGCTTACGTTCATTTACTTTTATGAAGCATGTGGGCTTAAACGTGGCAGCAGATTCATTTATGAGCGTAGTTTATGAAGGAGTAAATGGCGGGATGATCATCCTGTCAGCAGATGACCCTTCCATATTCTCATCTCAAAATGAACAGGACAACAGACATTACGCACGGATTGCGGGCATTCCTACAGTTGAACCTTCTAATCCGCAGGAAATAAAAGATATGATGAAGTACGGGTATGAACTTTCAGAAGAGTTCCAAATACCTGTTTTAATGCGTACAACCACAAGGGTTTCCCATATGAGAGGAGTAGTAGAGCTGGAAAAGCCCAATACCAATGAAAAAACAGGTTACTTCAAAAAAGACCCTAAACGTTTTGTGCCTGTACCTGCAAACGCCAGGGAAATGCACAGAATACTTGTTGAAAAATTGGAGAAAATAAAAGATGTAGCCAGTAATTCTCCATTTAACAGGATATTCAATAAAGGAAGCAAAATTGGTGTAATTACAAGCGGCAGTGCATTTAACTATGCCATAGATGTTATAGAAAAAAATGATCTGGCTGTAAATATCTTAAAAATTGGTTTTTCATATCCTTTCCCTGAAAAACTGGTATATGACTTTATAAAGGATTTAGACCATGTAATAGTTATTGAAGAAGTAGATCCAATAATGGAAAAAGATTTACTTGCAGTAATCGGAAAATATGGTTTAAAAACAAAAGTACACGGCAAACTCGATGAAACGCTGCCCATGATCTTTGAGTACACACCAGATATAGTTCTAGATGGTATGAGAAAAGTTATTGATATTAATTTAAAAGAAAGACAATCATGCGAACCGGGCATTCCTCTTCCAGTACGCCCACCCACGTTATGCCCAGGATGTCCCCACAGGGCTGCTTATTATACCGTTAAAAAAGCAGTTGAAGAGCTAGATCTTGATGCAGTGTATCCGAACGATATTGGTTGTTACACACTGGGAATTGAATCCCCCTATGAAATGGCAGATTACCTGCTCGCTATGGGTTCAAGTGTAGGTACAAGCTGCGGATTCTCAAAATCAACTGATCAAAGTATTGTAAGCTTTATAGGAGACTCTACATTTTTCCATGCAGGTATTCCGCCTCTTATAAATGCAGTACATAATAAAGACAAGTTTGTGCTTGTTATTTTAGATAACAGAACAACTGCTATGACCGGCGGCCAGCCTCACCCAGGGCTTCCAGTAGATGGGATGGGTGAAATGGCCCCTGAAATAAGTATAGAAAAAATCGTTAAAGCGGTTGGGGTAGAGTTCTTAGAAGTTATAAATCCAGTTAGCGTTGACATATCAAAGGAAATATTCAAAAAAGCGCTGCAGTTTGATGGTGTAGCAGTTGTTATTTCCAAATATCCGTGCATGCTCACTAAAAAAGCAGCGAGCAATCAGTTGCTTATGAATGTTGACCCTGAAAAATGTGATAAATGCCTGAACTGTCTGAAAGACCTTACATGCCCTGCAATTTATGTTGCAGAGGACGGTTCTGTAAACATTGATTCGATGTTTTGTAGGGGATGCAGCGTTTGCATGCAAATTTGTCCAAAAAAGGCTATTGGAGCCAAAAGAATAAGTTAACCTATTATAAATCATGGAGATTAAAAAAATGGAACCATATAACATTTATATCTGCGGTGTCGGAGGACAGGGAATTATCAAAACCAGTATTGTAATTGGCGAAGCTGCAATGAAAAGCGACATGGGAGTTGTAATGAGCGAAGTACACGGAATGGCCCAACGTGGAGGGGTTGTCTCAACAGAACTTAAAATAGGGAACTCAAAAAGCCCAATAATCGAAAAAGGCAGTGCTGACCTTTTAATTGCATTTGAACCGATGGAAGCACTTAGGGCAATCCCCAAAGCAAGCAAAGACACATATGTTATTGTAAATACTTCCCCAATAATGCCTTTTAACATAATTGGAAGTGAAGTGCCTTATCCCAAAATTCAAGATATTTTAGATGAACTTAAATCAAAAGTAAAGGATGTATTCGCCCTTGATGCTGAAAAAGCAGCAAAAGAGGCAGGACATATACTTTCACTTAATATGGTTATGCTTGGAGGGTCTACTGCTGTTTCAGGCTTCCCAATAGATAAAGAAGCTGTCTTAAAATCAATGAAGGCAAACTTACCTCAAAAAAGCATTCCTATTAATATGAAAGCATATGAAAAAGGGTTTGAGTTTGTTTCATCTAAGTAATTTCTATTTTTTACTATTTAACAAGTAATTTTTAGGTTATGTAGAAATCATCATTTTTCAATGTTTTCTACAAAGCCTAATTTTAAATATTAGACTGTAACATAATAATTACTTCCAATAATTAATTATTTATCAATTTAATACATTGAGTAAACAGATTACAGTTAAATAGTAAATGAGATGGAAAAAAAACATGACAAAAAAGATATTATACTATCTTAAACTCTTAAATTTAAAGAACTTAGCATCACACCTTTCTGGCAAGATACCTAAGTGGGCCATTATAACAATAATTGCAGCGATAATACTGGTGCGTATTTTAGCAGGTTTATCAAGGTGTATTTCCATTAAAAATTAGTAGATACATTAAAATTTTTCTAATTCTCAGTTAAATTTTTTACTGCTTAATTTCAATCTATTTCTTTTTAAAGGTTTTAATTTTACTTAATCTTGATATTATTAATTATGCAAAGCAGTAATTCCATTTTAGATAATTTTAAATATGAGAATGAATTAATATTTTACTTCATTATGTCAGGGATTCCTCTAAAAAATAAATTTTGAAGGTGTCCATTACAGCCATTATTTTACAAATATCAATCAAAGGACGTGAAAAAACGGATATTAATAGTAGAAGCGGTTTAATTGTAATTCTTATAGTGGTAGTTATTGGAGCGGCGTATATTACACTGGCAAGTCAGATTAATCACAATCAAACAAGTTCAAATACATCAAATATTACCCCTGCACATGATAATGCCAATGGCTCAGGAAATACCAATACATCCATTAACAATGGAACCAGTTCCCAAAATGATATTCATACAAATAGTACAACCAGTACAAAAACAACCAATCAGACTCAAAATACTACGGTTAACTCTACCAAAAAAGTAAGCGCCCAGGCATTTACAATGAGTAACTCATCATAAGTAGAATATAAATCGCCAGACTTATGATTACTACCAATATAACTAAAAAAAGCGTAGTTTCAATAAATATTCTGATGTAATATTGGATAAAATAAATAAAAAATTCTTTTTTTATTTTTATTCAATTAATTAAAAATAAATAATAGATTGTATCTATTTTTCAGCTAATTACAACCCATAAATATCTTTAGCCGGGATAACTTCTGCACCGCCATTTTGGAGTGCTTTAATTCCCCCATCAATATCTTCAGGATGTAATAGAACGATAGCTCCGTTTTCTTTTTCTTCTACGAATGCATAAAGATATTCAAGGTTAATATCATTATCATCTAAAATTCCAAGGATTTTACCCAATCCTCCGGGCTGATCTTGCATTCTAACGGCAATTACTTCCCCAATTTTTACAATGAAGTTGTTGTCTTCAAGTAATTTTTTAGTTTTATCAGGTTCTGGAACTATTAACCTTAAAATTCCAAAATCAGATGTATCTGCAATTGAAAGAGCCCTTATATTGACATCACCTTTTTCAAGCACATCCAGAGCTTTCCTCATCCTTCCTTTCCTATTTTCCAAAAATATGGACAACTGTTTTACTTTCATAATGACACCCATTGTATTTATCAATGCTTTTTTTATAATTCCCTTTTGTCTATAACCCTTACAGCTTTCCCTTCACTTCTTGGCAGTGTTTTCGGCTCAACAAGGGTTACTTTAACTCTTAAACCAATTTCACTGTGGATATAATCTTCAATTTTTTCCCTTATACCAACAAGTTCCTTAATTTCATCTGAAAAAAGACTTTCTGAAGCTTCAACCTGGACTTCAACTTCATCCATCAGATGAGGCCTCGTAACGATAATCTGATAATGAGGCTCCACTTCATCGATTCTAAGAAGTGCTTTTTCAATCTGCGATGGGAAGACTGAAACTCCCCTGATTTTCATCATATCATCAGTACGTCCGGTAACTCTATCCATTTTAACAAGAGTTCTTCCACATCCACACTTACCCCTTGTGAGTTTAGTTACATCTTTTGTTCTAAAACGGATTAATGGAGTGCCTTCACGCGTTAATGTCGTTAAAACAAGTTCTCCCTTTTCACCATCTGGCAATACATCATGGGTTTCAGAATCTATGATCTCAGGATAAAAATGATCTTCAGAAATATGGAGTCCGTCCCTTTCGCCGCATTCAAGACCTACTCCAGGTCCAATTACCTCAGTAAGTCCATATATATTGTATGCAGGTGCGTTAAACCTTTTCTGGATTTCCTGACGCATTTCTTCTGTCCACATTTCCGCACCAAAACCTATAGCCTTAAGGCCAATAGTTTTCGTATCAATCCCTTCTTCTTCAATTTCTTCAGCAAGATATAACCCATATGAAGGTGTAAAAATCATGACACTTGTTCCAAAGTCCTGCATGATTTCAATCTGGCGCTTCGTCTGCCCGGTTGAAATTGGTATAACCGTTGCGCCCATTTTTTGGGCACCGTAATGCACCCCAAATCCACCTGTAAATAAACCATAACCGTGAGTATTTTGAATTATATCATCGTCAGTTACTCCAAACATGCACAGACCTCTTGCCATGACTTCGCCCCATATTTCAAGGTCTCCCCTAGTATACCCAGACACAGTTGGTTTTCCTGTTGTTCCTGAAGAAGTATGCACTTCTACGATCTCTTTTCTAGGCACTGCAAACATTCCAAATGGATAAGCATCCCTTAAATCATCTTTTGTGGTAAATGGGAGCTTTTCAATGTCTTTAAGAGTTTTAATATCCTCAGGTTTAACACCCAGTTCATCAAAACGCTTTTTATAATATGGAACGCTTTCATATGCTCTTTTCACTGCCATTTGTAGTCTTTCAAGTTGTAATGTTTCTTTATCGTTTTCTGACATGCACTCTGCTTTTTCATTCCAAATCATCTTATCCCCTGAGTTAATTGATTAGTAGCCAGTAGATTAAAAATGAATTTTCCTTACTTTAGGAAAAATATCTAATTTAATGTAATTAGAAGAAAGTTATAAAACTTGTTATAAATTTTAAATATAAACTGCCATCTTACTTATTAGATTTAATTTCAAATAATAAAAAATGGTACTCCTGATTTTTGCCAATGTATCCACTGAAATAGAAATATTATTTGATTATGGAGAAAATTAATATTTTTCTAAATTTTCAACCACATTATTTACTAAAGTAATTTTACACTGATCATAATTATGTTTTATATAACAAAAAATATGGACTAATCAATTGATTTGGTGCTCCATGCCTGGTTTTATGGCCAATAAAAGACCATATTACATGGTGGCAAAATAGTATGAATTTATACGCAAAAATGCACTTAAACAGAAGTGTTACGGCTTTATATATAAAGTAAACTTAATAGCAATTATTAACAGGAAAAATATTCATGTTTTTCATGCTTATTTTTAATATTTTCATAATTTTAATAAATTGTGATTGATTACTGGTTAAAATAGGCTAAAATTTGGATAATTTTAATTAATGGAGGTTATTAAGTGGATTTATTTGCATTAATTGTTGTAGCACTGGTTTATCTCCTCGTAATAGGATATGTAGGTTACATAGCCTGGAAACGGACAAAAAGTGCCGATGATTATATGGTTGCAGGAAGAGAAACTCACCCATACATCATGGCCCTCAGTTATGGTGCAACGTTTATCAGTACTGCAGCAATTGTAGGATTTGGTGGTGTAGCCGCCAATTATGGTATGGGAATTTTATGGCTTGTATTTTTAAACATCATTATAGGAATTTTTATAGCGTTTGTATTCTTTGGAAAACGTACCCGAAAAATGGGGCATAACTTAAATGCCCTCACATTTCCAGAATTTCTTTCACGTCGTTTCGATAGTAAATTTATTCAGTACTTCTCAGGGGCTGTAATATTTGTTGGAATGCCGTTATATGCGTCAGCAGTTTTAATTGGTATGGCAAGATTTGTGCAAACGACTCTTCAAATTGATTATAACATAGCTTTAGTTGTAATGGCCCTTATTGTGGCAGTATATGTTATATTTGGAGGTATAAGGGGAGTAATGTATACCGATGCCCTTCAGGGAACCATTATGTTCTTTGGAATGCTCATTCTGCTAATTACCATTTACTGGATTACAGGAGGGGTCACTGCAGGTAACCAAGCCCTTACAAATCTAGTCAATGTGGTACCTGCCAGCGCCACAGCAAATGCTACGGCAACTGGATTTACAGGATGGACTTCCATGCCTGCACTAGGCAGTCCATTCTGGTGGACTCTGATTTCAAGCCTTATTTTAGGTGTTGGTATAGGTGTTTTATCACAGCCACAGCTTGCAGTAAGGTTCATGACAGTTAAATCCAACAAAGAACTGAACAGAGCTGTAGCAATAGGCGGTCTCTTCATATTCATGACCACATTTGCAGCTTACATCGTAGGGTCTCTCTCTAATGTTTATTTCTTCCAGCATACTGGAATGACCGCAGTTCAAGCTGCAGGGGGTAACCTTGATTCAGTCATACCTACGTTCATCAGTGCCGCCATGCCTTTATGGTTTGCATATGTGTTTATGATTGTTCTGCTTTCAGCAGCCATGTCTACACTTTCTGCTCAATTCCACGTGCAGGGTACTGCTCTTGGAAGGGACATATACGAAACTATATCCAATAAGAAAAGAGGATCTTCAGTGAACGTAGCACGTATAGGTATCTTAATAGCAGTTATAATAGCAGTAATTCTTGGATTTATCCTTCCAGGAAGTATAGTGGCAGTAGGGACATCAATATGGTTTGGTATAACCGCTGCGGCATTTCTTTCAATATACACAGCTGCTATATACTGGAAGAAAGCTACAAAAGTTGGAGTTATTGCAGGACTTGTATCTGGAACTTTTGCCAGTTTCTTCTGGCTAGTATTCCAGTACAAAAAATCAGCAGAGGCACTTGGTATTTGCAAGGCACTTACAGGTAATGCAGTTCTTATAACTGCAAGTCCATGGCCTACTATAGACCCTATTGTCATAGGCCTTCCAGTAGCAGCAATTGTAACTATCATAGTGTGTTTAATTACCAAACCTCCAAGTAAAGAACACTTAGACAAGTGCTTTAACGGAATAAAATAAATTTATTTAGGGGATTATCCCCACCTATCTATTTTTCAATTCAAAATTTTAATAAATATTACACTTCATACTAAAATCAACTGAAATCATTAATTCTGGTTTTTATTATGGAAAAAAAAGCATTTGACATCAAAAAACATGATTTTAAAGAATGGAAATCCATATTTAATAATCCGCAGCCCATAACAATTAAAAGTTTCATTACAGGATATGTAATATTAAATAAACGCGGTGCATTGAACCCAGATCATCCGAAAGCGAGTATTATCAAAGATGAACTTTTAGAGGTTCCAGTACTAGCCCACTGGATCCACCATGAAAAACTGGGTGATTATTTAATAGATACAGGTTTAGATAGCTCATATCATGATGATCCTCACGGAAATATGAAAGGACTATTTGCAAAACTATTTATAAAAGCCAATTTATTTGTGGATGAGTACAAACAGGCTGAAAATCAAAATATTGGTCACCATATTGAAAAAAATAAAATTAAATTAAAAGGAGTCTTTTTTACCCACCTCCACTCAGATCATATCGCGGGAACACGTGAACTACCCAAAAACATCACATACACTGCCAGTAAAGATGAAAAATATCATGATTACAAACCGCTTTTTTACGGGGATTACTTAAAAGGTGTAAAAACACTTTATGAAATTAATTTTAAAGACGCTGCAGATATGCCTATTCTAGGAAAGAGCATTGATATTTTTGGTGATGGATCTCTGTGGGCAATATCAACACCAGGACATACCAAAGGCCATACCTCTTTTTTAATTAACACACTAAATGGCCCTGTCTTATTAGCTGGAGATGTTTGTTATATTAAATTAAGTCTAAAAAACGGAATAGCCCCCAGCAGTTATACTGAAGATATAAAAGTCAATCAAGAGACTTTTAACAGGATAATTAAGTTTAAAAGGGCTTATCCACAAATTGAAGTGTTTTGTGGACATGAACTATCCTAATATATTTTTAAATAATAATTAAATCATTATTAGTATTAATAAATTCTATTCCATTTAAAAATTTTTTCATAACTAAATAAAAAAACATAATAATGAGAACAATACAAAATAGTAACTATATCATTATTTAATTTTTCATTATAAGAAGGTATTACTTAAATAATGAATAGGATGAATAAAATGGAATTGAAAAGCCTGTTTTCGCTAAATGAAACGGACTACATAACCATATTCGAAAATACAGAAGAGGAAATACATATCCATGAATTAGTACATGATAGACACAATAAAGTTATAGACTTTGTTTTTAAATATATAAATCCGGCTTCCACGCTTAACTCAACTGCATCAAAGGAAAAAATAATTGGCAAATGTGCCAGTGATGTATATAACTCTCCAAGAGCCATAGCAGATTATGTAAAAGCCGCTAATGAAATTATCAGAACTCGGAAAAGTAAAAAATTCGAAACATATTTCGAATCATTAAACAAACACTTCGCAGTATCTGCATTTTTTTTAAATGGGTTATTTGTAACTGTTGGCCGTGATATTAGCGAACAAAAAGAAGCTGAAAGTCAAATTATGATTCAAGCCGAAATATTATCCCAGGTAAGAGATGCTGTAATTGCAGTTGACGATGCAAATTATATAACATACTGGAATAAAGGAGCCGAAGATCTATACGGCTTTAAATCAGAGGAAGTACTGGGAAAAATATTTGCCGATGTTGTTAACTACCGCTGGTTAAATGTAGAAGACAGAAAAAATGCTCATCAAAGACTTAAAACTATAGGAAAATGGCAGGGGGAAAATTTAAGTACCAAAAAGAATGGAGAAGAAATTTATGTTGAATCCTCAATTCACGCGTTTAAAGACGATAAAGGTAATTATATTGGTACAATTTCTGTAATACATGATCTTACCGAGCCGGTGCATATAAAACAAGCACTGGAGAAGAACTATACTCGACTTCAAGAAGCCCAGAGAATAGGGCATATTGGTAACTGGGAATGGGATATCCCAAGTAACGTAATAACCCTTTCTGAAGGCCTGTACCAAATTTATGGGATCAATTCATCTAATTTAGTAAAATATGACACTATTTTGAATATGATCCTTCCAGAAGATCAGGATATTGTTAATTATAATCTGGAAAAAGCACTTAGAGAATGTAAACCATTTAAATATGAAATTAGAATACGGCGTCATGATGGGAATATCAGAATAATCTCATGCCGTGGAGAAGTAGTTACTGACTTTGCCGGACATCCTCTAAACATTATCTGCGTCGAACAGGATATTACAGAACGTAAAGAAATTGAATATGCTCTTGGGGAAGCAAAAAATGAATTAGAATCAAAAGTAAAAAGACGGACACGGGAATTAAAAGAAGCTAACGGGCGCCTTCAAAAAGAACTTGAAGAACGAAAAATTACAGAAAATAAACTTAAGAAAAGTCAAAAAAATCTTAAATCGCTTATAGAAGAGTTAAAACGTTCTAATGAGGAACTGCAGCAGTTTGCTTATGTATCATCACATGACCTTCAAGAACCTCTCAGGACCATTACCAGTTTTACCCAGTTAATTGAACGTCGTTATAAAGATAAGTTAGATTCAGATGCTGATGAGTTTATTGAATATATTGTAGATGCCGCAAAAAGGATGCAAACTTTAATTAACGACCTCCTGAACTACTCACGCGTAGCAACAAGAGGAAAAGAGTTTGAACTAACCAATACTGAAGAAATCATTGAAAACACAAAATCCAATCTTTATGCATCTATAAAAGAAAATAGTGCCCAAATTACCCATGAAAACCTTCCTAAAATAATGGCCGATAAAAGGCAGATGATTCAACTGTTCCAGAATTTAATAGGAAACGCCATTAAATTTAAAAAACCAGATGAACCTCCTAAAATCCACATCAAAGCTCGTAAAGATAAAAATAGAAATGAACATGTTTTCAGCGTCCGTGACAATGGAATTGGAATGGATCAGCAGTATGCAGAGCGTATTTTTATAATATTTCAGAGATTACATACCCAAGATGAATATGAAGGTACAGGAATTGGACTTGCAGTCTCTAAGAGGATTGTTGAACGTCACGGCGGGCATATCTGGGTTGAGTCTGAACCATCTACAGGTTCAACATTTTATTTTACCATCCCAGAAAGAAGCCTTCAAAAAAGCCAGAACATTAAAAGCTAACTACAATAAATTTAATAATTCTTTAATATCCAATTTATCTAAATCTTTAGGTTCTTTTATGCCATATTTTTCATATAAATCTCTTAAATCATGTTTTGCAACGATTTCGTAGAATTTTTTGTCCTCTAATTTTTTATTCTGCTTTATCTCTTCAAGCTCAACAATACATTTTCTAAGTATTTCATCGGCATTTTCAAGTTCATCAAGTTCATTAATTAAATTACTGTCACTTTTAGGCATTTCAACATCCATATCTTTATAATAAAACGATTTAAAAGTGTTATTTTGATCTATAACTTTATAAATGATTATAATTTGTTCTTGAAGTTCTTCTACTTCTTTTTTGGTCAAATCCATGATATCACCTGAAATAGGAATGAGTTTTTAATAGAGTTATAGATCTCAAGAGTAAATAAATTTCAGTAAAATAGTTACGTCTCATTTTCTTCAATAACTTTCTGTACCAAAGCAGAATCAACATAAGCACGAACTTCAACTATAATGTTATTTTTAAATTGGACTATCCAGCAATAAGTATTGTTGAATGGCAATCCTTCTAGAGCTGCAAAAACTATGTTTTTGCGGTCCTCGAAAACTGTAGGTTTTCGGGACATGTGATAAATGAAACATGCAAATCTTAAAGATTTGCTGCGTCAAAATTATAAACTTTGACAGTTTCTCACGGTTGAAGAACGTAGTTCCTCAAACATGGAAAAATTTTTCATTCTCGCCTTTGTCAATATTATTAAATATATTTTGGACCTGATAAACTTGAATAGACATTATTAGACCTCCTATCAAAAAATAACTTAATAACATAAAATTAGAATTTATTAGTTAGATTCTTCTTTTACAGGAATAGTAAAATAAAATGTTGAACCCACACCCGGTTCAGACTCAACCCAGATACGCCCCCCATGGCGCTCCACTATTTTCTTTGCAACTGCCAGCCCAATTCCAGTTCCTTTATATTCATCTCTTGTATGCAATCTCTGGAATAACTCAAAAATACGCCCAGCATACTGCTGATCCATTCCAATACCATTATCTGAGACTCCAAAAACATGTTCATTTCTATTTTTATCTTTTCTAGATAAAATATGAATTTTAGGAGGTTCATCTGGTTTTTTAAATTTAATAGCGTTCCCAATTAAATTCTGGAAAAGCTGTATGAGCTGTTTCTCATCGGCAATTACAGTAGGAAGCTTATCATGCGTAATTTCTGCATTATTTTCATCAATAGTTACCTTAAGGTTAAATAATGCCTGATCAAGAGCATTTTGTACATCTGTTGGCTTGAATTCTTCACCTCTTGTTTGAACTCTTGAATACTTCAATAAATCCTTTATCATTGCCTGCATTCTATTTGTTCCATCCACGATGAAATCTATGAACTCATCAGCATCCTTATCAATCTGGCCCTTATATCGTCGTGCCAAAAGTTGTGTAAAGCTTGAAATTGTCCTTAAAGGCTCCTGAAGGTCATGTGACGCAATATACGCAAACTGTTGTAATTCTTGATTTGAACGTTCTAGTTCCCCAATGAGGGTTTCACGTTCTTTTTCTGCATTCTTACGTTCAGTGATATCTTTTGTTATAGCTACAAATCCCGTTGGATTACCTTCAGCATCACGGATACTATTTCCCGAAATCTCTACAGGAAAAACTTTTTTACCATCTAAAGTAACGGAATTAAGTTCTAAAGTTACGCTTCTTTCCTCAGATAAAGCTATTTTTGCAGCTTCTATTAATGTTGGTCTGTCTTTTGGATCTACTAATTCCAATGCATTTAGCCCTATTAATTCTTCACTTGAAGATGCCCCATACATATCCATACTTGCCTGATTACATGAGATTATATCTAAATTTAAATCAGAAGATATAATAGAATCAGGAGATGATTTAATAGTGGCATTCAATTTTTCTTCACTTTCTGCTAATGCCCTTTCAGCTTTTTTACGCTCGGTTATATCTCTTACAATTGCAGAAATTCCAGTAATTTCTCCATCAACATTTTTAATAGGTGATAATGTTATCAAAATATCTATCTTAACCCCATTCTTTTTTATTCTTTGAGCTTCATAATGAGCTACTTTCCTGCCGCTTTTAACTTCTTCCAGAAGTTTAGATGTCCTTTCACGTTCAGAATCAGGAGCCAAAGTAAATATGGGCTTTCCTACCATTTCCTGAGCAGAATAACCATATATTTTTTCAGCCCCCTTATTCCAGCTTAAAATTATTCCATTTAAATCTTCACCAATAATAGCATCATCCGATGAATCAACGATGTCTGCCAATCTCTTAATTTGCTCCTCAGCATGCTTACGTTCTGTTATATCCTCTGTTACGCCGTACATCTTGTCAGGTTTTCCTTCATCATCTAATAAAACACTGCTTCGAGTATGTATATACCTTATTTCGCCATCAGGCCGGTTTATACGGTGTTCTAAATCATATGGCTTAAAAGTTTTTAATGATTCATTCAATGCTCTTCGAACCATACTGACATCAGCAGGATAAACTACTTTTATAATCTCCTCAAAAGGTAATTTAATCTTTTTAACTCCATAAATTCGCTGTCCTTCACCAGATAATATAAATTCATCTCTTTTTATGTTCCATTCATAAGCACCTATTTTAGAGATATGTGAAGCCTCTTCCAAAATAGTTTCACTCCTTCTAAGTTCTTCTTCAGCTTTTTTACGCTCAGTAATATCACGAGAAATAGAAAGAACGACATTTTTTCCTTCTAGGCTAAAAAGATGAGTATTAAGTTCTACAGGTATCTTCCTTCCATCTTTAGCTATCTGAACATTTTCAGCTATTGAATATCCTTTTTTAAACATTTCCAATGTCATTTTTAATATAGCAGAAGTGTCTGAATATATATCCAAAGCAGTCATATTTAATAATTCATTTTTACTATATCCTAATCGCTTAGATGCAGTTTCATTTACTTCAATAAATCCCCTGATAGTGCCGTCACCATTTACCTCAGATAACGTAATCATATCCGTTGCTTGATCAAATAATTCACGGAATTTCTTCTCACTCTCTTTTAACGCTTTTTCTGCGTGCTTACGATCTGTAATGTCCCTAGAAACAGCTAGAATCATATCTTTTCCTTTGAGCTTGAAAAAATGTGTTGCAATCTCAACAGGTATATTAAAACCATCTTTAGATACAATTATACTTTCATGTCTTGCATATCCATTTTTTGACATTTCTGATATTACATCCGATACAGAAACAGAGGATTCAGAAGAGACTATATCAAAAGGTGTCATATTTAAAAATTCTTCCTTAGTATAGCCCAACATTTTTAACCCAACTTCATTTACTTCAATAAATCGTCCAGGTATATCTCCTTTAATTTCAGATACAGTTATCATATCATTTGCATTATTGAAAATTTCACGGAATTTTTCTTCACTCTCTTTTAACGCTTCCTCCGCGCGCTTACGATCTGTAATATTACGGGCCATAGAGAGAGCTACATCTTTTCCTCTGAGCTTGAAAATATGTACATTAACCTCAAAAGGTATTTCTCCCCTGTTTTTAGTAACACTTTTTGCCTCAAATAGAGTAGATCCTCTTTTTTTAAGTTCTGCCAAGATTTTTGGTATCTGGTCTTTACTATCTGGTGCAAACAAGTCTAGAGGAGTCATATTGGAAAATTCTTCTTTACTGTAACCCAATATTTTAACTGCGGCCTCATTTACTTCAATAAATTGTCCAGGCATCATATCTTCTTGGACTTCCGATAGTACTATTACATCTAAAGCTTTATTAAATAGCTCGCGGAACTTCTTCTCACTCTCCTTCAAGGCATTTTCCGCGCGCTTAAGATCTGTAATATCTCCACAAGCAGTGAAAACAAGAATTTTCCCGTCAGATCTTTTTGTTGCGCGTGTAGTTTCTTTTACCCACAGTATACTTCCATCTTTACGAACTTTACGCAGTTCCCAGTGAAAAACCTGCCCATAATTTTTAATGGCATTTCTTAAATTCTGTTCTGCAAATTCTATGTCTTTCTCGTAGAATATCTTCGACAACGGCTGGCCAATTAATTCAGAAACTGTATAACCTAATAGCTCCGCCCCAAATTGATTTACAGACAATACAGTAAAATCAACATTTATAGTGAAATACATAAAGGGGTTATCATCATATAAAGTACGAAATTTCTCTTCACTTTCTATGAGTTCTGCGGTTCGTTCTTTAACCTGTTCTTCTAAATTATTACGAGCTTCTTTTAATTTTTCTTCTGCATGTCTACGCTCAGTTATATCCTCAAGTACTTCCATAGCACCCATTGTATTACCTTCAGGGTCTTCAATAATGCTTACTGTGGCACGCAACCATCTGCCTTTACCCATAGCAGGAAAAAAATCTTCAAGTTCATATGCCCCTCTCACAATTTTAGACCGCCTACATTTTCCACTGTACCATTTTGAAATCTTTCCATAATCCTTTTCTATTAATAGATCAGCGACAGTTGGCTTTTTTTCACTGTAGAGTGCTTTCCATTGATCTTCTGTTCCCACTATATCTTCAGCTTTAATTCCACTATATTCTTCCATAGCCCTGTTCCAATAATTAACCTTATGATCTCGACCTATTATGAATGTAAGAACTGGAGATCCTCTAATTATGGTTTCCAATCTCATTTTATTCTCTTTTAGTTCATTTTCTGCGCGCTTACGATCTGTTATGTCCAGGTCCATCACAATTCCCATAATAATATTTCCCTCATCATCAGTTACTGGCAAAGAACAAACACTTATCCATCCTTTTGTTCCGTCCCCACGTAAAATTTCAATTTCTTCATCTTTAACTACTTCGCCAGTTCTAATTGAGCGTGATAATGGCCATTCATAAGATTTATATTGCCTACCATCTGGATGAAAGCCTTTATATTTCTTAAATTCATCAGCACTGGCTGATTGTGGATAATGCCATATATTTGCAACTTGCTTATTAGCCAGGACGAATTTTCCAGAAGGAGCTTCTGCAATAATAATTCCTGCAGGAATATTTTCTACTATTGCACTTAGCTGTTTCTTCTCAATTTCAGAATTTACAGCCCCAATATTTTTCGAATTCCCTTTTAATAGATTTTCATTCTTTTTCAATCCCATATCTCCATCTAAAGTGCTGCTGAATCAAATTTAAACTTATCCTCCTTTAGATACATTGATTTAAAAAGTTAAAGAAATGTTTTAACCACCTAATGCACATGCTACACTTTAAAATCTTTACTTTGCAGCCGCTCCAAATTTAATTACAGGTTTAACTACTGTATCTCTTTTATCGAACTGACTGTAAATTTGAGGAGCATCTTCAATAGATATCCTATCTGAAACTATGAAACTTGGTTTAGCTTTGCCATCAAATATTAAATTTCTTAAAAACACATGCAGTTGTTTTACAGGAGTTTGTCCCATACCAATTGTAATTCCTTTTTCCCATAGTTTTCCAAGTGGGAACATTATATTTCCCTGTTTTTCATCTTCATTATCTGCAGCAGGATTTTCCTTTGGATAGACACCTATAAGCCCTACATGGCCGCCGGCATTTATTACATTTGCAATATCCATAAGCACCTGATTACGCTTTTCCTGATTAGGATTATCTCGGTCGTATGCCTGAAATCCCACCGCATCTATAGCAGAATCAACACCTAATGTCTTTTCTTCTCCAGGTCGCAGTGATTCCATGAGATTTTTATTATTCTGTCTTATTTCCATGATCTGCTGGGCAGGATCTCCGTCATCAGTGTTTATGGGGATTGCCCCTATTGATTCAGCACGTTTAAGTCTCTCCTCGGAATCATCGATTATATAAACCTCAGATGCACCTTTTAGAATAGCACTGTATGCAGCAAGCAAACCTACAGGACCTGCACCAAAAACTGCCACAGCTTTACCTATAGAAACATTGGCCAGTTCTGTAGAATAATATGAAGTTGGAAAGATATCTGCAAGCAGTACAAAGTCATCTTCAAATTCATCTCCAGGTTCTCCAGGTAATTTCAAACAGGCCCAATCAGCGTATGGTACAAGTACATACTCTGCTTGACCTCCCTGATAAGGCCCCATATTAACATATCCATATGCAGATCCCGGCTGATCTGGATTTAAGGTAAGGCATGCGTTGGTCAGACCTTGAATACAATTCAGGCAAAAACCACATGCTATGTTAAAAGGCATAACAACTCTATCTCCAGGTTTTACTAATTG
This sequence comes from Methanobacterium veterum, assembly GCF_000745485.1. Taxonomy (NCBI): domain Archaea; kingdom Methanobacteriati; phylum Methanobacteriota; class Methanobacteria; order Methanobacteriales; family Methanobacteriaceae; genus Methanobacterium; species Methanobacterium veterum. The sequence goes on from NZ_JQJK01000008.1 coordinate 263,025, forward strand.
CACTGCATCTCCAACCTCTTCAACTACACCCATTGGTTCATGACCAAGTGTTCGCCCAGATTCAAATGTTGTTTCGCCGTCATACATATGCAAATCGCTTCCACATATGGCACTGCTTGTGATTCTTACAATAGCATCTGTTGGTTTGCTTATTTTAGGATTTTCTACATCCTCAACTTCCACATTCTTAGGACCTTTATAAACAACAGCTTTCATTTTTTCAACCTCCACAATTGAAAATTTTGAGGTTCAGGAAATTCATCCTGAATTTCCTTCAACCCCCGCACGTTTGAAGATAATTTTATTGTTGATCATATTAATTATTTATCAATAATTATTACAAAATAATTTAGGTACTCCCTTAATTAAAATGAATAGAAAAATAACATGAAACATGCCTTAATAACTAAGCAAATTCTATTTTTAATAATTTAAACAGTTTAAATAAGAACACAAATAGATAAATTTAAAGGTATCTATTTTTAATTATTAATCATTAATTAATTAACATTCAATGAGCGGAGGTGAAAACAGTGGTCTTAGGAATAGATGATCCATGGGTTTGGAGTGCTTATATTTTAACTATATTAAGTATGCTTTTATGCGTGATTTATGGAGCCTTAAATTGGAATAAAGGCGATGAAGACGAAGAAACACAAGTTAAAGAAGAAATGGAATGGCATAAAAAAGAAAAAGAGATGGAAGAAAAAGAATTAGGGATATGGGATGAAGAAGGATAGGTAGGGATTAAAATGGATAACTACGTCTTACTTATTGTTATAGCTTTAATATATATTTTAATGGTGGGTTACGTAGGCTACATAGCCTGGAAAAGGACTAAAAGCGCCGACGACTATATGGTCGCCGGAAGAGAAACCCATCCATTTATCATGGCCCTCAGTTATGGGGCCACGTTTATCAGTACTGCTGCCATTGTAGGTTTTGGTGGAACAGCAGGAGTGTATGGAATGGGCCTTTTATGGCTCACAGTGTTGAACATTCTTGTCGGTATTTTTATAGCATTTGTCCTGTTTGGGAAACGAACAAGGAAAATTGGGCATAATTTAAACGCGCTTACTTTCCCAGAATTTCTTTCGCGTCGTTTTGACAGTAAATTTATTCAATATTTCAGTGGTGCAGTAATATTTTTAGGAATGCCTTTATATGCATCTGTAGTTTTAATTGGTATGGCAAGATTTGTAGAAACAACAATAGGTCTTAATTATTCAATAGCATTAATTGCAATGGCCATTATAGTCGCAATTTATGTTGTCTTTGGTGGAATAAGGGGCGTTATGTACACCGATGCCCTGCAGGGAACTATAATGTTTATAGGAATGGTTATATTATTAGGTGCTATTTACTGGTTAACTGGAGGTATTACCACAGGTAACCAAGCTTTAACTAATCTAATTCATCAGATCCCAGCTAATGCGACAGCTACGGCAGCAACTACTGGTTTTACCGGATGGACATCTATGCCCTCGCTTGGAAGTCCATTTTGGTGGACATTAATAAGTACACTTATTTTAGGAGTAGGTATTGGTGTTTTATCACAACCACAGCTCGTAGTAAGGTTCATGACAGTTAAATCCAACAAAGAACTCAACAGAGCAGTTCTAATTGGAGGAATATTCATATTCATCATGACCGGTACCGCGTTCGTTGTAGGAGCATTATCCAACGTTTACTTCTTTGATACCGTTGGACAGCTGGCAATGCAAGTTGCGGGAGGTAATGCAGACAAAATAATCCCCGTATTTATCAGTTCCGCTATGCCGGTCTGGTTTGCCTACTTATTCATGATAACACTGCTTTCTGCAGCTATGTCTACCCTAAGTGCACAATTCCACGTGCAGGGAACTGCTTTAGGCCGAGATATATACGAAACAGTGACTGGAACTAAAGGTAAATCCTCAGTGTTAGTTGCAAGGGCAGGAATTACCATTGCAGTTATAATAGCAGTTATTCTGGGCTTTGTTTTACCAGACAATATAATAGCTGTTGGAACTGCCATGTGGTTCAGTATAACTGCAGCTGCATTCCTTTCAATGTATATATTTGCGCTGTTCTGGAAACGCTCCACCAAAGCAGGCGTAATCTCGGGTTTAGTTATTGGAACATTATTAAGTATCTTCTGGATGGTATTTGAATATAAAAAGTCAGCAGCAGCACTTGGTATATGTCAGGCACTTACAGGTAGCCCTGTTCTTATAGCTGCAAATCCATGGCCTACAGTTGATTCAATAGTGATAGCACTGCCTGTTGCATTTGTGATAACAGTTATAGTAAGTTTACTTACAAAACCACAGCCAAAAGAACAGTTAGATAAAATATTTAAGGGAGTTTAACGCTACGAAAACACTCCGTGTTTGAGGGTTCTCTCCCTTTTTAATTTTATTTTTTTAAATTATTTGTATATTCTCTGGACAAAATCAGGACATATTCTAGGATATTTTTTTTCAAATTCCACGCCTAATTTATCAGTTATCTCTTCTTCAAGCTCTTTATTTTTAGATGCAGATACAGAAAATGTTCTATTTTCGAAGTAAGTGTTTAAAACCTCTCCACCTATGTGCATTTCAATATTAAATGGTTTAAAATATGAAGATTCCCTTTGAATCTCGGATAGTATTTCTGGAGATAATTTAAGGCGTTTATTATCTTCTTGAGTGTAAACAGTATATGGAGTAGCTATCTTTTTAATATGGAAAGATGCACAGCCTTCTATATTGGAAGCCTTACGTGTGGTTCAAAAAACACAAAGGAAGACCTTTTTTTCAAAATCAACACTACATTTAAGATTAACTGATTTCATAAAACCCCTCCTTATTTTTCCGAACAAACTAAGCTATCCTCATTATTATTTTGAATTTTATAGTATATATCCATCGAAGAATAAGGAGGTTAAAATAAGTTTAAAACGGTATTAAGTCATATTTAAAAATAAAAAACCAATCTAAGCAAAAATCTAATTTTAATATATTTACTAAAATATTTTAATGGAATTTAAGTAAATTCCCAATTATTTTCTCTTAAGCTGATCTTCGATCCTTTTAACCTGTTGAACATCATAAATTTGCTTGGCTTTGCTTATAATTGCATTTTCGTTCACATTAAAATTCTTTGCAGCTAACATTTCTGTAATTTCATCTATCCATTTTACTGCTTCAATATCATCTTTTGATTGGTTTGATCCCTCTTTTGGACGTGCTTTTGAAGCTATATTCCCATCGTCGTCATCTTCAGAACTTATTCCTAAAAGCGCTGTTAACTGATAGCGCCTACCATACGTAATTGCGCTTCCAATTCCTTGAGCGGTATTCTTCTCGGGTTTCAAGAGTAATTTATCGGTTTCAATTACCTCACCTGATGTGTGAATGAGTTTAGTTTGAACATATACATCTCCAGCTTCATTACTTCCAGTATTCTGGATTAATAATATCCCATTTTCAGTTAAAAGAGGACGTACACAGTTTAAAATATCGGGCAATGGCGCGTATTTACTCCTGAAAAATGGATTTGTAGCTGTGTTTGATGGATTTTTAATTTTTCTTTGGACTTCAAGCAGTGCTGCTGCTATATTTTTAATTTCCATTTAAATTACCCCGTTTCAGTTACTAGTTTAATTAATTACCTAATTTTTTAATTTTAAAACAATAAACTTAATCAAAAAAATCCAGTTTTATTATATCTTCTTTCTTGAGTTTCTTAGGAGGGTGCAGCTCCTTAAATTCCAACCCATATTCTTTTAAAAGTTTCATGGCACTATCTGTAATAGAAGGTGCTACTAACATTCCCCTTAAACCTTCATTTTCTTCTTTCAAATTATCCACATAACGCTTAAGCTGGCTTACGGCGCCTAAACTTCCTCTAACCCTTTTAAGTTCTAAAACCATTATATTCCCATTTTTATCTTTTCCAAGAATATCAATTACTCCATTTGAGATGGATTTTTCCTTTGCAATCGGTTTGAATCCTTCTTCAATGACTTCAGGGTTTTCATAGAAAATAAGGTTGGCCATGTCTTCCTCGCTTCCAATTAAATCCAGTTCTTCGTAGTCCTTAGCAACAAAATATGTCGCCATGTAAGTTTTTGAAATTTCTACATCCAGGATTTCCTTTGGATTTTTTCTAATACTTCTTATAAGCATTAAATCATCTTTAACCTTAAATTTAACAGTACACCCTGGAGGCTGCCAGTTTACAGGGTTTCTCTTCTCACTTTTGTGAATCAAAAAGGATCCGTCGGGCTTTATTATAATTACTCTGTCGCCAAGTTCAAGATTACTTTTAGCTCTGCCTTCATAAAATACCCTGCAGCAGGCGGTAATTATTATGATGGCTTTATTTTTGAGCCCATCCTTTAAAATTTCATTTGTTTTCTCAATATCGGGATTTTCTTCTACTTTGAATTTCACCATAGCTATTACTCGTTTTCTGTTAGTTAAGTGTAGTGCAATTTTGAAAGAAATTGAGGATTTAAATTTATTTAAGTTAAAAAAAAATAAATTTAACACTGCAAAATTAAAATTTGGCAGTGTTTTAAGTAATAAGGTAAAAAAAATAAAGAAGAGTTATTCTTCGTCTTCAAAGGTTATCAAAAAAGTTGTCAAATCTTAAAAAATCGGAGATTTTTTACGCTTAGAAAAATGCGCAGCATTTTTCTCCAGCTTCGATTTGACACAGCAAAAATCTGCGATTTTTGCATGCTACGTTTTTTCGAATGCTTTCAAAAAGCATAGCTTTTTGATGCCTGCAAAAACTTTGTTTTTGCGGCCGAGGAAACGAGTTTCCACTGGCCTTGAAGAATCTACGATTCTTCAAAGGCTGTCAGAAATCTACGATTTCTGACGCATCGAAGAAGCTATGCTTCTTCAAATGCTTCTGCTTTAACAACCTTAAGGTTTGGAGTCCTTGCATTTGGGTTACTTGCCTGAACTGCTTTTACTGTTACGCTTTTGACACTCTTGTTCACTGTTTCCCTGAATGTATCAAAAACAACAGAGTAACTTTCAAGCTGATCTAGCTCAGTATCGTTTAAAGCATGGCTTAAACTATCTATTAATTCATAGATCCTGCCGCCTTTTTCTCCATATATTTTAGCAACCTCATCATCGAAATATGCTGATGTTATAAGCCCACATATCCATTTCTGCTTGTTTTCATGGTCTGTGATTATAACATAGAACTCCTGTACTTCTTTACCCTTAATTTCCTTGGATTTTAATTCCCCGACGTATATTTCACCAGCTATTTCACTTTCTGGTTCTAATTGAGAAAGGTACATGGTTTCATAGTCGTCGTCGTAGTTTGTGCTTCCTTTTTGGATTCCTAAATCAATCATTTAATTCACCTCAAACTATTCGCACTGAACGTTTTCATCTTCGGGATGAGAGTATTCAAATCCTTCTTTTCTACACCAGTCATAGAAAGCCTCTGTAGCCCCACGAGATAATCGCCCTTGTTTGTCGCCATATTTTTGTCGTGTAATTCTCCTGAATGCTATCTCCAATTCATCCGGAATGCATACTGTTACCGCTCCCATCCAATCATCATCCTTTTATGAAATATGTTTTATGCTTTATGTTATATGTTTTATTTTTAATATTTAAAGTTTTCGGTTTAGAAGAGTAGAAAGTATTACTAATAAGTTTAATGAGAATAGCTTAAATAAAAAATAAGGATAATACTAATTATTAAGGTAAAAGGGCTGTTTTTAATAACAATACATTTAAATAATGTTAAATAATAGTCATATTATGATACTAAAACATTCCAGTGATGTCTCTCCTGAGACAATGAAAAAACCAGGTTTTAATGATATGGAAGCACGTTTTCTTCTTACAAGTGATGATGGTTGCCCCAGATATGCTCTACGACTTATGGAATTTGGGCCTGAAGGACATACATCATACCATTGTCATAAAGAAGAACATGAGATGTTTTTCCTTGAGGGAAAAGGTGTTGTTGTTGGAGAAGAAAAAAAAGAGGTGCCAGTTCATGCAGGAGATGCGTTATTTATCCTCCCCAACGAATATCACCAAGTTAAAAATACTGGAAATGATATTTTAAAAATGATTTGTACTGTGCCTATTTTCCCAGGACAGACAGGTAAAGGTACAACACCTTGTGAATAAGTTAAAAAATTCATTTTAAATTTATTAAATTAATTTTTTATTTTTCCAATAAATTTACGAATTATAACTAAATAGATACTTTAAATGCATTTAGTTTATAATAAACTGTTTTTTAAATAAATTCCTTGAAAACATAACTTTTAATAGCCAAATAATACAGTATATAGGGTTATAGTACTAATTTCTTTCAAAAATAAGGATAATTTATAATCTATGTTTTTGAGGGAAGTTTATTTATAAATAAATGGAGATTAAGTTCTAAGGAAGAATATAAGTATCAAGTGAAACTTAATTAAAAATAACTATATGTTGAAGTCATTACATTACAATTTATATTTTATATGTAAAAAAATGGTGATATCATGAGAGTAGTGGAAGAAATTGTGGGAAAAGAAGTTTTAGATAGCTCTGCAACTATAATTGGAAAAGTAAAAGATATTGAAGTTAACCTTGGTACTAAAAGAATAGAAGCAATTGTAGTTGGTAAAGGGGGCCTTTCAGAAAGCATAGGTATATCTAAAGAAGAAAATGTCATACCTTATGATATGGTTAAACAAATAGGAGATAAAATACTCCTTAAAGAGTATATAGATGAGCCAGGACTAGAAACACAGGAATTAGGCATATAATATTTGATTTTTTGTGTCTGAAGGATTTAATTAAACCTTCTATTTTAATTTTAAAGTTTGGGTGTTAATTTTGGAACTAATTGGAATCTGCAGTATTTGTGGAAAAGCCGGTAAAATGCATGGCTGCCATTTATGTGGAAGTACGGTCTGTAAAAGCTGCTATGATGTTTCAAAAGGCATGTGTAAACGGTGCGCAAGAAACCCTGGAAAAATGATTAAATAGATCCCAATATAATCTAAACAAATCTATCTAGTGATGTTAATGAATAACGAAAAAAAGAAACTTATAGACCTTTTAAAGGCAGAAGAAGTTATCAAGTTTGGTAAATTTACACTGGCTTCTGGAAAAGAAAGCGACTACTATGTAAACATGAAAATGGCCATTACAAACCCAGAAATCCTAAAACAGGTTGCAAAAATTGTAGCAAACCAGATAATTGATGATAAAATAGATAAAATTGCAGGCCCTGCTTTAGGGGCTGTGCCTATAGCAACAGCAATATCTCTTGAATCATATATTCCAATGCTTATGATAAGAAAGGCCAAAAAAGGCTACGGAACAGCGAAGCTCATAGAAGGAGAACTTGTAGAAGGAGATTCTGTTGTCGTGGTTGAGGATGTAACCACAACTGGGGGTTCCCTTATTAAAGCAATTAATGCAATTAAAGATAACGGTGGAATAGTTAAAAAAGCAATTGTAGTTGTAGATAGGGCTGAAGGAGCTGTCCAAAACCTTAAAAAAGAAGGGATTACTTTAGAACCTTTAATTTCAATAGATGATTTTAAAAAATAAAAATAAAAGAAAATAAATTATTTATTATTTCCTTTATTCTGTTTTGATTGACTTTTATTTGAATTATTTACTTTACTTATTTTTGCAGTTTTTTTAGCATTTTGTTTAGAAAGTACTTGTTCTTTAACAGCAACTTTATGTTCAAGAGCAGCCTCTCTTTTAATAAAACTGTTAATTCTACCAGGTGCTATTACAGTACCATTTTCAACTGTTGAATTCTGCATAAACGCAGTGATCTGGTTGTTTAAGCTATTAGCCTGTTTTTCAAACTGGCTTAAGGAGTTTAAAAGTCCAGCTGCAGTTGAATTATTAGCATAAGTTGTTTTTAAAGTTTCTATTGTTGTTATTAAAGCTATTAATTTGCTTTGAGGATCTACCAATGTTTTAAACTGATCTGGTATTGAAGTACTGTTATTTGCGATAGAACTATTATCAGTCGAATTATTGCCAGATACAGAATCATCAGTGCTTGAATTTGTGACATTAGTACTATTCAAGATATCAGATATATCCTCTGCAGAAATAGGGGCCAATAATGTTATGGCCATAATTGTAACCATCAAAGTTACCAAAATTTTTTGCATATATCCGCCTCCATATATGTTTTCGATAATAAGTAGTTTATTTTAATATATAAAGCTTCTTATGCATTATTTTCTAAAAAAAATGAATTTAATCCCTAATGTGGTTATAATCACGGATTTAAATCCATTAATTATATTTTTAGTGACAATACTCACAAAAGGTTTATTTATTAACCACATAAAACAGGTTCTTAAATCAAATAAACTTAAGATATAACTCAAAATAGCTTAAAATAAAAAATAAGTAATAAATAAAAGAAAATAACAACTATCTTAAAATTATCAATCTCTTAAATGCTTGACAAGATGGCCAAGTTCAGGCATCACTATTTTTAAACCTAAACCCACCGCATTTGGAGATCCTGGAAGAGCTATTATCAATTTATTTTTATAAACACCAGCTGTTGCCCTGCTTAAAATAGCACCAGTTCCAAGCTCTTTATATGATTCATACCTGAATATCTCTCCGAATCCATTTAATTCTTTATTAAACAGGGGCTTTAAAGTTTCAATTGTTATATCTCGAGGCCCGATTCCAGTTCCTCCAGTTGTTATGATAACATCGACATCATAATTTTCTATTATATTACTTATAGTTGAAACAAGAAGTCCGGCATCATCAGGTATCACTGAGTAAAAAACGAGGTTATTGTTTTCACTTAATGCATCTTTTATTAAACCGCCAGATACATCACTATCCTTATGTCCCTCGAGACCTTGTCTCGGGTCATCAAAAATCAAAGATTTTTGACACATCAAAAAATCTTGATATTTAGAGTCACTTAAGGTTATAACTGCACCATTTACAGATTTGGGCGCTTGTTTTTTATGCTCTTTCATACTTTCGCTTTTCATAAAATCATCCTGTATTCATGATATTACTTAAATAAGGAAATATTTTGAGTTTAATAACTAAATACGATTTAATTGATAATATATATGCCCCATATACTATATTATTTATTTCTATTATATTCTAAATATACACATTATTATATAACCAGTAAAATTAATTTTTAATCCTAAAATAAGACCCATATCTAAAAATAACGAAGAATAAAATTAATCTAAGAATAATAAGTCTTAAAATGAACATTCAGGCCTATTTAACAGTAATAAGAAATCAAAAGATTTATATGCTATCCAATCAAACCATAACTAAATGGCATTAGATCAAAATAATGCTGCAAATTACATAAAAAGTCGTAGAAACAATTTGGAAACCAGGAGGGCATTAGATCCAATTCAGAGGCGGTTTAATTTTTGCGGAAAAATTAAGAGGAGTCTAATTTCGCCCTCCCTGCATACCTTTATTTGTATTTCATCGCATAAAAACTTTCTGTATCTTATGATAATGGACTGCAAAAATGCCTATTTCAGCTTGAATGTTTTAAAAGGTTAGATAAATTTATTATTTTTAAAAATTGATAACTGGTATTATGCAAAAAAAGATTTACGTTTTGGACGCGTCTGCAATAATAGGGGGCTTTTATTCAAAAAGCTATGCTAATTTTACCACGAGTGGTGCTATTTTAGAAATTAAAGACTTAAAATCAGGAATATTACTGCAGTCTGCCCTAGAAAATGGACATATTAAAGTAGATGAACCTGATCCCAAAGATATAGAAGAAATTAACAAGATTATCACATCTTCAGGTGATATCCTGCGGCTTTCTGATGTTGACAGAGGTATCGTGGCGCTTGCATTTAAATTCAAAAGAAATGGATTTAAACCAATTGTTGTAACAGATGATTACTCCATGCAAAACACCCTTAAAACCATTAGAATTGATTATAAAAGCGTTTTAACCCCTGGAATAAAAGAAATTATCAATTGGGTCAAGATCTGCAAGGGCTGTAAAAAAAGATATCCATCAGACTATAAATTTGAAGAATGTGAAATATGCGGATCTCCTGTTTTTAGAAAGAGAATAAAGGCTGTTAAATAATATTTAACCAATTCTCTTAAAGATAAAAATAATTCTCTAATTAAATCTTAGCTAAAGACAATAAAAGTATTACATGATTATTTTTTAAAGCTACAAATTCAGCGATAATTTTAATATATAATTCATTCAGAGAAAGAAATTATGAAAATTGGTGTAGTTGTGCATGGACCCTATATAGTTGATTCAGGTTATGCAGAGAAAATTTTGAACTTACTTAAAGATTATGGAGATGTAAAGGCACGACTTGGAGGAACAATGGGTAGAACTGCAGTATATGATGCAGGGCTTGAGGATAAGATAGACATAAGCCAAAAATTGTTTCCAAGCGAATCTATTGAAAAATTTATTCATGATTGCGATGTTATATTTTTAATAAACTATGGAAAATCCAGCGTAACTGGCCATGCATTCGGATTTAAAGTTTGGAGCAGATGTAAAAATGTTCCCCCCTTAATTCAAATTGAAAGGCCTGGTGAAGCTGATGGAAGCGTCATAGCCTGGAATAGCTCATTAATTGAATTTGCAAATCAAATAGCGGAGAGATTATGCTTAAAAGTTGTTGACGCGGAAGAAATAAAGAATGAACTGATGAAAAGCGAAGTCACACAAACTCGCAGAAAGGTTGCAGGCGTATCCCCTAATGAAAATATATTTGTAAACGGGCTTGTCATTGGTAAATCAACTTCATGTGACGTTACTTTAGTTGCAGAAGATGGAATTATAACTGAAATAGTTGGAGGGACCATTAAAAAACACGGAGTTGAAAAACTCGGCAGGGTTGATTTAACAAAAGTGGTGATAAAAACAGGGCTGCTTAGAAGATCCAAAGTCACTCCAAGAGTTGCTGAAAAGCCCAAAACTGGAGATAAATTCAATGTAGCCTTTTTAAATCATGCAGCAGAAGATATTTACAAACTAAAAGATGCAGATATCGTTGTAACAGTTGGAGATGATACTACTCTTGTTGCAGGTGATATCCTTTATAGATTTGGAGTTCCCATAATTGGAATTACCGATGGTGATATTGATAAAGTGGTGGAAAAAGGGTTTAAAAATAGCAAATCCTTAATAATAGAACTTGAAAGTGGCCATGATGATATCATTGGCCAAAAAATCTTCCATGAGCTCTTCAACGAAGAAGAAATCATAGAAACAGAAAATATCGAAAGTTTTAAAAATGAAATACTACAGATTATAAATGATAACACCACTTGCTTTAAAATAAAAGAAAACTGAGGTGTACAAGTGGATTTAAACTCTCTCATTGATTCTATAAAAAATTTTGAAGGAATTACACGAAAAAATTCCATAAATCATATTGCAAATATTTTAAAAGATACTTATAATATTGCTGGAAATACTATTTTAAGCTTTGGCGACGACGCATCGGCCATAGAAATAGGAAATGAAAAATTAGCTCTTCTTGCAGCCGATGGAATGTGGGGAAGGCTTATGGAAGCTGATCCACGCTGGGCTGGTTACTGTTCTGTTTTAGTTAACGTGAATGATATTGCTGCTATGGGCGGAAGGCCAATTGGTATGACTAATGTTATTTCTACAAAAGACAAAAAAATATGCAACGAAATTATGGAAGGTATTAATGAAGGAGTTAAAAAGTTCGGAGTCCCAATGGTAGGGGGCCATTTACATCCAGATACACCATATAATGCTTTAGATGTGTCTATTACAGGGATAGTAGATAAAGATGCAGTTATTACAAGCTGTGATGCTAATATAGGCGATAAAGTTATAATTGCAATTGATATTGATGGAAAACTGCATCCGCAATTCGATCTTAACTGGGATACAACCACAATGAAAAGTGATGAACTTGTACAGGCCCAGATTGAAGTTATGAATAAGATAGGTAAAGAAAAATTGGTAACTGCAGGTAAAGATATAAGCAATCCCGGAACTTTAGGTACGCTTGGAATGTTACTTGAAGCGTCTGGTGTAGGTGCAAATGTTGAACTTGAAAAGATCCCGCGAAATGAAAGTGTAAAATGGGAGCAGTGGCTCAAATTATATCCAGGATCAGGTTTTGTTCTTACTGCAGAAAGCAGTACTGTAAGCCGGTGTATTGAACTACTTGAAGAAGTTAATATAACTGCTTCAGTCGCTGGAGAAATTATTGAAGATAAAAAGCTTTATGTGACTCATGAAGACCAAAAGGCAATCTTATTTGACTTCCAAAAGGATAAAATAACTGGTGTTAAAGAGGAACGATCATAAAATTACCGCACAACATAAATTATTAGACATATGATGATTATAAATTAAATAAATTAAGCACTAGGATTAATGAATTGAATCGCTGCAAATATCTACGGTTCACCATTATAGTTCAATAAATATCTCATAGATATAACTCAAAAGAATTACTCAATCTAAATAAATCATTCATAAAATTAGTCCATGAGGAGATTTAATGTTTGTAAGGGTCAATGGAGAAGAAATAGACCTCCCCGAGGGTTCTACAATAAAGGATGCTATCAAAGCTGCAAATGCACCATATATGGAAGGCTGTGTCCTCAGTATTATTAAAGGTAAAGAGGAATTTGAAAAGCACGTAAATAAATACAAAATAAAAACCAGCAAAGGAAGCGTAATAATTGAATTACTTGAAAACGGCCCTTCAGATCTAGTTGAAGTATGGAAAAACATGTATAAAGAGTTTGAGAATCAGGAGGTGCGGTGGACGACCTCAAGTGAAGTTTCTCTTGGGCCTATTAAAACAAACCTTACTCCAACAAGAGATGAATACAAATATGGAAAATGGGATGTTATTATAAGCCTTTCAGGTTTTACTGCAGATTCAACCCATATTATCTTAAGTAAATCCAAACATGAAGCAGTGTATGGTGTTCCTGAAGGAAGTAATGGAGTTTTTGCTAAGGTACTTGGTGGTAAACGGACTCTACTTAATCTCACAGATGACGATACAATAAAAGAAATTAAACCAGTTATAGAACGAAGCAGCACTGTAAAAAGCGCTACAGTAATTGATTTAGATACACCCATTACTGAAGGAAACGAATTGTTTACTTATGTTTTAATTAATCCTGAATTCAAATCGCCCCAGTCTGTTGAACATTTCTTTGCATTAGCTGAAGAAGGTAAAATCAAGGTAGACTATGAATCTAATTCTTTTGTAGGGTTTTACAGATTACAAGGGCTTTCAAAACCTTCAGAATATATAGATCAAAGAACACGGGGAACAGTTACCCTCAGAAATACCGGCAAAGGAGCTGGACGGGTTTATATTTACCGGGAAGACAGGGTTTCTACACCACCCCATACAGTTATAGGGCACGTTAATAAAGGAATACAGCTTTTAGATATTGCAAACACTGGAGATTATATCACAGTTAAAGCAGACCCTGAGAGGGTAATGACACTTTCTATGACCCAAAAAGAAGCAGAAGAGTATCTATCTTCACGAGGCATAGAACAAATACGTGAGGGCTTAGATGATGATAATGCAATAGTTGTAAGCCAGGACCCATTATATACAACAGAAATTATCAATGCCCAAAAGGTAAAAACCCTTGGAGTTAAGGAAGATGAAATAATTTACATCGATATAGATGATAATGCACCAAGATCTTCATGGTACTTCCAGAAAATTACAGGACTCCTTGATTATCCAATAGGATCTCTTAAAGTTCACTTCGCATTCCCTGGAATGAAGGTAATGATGTTTGAGGGAAAAGCAAAAGAAGCACGAGGGCTTGTTCCAGAAAATACTCCGTCACAATGCGTAAATGCAGGTCAAATTGGAATAACCAACATGTCAAGAAGACATGTAGGAATGATCGGAGTGAGATTTGAGGATAATAACGAATTTGGCCCTACCGGAGAACCATTTGCCGGGACCAATGTCGTTGGCCATATTGTAAAAGGACTTGAAAACCTTGAAAAATTTAAAGAGGGGGCGACAGTTTATGTCTCAAGAAAACTCTGAAAATTCTAAAGTTACTCGTATGATAGTACTGGGACCATCTGCACAAATAAATCAGGCAGAACTGGTTCAAAAAATTCACATGATGGAACTCCCACTTACCATTAAATCAACATGTTATGGAGCTATAATACACGGGGACGAGACAGTTGTAAAAGAAGCTGTAACTAAAATAAGAGAATTAGATCCCTGCAATATATTTACAAAAGACAGAGGGTTTCCCCCAGGAGATACAAGGCGTTGTAGGGCCAAAAGAGGGGCAGCAAGAGAAGGTTTCCATCAGCTCGAAAAAGAATATGAACTGCTGGACTGCTTAAGGGAAGCACTTGAGAATCCACGGGAAGTACATGTTGAAAAACCAAAGAAAATTTCACCTGATGAATTTAAAAAGCTCATAGAAGAAAGTGAAGATTAAATAAAATTCCTAAGCTCATATATTTTATAAAATATTAAGAGGAATGATAAAAATGCAGATAACTTCTTCTTCAAATAGTAAAGAGATAGCCCCAATGGCACTCGCTATCCACCAGCTTGTGAATAAATTGCCCATAACAATGCGCTGTAAAAACTCCAATGGAGTTAGAATAGAAGAGGGTGAGATTGTAGATTATAATTATACCGGCCCTATCCTTGAAAAAGTATTAAAAAATGGCAAACTTATCCATGAAACACCTGAAACTGGTGTTTATGAAGGAATTCCAGTGGTAGTTGTCCCTATAATTGAAGAAAATGAAGTTATCGGCGCAGTAGGAATTGTAGACCTAACAAGAGGGATATTCAGTGATCTCATGCAGATAGCTAGGAGACCTGACCTCATAAAATCTGAAACACCTAAAGGTGAGTTTTATTAGTATGATTATGCATTTTTTAAATTTAAAAATAAAAGGAGACTTATCCAGATAACAGTTACAGGAGATGTTTAATTGAAAATAGCTATATTCCCTCCAAATTCATTAATTTTATCGGATTTAGTTGAACGAAGAGGACACGAACCACTTTCACTAATGAAAGAAGTAAGAAAAAAAGTTACAGATGTGGAGATAGATTCACCTCCACTTAACATAACTGAAGCAGAACCAATAAAAGGACTTAAATATGCAGCTATTGAAGTGCCATCAGGAGTAAGGGGCCGAATGGCCATATTCGGGCCTTTAATAGATGAAGCAGAAGCTGCAATAATCATGCAGGAAGCTCCTTATGGATTTGGTTGTATAGGCTGCGCCAGAACTAATGAACTTTCCATGTATTATCTACGAAAGAAGGACATCCCTATACTCGAACTTCAATATCCAACTACAAGAGAAGAAGCAATAGAAATGGTAAACAAGATTAACACTTTTTTAGACTCACTGGAGGAAAAAAATGGTTAAGATAGCCCAATTATCCTGTGGAACAGAATACAGTGGTATTCAAAAGGAAATAGAAAAAGCTGCCGCAACATTTGACGCGGAAATTGTTATTCCAGAGGCAGATTTAGATTATATTGATGAAGCTTATGAAAAATTTGGTTTTGCCGCTGCAAGTAGCGGTATCAAACTCATGATAGCAAGGGCAATGTCACTGGTTGAAGGAAAATCAACTGCAGATGCGGTGTTTATTGCAACCTGTTTTAGATGCGCAGAGGGTGCACTGGTTAGAAATGAACTGAGGAGACTTATACAGGAGAATACTAACTTACCTGTTGTGACCTATTCATTTACAGAAAAAACCAAAGCAGACGAGCTTTTCATAAGGATGGAAGCACTGACCACAATTGTCGCTAGAAAAAGTCTTCTTGCTCGTGAAAAGCAGAACGGCCTCACAATTGGAATAGATTCTGGTTCAACCACCACAAAAGTTACTTTAATGGAAAACAACAAGATAATAGGGACTGGCTGGCTTCCAACAACCGATGTTATTAAGTCTGCAGAAGACGGGATGCAAAGCGCCTTTGAGGGAACTGGATATAAATTAGACGATGTTGATGGTATGGGTGTAACTGGATACGGAAGGCTGACCATAGGAAAACACTACAATGCTGCCTTAATCCAGGAAGAACTCAGTGTAAACTCAAAAGGAGCTGTTTACCTTGCAGACAGTCAAAAAGGTGAAGCTACTGTATTGGATATCGGTGGTATGGACAACAAAGTTATAACTGTTAACAACGGAATTCCAGATAACTTCACCATGGGAGGAATCTGTGCCGGAGCATCAGGACGATTCCTTGAAATAACTTCACGAAGGCTTGGAGTTGATATAAGTGAACTTGGAGCACTGGCTTTAAAAGGAAATTACAAAAACGTTCTTTTAAACAGTTACTGCATGGTATTCGGTATTCAGGATCTGGTTACTTCACTTGCTGCAGGAGGTACCAAAGAAGACGTGGCAGCCGCTGCGTGTTACTCTGTAGCAGAACAGGTTTATGAACAGCAGCTCCAGGAAATTGATGTTCGTGAGCCCCTGATTCAGGTAGGAGGAACATCACTTGTGGAAGGCCTTGTAGAAGCAGTAAGTACAGTTCTTGGCGGTATCAAAGTTATTGTGCCAGAAAATTCACAATACATCGGTGCAGTTGGTGCTGCGCTTCTAGTATCCGGTTTAGGGAAAAAGTAGTTGTCTGCATGGAGATATTAAATGATAGTTGAATCTTACGATGAAAACGGTGCAAAAGTCTATGAAATGGTTATAAGACAGACATTACAAGATCTCCAGGTTTCAAGAGCAATTAGAGATATGAAAGTGTTTGCAGACCCAAGAGAGCCTGTATTTATCATTGTAGTCGAATATGAAAAAGCTGCATCTCCCATTACAATTGACGATCTTGCAGAGTATGAATATAAAAAAGATGAAAACAACTTATACATAAGGGTTAAAGATGAAACTTACCTTCCAGAGTTACTTCAAAAATTGTGGGAAATTGAAGGAAGGGAAAATATACAACAGCCCAGCAGATATGAAATTATAATAAACAATCCTAAAGCCAAAGTGGAAGGAATTATTATCCACGACCCCCAAGAGGACTTAAAAAAGAAGGTATATGATGCCATATTCAGAATAATACCTGAAGGCTTTAAGGTTATAGACCATTTATCAGAAGGTAATGTTATTGCAATGGTCTGTTCTGATGAAATTATTAAAGAAGAATGGATCCAAAAGCGAGATGAGATGATTAAAAAACTTAAATAATAATTAAAGCCTCTTAAGGAGATAATAAAATGAAAGAAAGTAAGTTTGCCCATATAACAAAAGTGCACCCCTGCTTTAATGAAAAAATGCATGATAAAGTTGGAAGAATCCACGTTCCAATTGCACCAAAATGTAATATTCAATGTAATTTCTGTACAAGGGACATCAACAAATGTGAAGTCCGTCCAGGAGTTGCTTCAAGAGTCATGACTGTCGATGATGCAATAGAACATGTCAGGAAAGTTACAGGTGAAATGCCAATTTCTGTGGTGGGTGTTGCAGGTCCTGGAGATGCCCTATTTAACGATGAAACATTTGAATTCTTTAAACGTGCAGGCGAGGAGTTTCCTGAACTTATAAAATGTATGAGTACAAACGGACTTCTTTTACCAGATAAAGCTGATCTAATTGCAGAATTAGGTATAAATTCAGTGACAGTCACTGTAAATGCAGTTGATCCGGAAATAGGAAAAGAAATTTACAGCGGAGTTTTCTATGATGGTAAAATGTACAAGGGAGAAGAAGCATTTAAAATACTCTCCAAAAACCAGCTTGAAGGCATAGAAAAACTTGCAAAAAAAGATGTAGTGATAAAAGTTAACGCTGTACTGATTCCCGGATTAAACGACGAGCATATAATTGATATTGCAAAAGAAGTCAAAAAACGAGGGGCTTCTTTAATGAATGTAATCCCTCTAATACCACTTAACAAATTCAAAGATTACGAAAAGCCAGGATGCGCACAAATAAGCCAGGTAAGAGATGCTGTTGAAGAAATAATACCTGTATTTAGAGCATGTACCCAATGTAGAGCAGATGCATACGGAGTTCCTGGTAAAGAAGACAAACACCTTGATATGACTCCAGCAAGTCACTATTAACTAAATTAAGGGAACATAACCCTTCTTTAAATTCTTTTTTATTTTAGCTCAAAACAGTAACTATTTTTTGTTTTATCCCAATATAGTCATATTAATCTAAGGAGAAATTTTAATGAAAACAATGTTCTGGGAAGATAGTCAACTTGTACTCATTGATCAAACAAAATTACCTCATGAACTGGTTTATTACCGCTGCAAAACTTATAAAGATGTTATTCACGCCATTAAAACCATGAAAGTACGCGGCGCACCTGCAATAGGAGTGGCTGCAGCCTTTGGAATGGCACTTGCAGAATTGGAAGGTGTTGATCTCCAAAAAGCTGGAGAAGAAATCAAGGCTGCACGTCCAACAGCCGTGAATCTTTTCTGGGCAGTTGACAGAGTACTTAAATCAGATAATGCACTTGAAGAAGCTTTAAAAATGTACGATGAAGACATCGAAACAAATAAAGCTATTGGAAAACACGGCGCAGAAGTAATAGATGATGGAGATACAATTTTAACCCATTGTAATGCAGGAGCCCTTGCTTGTGTAGATTATGGGACTGCTTTAGGAGTTATAAGGGCTGCATTTGAAGAAGGCAAAAAAATTAAGGTTATATGTGACGAAACAAGACCCTTTTGTCAGGGCGCGAAGTTAAGCGTCTTTGAGATGCAGCAGGAAAATATCCCCGTGAAGTTAATCGTGGACAACGCCGCTGCAAGGATGATGCAGACAGGAAAAGTAAATAAAGTAGTGGTTGGTGCAGATAGAGTTGCTAAAGGTGGAATAGCTAATAAAATAGGTACTTTGATGGTTGCTCTTGCTGCAAAACGGTTTGATGTGCCATTTTATGTTGCAGCCCCCAAAAGTACATTTGATTTCGAAAATTCAATATATGACACCAAAATAGAAGAAAGAGACCCTAATGAGGTTCTATACTTTGGTGAATGCATGGTTGCACCGGAAGGAACTGAAGTTGAGAATCCTTCATTTGATATTGTGCCCAGTGACTTGATTACAGGCATAATTACTGAAGAAGGTATCTTGGAGCCTTTTTAATCAAATTTTTCTAAAATTTAAAAATATTTATTTAACTTTTAATCTTAATTTTTAAACTATTTATTCCATAAACTCTTCTTTATACCAGTAAAATACCAGCTGGCCACCGCATTCACATGAGTCAAAATCTTCTGGATTTTCTCCTTCTTGAAGTTCATAGTAACCCCCGCATTCACTGCATACCAAATACCCATTTGTATTTTCATCAGGTAGTTCTAATTTTGCATTACAACATATGCAAAAGGTGAAATTTGGAGGATTTTGAGTTCCACATTTCTCGCAACGCATAACAAACCATCTATATGTATTAAAATTAATATTTCCTAATTGAAAACATAAGATATGGTTTATATTATTATTTAAACTTTGCACCAACTACCACAATTAACAAATTCTCGCATCGATACCCATATGCCATTTACCTGGGCTTCTAGAACGAACTTTCCGTTTATCAAGAATTTGAACCGTTCTAGGATAAGCGGCCTCTTTAAGTCTCTCAATTGGCTTTTCAAAACTTTCAGAAAACTCGTAGTAGTGAACGATTCCTCCATGTTTTATATGCTGCACCGCAGTGTCCAGAAATTCATATGCACTTCCAGGGAGATTCATGATTATCCTATCTGCTTTAATGTCTTTATTTTCTAGAACTTCCCTGACATCTCCTAATATTGGGATTACTTTATCATGAACCCTATTAAGCTCAATATTTTTCTCTGCATACTTATAGGCTTCAGGGTTAATGTCAATCGCATAAACTGCCACATCATGATTTTTTGCAATGAGCACAGGAAACGGGGCAACTCCAGCAAACATATCCACGATTACTTCGCCGTCTTTTACACTATCAGCCACCCTTTTCCTCTCAGTTGCCAGTCGAGGGCTGAAATATACATTTCTAACATCAAGCATTAGTCTGCATCCAAATTCCTGGTGAACAGTTTCAGATATATCTTCTCCAGCAATATGTTCCAGCTCCCTTGTCCTTATAATTCCTTTAATTTCACTTGTTTTTCTAAAAACCGCTTTTCTTTTTGTAAATTTAAGTGCAGCTTCCCCAATTAGGCCCTTATAATTTTCCAGATCATCAGGTATCTCTAAAATAACAACGTCTCCAATTATATCAAATGATCCCCTTATTTCATCAATCGTCTTATCATCAATTTTACCCTTTAGGTAATCTTTAAGGCTTCGAGGGCCTTTTTTTTGCTTTTCAAATGCAGTTTCTATTATTTCACATTTTTGTCCAATTAGCTCCTGCATATCTTGATCTGGCTTTTCGTTAAGGGGAAGTATAACAAAATCATTATCACGTTTTATTCTAGCGTCAAGATTCAGTAGTGACTGATTCAATAAAATTTTGCGCACATCATTTGCCATGTTTTTGGGAATTTTTAGACCTATCATGATTTTCCTCGTGATTAAAGCTTTAAGCTAATATAGTGAATGACTAAATAATTTATATTAATATTTATAAAAAATTTGTTTGCTTTAAATTTGTAAAAATCTTAGCCCAAGAATCATTTTTGAGGATTTTGAGGGATTTTCGAATATCTAAAATTTGTAATTTGAAAATTACGTCATTCACTACAGCTAAATATTATCATGATTAAAATATAATCATTCTGATAATTATGGTTTAAATTTAAAAATATACAAAATATTTTTACTCGTTAATTAGGAGCTAAAATGTATTTATAGATTATATTTATTAAATGAAATCTTTACAGGAAATTGAGGTGTTAATATGCTTTATTTTATTGGTTTAGGACTTTACGATGAAAAGGATATCTCTTTAAAGGGAATTGAAGCGTTAAGGAAAGCAGATGTTATATATGCTGAATTTTATACTGCAAATCTTTTTGGAACAACATTAGATGCATTAAAATTCATGATAGGAAAAGATATAGTTGTTTTGAAGCGAAGTGAAGTTGAAGAAGAAAATATCATTTTAGAATCTGCAAAAGATAAAGATGTTGGATTTTTAACTGCAGGTGACCCGCTAATTGCAACTACACATACTGATTTGATGATTGAAGCTAAAAAAAAGGACATTGAAACTACAGTTATTCATGCATCTTCCATTCTGTCTGCTGCTCCAGGGCTTGCAGGACTCCAAGCTTATAAGTTCGGGAAGGTAACCACTGTGCCATTTCCAGATAAAAACTTTTTCCCTCATTCACCTTATACTGCTATAAAAGCCAATATAGAATTTAATGCCCATACACTGGTACTTTTAGATATTAGGGCCGATGAAAACAGATATATGACTGTAAATGAAGGTTTGGAATATCTCCTAAAAGTTGAAGAAGAAAGAAAAGAAGGAGCTATAACTGAAGATACTATAGCTGTAGGAATTGCAAGGGCAGGTTCAGACAAACCCTTTGTACGTGCAGATAAAATTAAAAATTTAATTAACGAGGACTTCGGCGGGCCTCTCCACTGTATGATTATACCGGGAGACCTTCATTTTATGGAAGCAGAGTATTTGGTAAAGATCTGCGGTGCGCCTGAAGAGATTCTTGAGGATCAGTGAATCTCAGTAAATATTAATAATTCCGGTTGTAAAATATGCAAAATGATAATGATTTTAGCGCAAAGCCATTTTTAAAGTGGGCTGGTGGGAAAACACAGTTACTTGATGAATTTGATAAAAGATTACCCTCAAAAATAAAGGACAATAAAACCATTGAGAGGTACGTTGAACCTTTTATTGGTGGGGGAGCAATGTTCTTCTTTTTAAAGAGAAAATATAATATAAAAAAGTCATTTCTTTTTGATATTAATCCAGAATTAATAATAGCATATAAAGTTATACAGGGAGACTATAAAGCATTAATAGATAAATTAAGTGAAATTAAGCATAAACACCTTCAAAAATCAGAAGACATGCGAAAGGAATACTACTACCATATTAGAGACAAATACAACAAACAAATTGAGAATTTCAATTACAGCAGTTTCAATGATGAATGGATTGAAAGAACTGCTTATCTAATATTTTTAAATAAAACATGCTTTAACGGTCTTTTCCGTCATAATAAGAAAGGAGAATTTAATGTTCCATTTGGACGTTATAAAAATCCAAGTATCTATGATAAAGAAAACATTGTCAAAGTAAATAAAGCTTTAAAGGATACTGAAATCTTCTGTGGAGATTTTACAAGTTCCAGCGAGTATATACAGAAAGGTAGTTTCGTGTATCTTGATCCTCCCTATCGTCCGCTAAATAGAACCTCAAGCTTCACAAGTTATTCTAAAGACGGCTTTTTTGATGAAGATCAGGTCAGATTATCAATGTTTTTTGAGCAAAAGGATAAACTGGGAGCATACCTAATGCTCAGCAATTCAGACCCTAAAAACAAGGACATTAATGACCATTTCTTTGATGATCTTTACAAAAAATATAATATTAATAGAATTCCGGCAAAAAGACACATAAACTCAGATGCTTCAAAAAGAGGAAAAATTAATGAATTGATTATTACAAATTACGTTATTTAAATATTGACTGAAATTATTTCTTTTCTACTTCAGATTCAACTTTTCCCCCTACTTTTTCCATATAGTCACACTTTTCAATGTTTTGAAGTGGAATTATAACATGTTTAATGCCGTCCTCTTTAGCACCGTATGTTACTTCAATTAAGCCCCTATCTTCGTCAATTTCAATTTTTTCCACCCCAAATTCCCCTTTTTTGAAATTATGAACATTTTCATTGATTAAGCTTACTTCAAGTTTTTCTATCATTTTGTTCACCTTCCATCTGATATTTATAATTATGTAAATTATTATTCAAGTATTTTGAGCATTTCACTTACTTTTTAAATAATTGCAATAATTTTTTAGTCCAAACAATGCCCACTTCAAATTCAGAACATGAGTTTAAACTCAGTTTTTAGCAAAACTTTAAATATTAGAAAACTATATGTTAAAAATAACCTATGTTAAATTTAACATAAGTTAAAAATAACTTACTTAAAATTGGATGTGAATTAAATGGCGAATACAGACCTCATTATTCTGGGTATGATTTTCTTAATGCCAAGCCATGGGTACCAGCTTAAAAAGAATATTAAAGAATCTTTTGGGAATCCCTATTTTAAGCTGAATAACAATGTTTTGTACCCTACTCTTGCAAGATTTGAGCAAGAAGGCTTTATTGAAGGAAAAATAGTAGCTGGTGGAAATACCAGCAAAAAAGTATATCATATCACAGAAAAAGGTCGGGAAAAACTGCTTGAGATGGTAGCAGAGCCTGTTGAACCGGATATCGATGGTTTTGATTTCAGTGTACATGCAGTGTTTTTTGACCTCATACCCAAAGAAAGCCGTGTGAAAATAATTAAACCGCTTTATGAAAGTAAACTGCAGATGTACAAAGAGTCTCTTGAAAAAAAGGAGAAATACGGAGTCAATATACTACCTATTTCCCTTGCTGTTCTGGAATACGGTATTAAAGGGTTAGAAAGAGATCTTGAGTTTTATAAAAAATTAATGGAGATGGATTAGATTTCCATTGCAAAACATTTTATATACCTTGCTACGTACAGTATAGTATGTGACATCTATTAGTGCCACACATTATATGGGAGGATAACAATGGATAAAGTCCTTGAAAAATTCGAGACTGAAATAAGGAGGGGCGTTATGCAAGTAGCTGTAGTCTGCCTTCTGGACGAAGAGAAGTACGGCTACGAAATAATCAAAAGCCTCAATGAAACAGGGTTAAATGTGGAAGAAGGAACATTATATCCACTTCTTAGACGTCTCGAAAAGGATGAACTACTTTCTAGCCGCTGGGAAACCAGCGGGCCAAGGCCGCGGAAATATTATATGGTAACTGAATACGGAAAGGAAATTAGAACAAAATGGCTGAATTCATTTAATGCAATTAGTGCAGTCATTGAACGGCTTAAAAAGAATATTCAAGATAATGAAAAGGGCGGATTATACAATGTGTAACCTTGTTAACGGACATATAAACAAAGAAGTGAAGACAATGTTTCAAGTAAATGAAAGGGGCACTATAAATGTACAATAACCTTATCAAGGAATATATAAACAAAGTAACCAAGAATATGGGTTCAAATCAGCGGAAAGAAGTTTCTAAAGAATTGGAAACGCATATTTTAGACAGTGCTGAAGCTCTTGCTGCTAAAAAAAATGTTGATATTGATGAAAGCATCATTCACGAAGTTATTGACAGGATGGGATCTCCCGAAGAAGTCTCAGCTATGTATTCCCCTGAAAAAACTTTTTCAGATAAAGTAGTGGACCAGTTGAAAGAAATATTGAGAATAACAGTCCATTTCATTATAATAGTCACAATTGTCTGGATTGTATTGTTCATTGCATTCTGGATATATTTCGGACGTACAGATTACATCGAGTTCAATATGTTCACTTTACTCATAATGATTATCATTTACCTCGTTATAATTGCCTTTCACATGGTCAAAAAGCTTAAAATTTTTTCACAGCATTAAAAAGCAGTAATAAGACACGGAATATATTAAATTATACATTTAGCTTTCTTAAATTCACACAATATAAAAATAAATGATTTAAATTCATACCCTAAAAATTGGAGGAATTATATGGACAACAGACGTGAATACCGCCACCACAGACTATTTGGATTTCCATATAGCCACCTAATCTGGCCGCTTGTAATTGGAATTATCTTAATTTGTGCAGGTTTATCTGATTTGATTAAAATAGATATCTGGAATTATATATGGCCTGCAATTGCCATTGTTTTAGGCATTTTGATTATATTTGGGGGACTATTTGGCAGTAAAAGAGAATATTAATCTTAAAAGAGAGGATTTAGATGGATGAATATGTAATAGAAGCTCAAAATCTCACCAAAAGATATGGTGATTTTTTAGCTGTAGACAATTTAAATTTAAAAATAAAAAAAGGAGAAGTCTTCGGTTTTTTAGGCCCAAATGGAGCCGGGAAGACTACTTCAATTAGTATGATGGTAGGGCTGCTACGTCCTTCCAGCGGTAAAGTTCTGATCAACAATAAAGAAATAGAAAAGATTGATAAAGGGACCATTGGCATATGTCCCCAGGAACTTGTTCTCTGGGAAAATCTTACATGCTACGAAAGCCTTAAACTTATGGGAGATATGTATGAAATACCCAAGGACAAACTGGATCAAAGGATAAAAACTCTTTTAAAAGATCTTTTCCTTACAGATAAAGCCGATACAGTAGTTTCTAATCTTTCAGGAGGTATGAAACGCCGTTTGAATCTTGCACTAGCCGTAATTCACCAGCCTGAAATAGTACTTTTAGACGAACCGTCAGAAGGTCTTGATCCTCAGTCACGCCGTGTATTATGGAATTATATCCGATCACTTCGGGATAATGAAGGTAAAACCGTTATTTTAACAACACACCTCATGGATGAAGCAGACAGGTTAAGCGATCGAGTTGCTATAATTGACCACGGCCATCTCCTTAAATTAGATACACCTAAAAACCTCAAAAAAGAGGTAGGAGAAGGAGATATTGTTGAAATGACCCTTTCTAACCAGAATAATGGAGATGTCATAAAGTATCTTGAGAGCCTTCAGGACATCATATCTGTCGCGGAGTTAGACGGGAAGATTAATTTAAGGGCATTTGATGCTGTAGGAAAACTTCCAAAAATTATTGGAGCTCTTGAAGAATCCAATGTTAATATAGATGATCTTGCTATACGACAAAACACATTAGAAGATGTTTTCATCGAGTTAACAGGAACAGGGCTCAGGGAGTGAAAAAATGAAATTCATGAGTATAGCTTCAAAAGATTTGAAAGAACTTTTAAGGGATAGAAGAGGATTATTCTTCATACTGTTATTCCCACTATTCTTTATGTTAATTTTCGGATTTGCATATGGGAATATGGGTGAAAACAATGAACCACATAGTATTGCAGTAGTTAACTATGATCAGGGAGTGACAATGCCCGGTGGAACCAATATAAACTTTGGGGATAAGACTACAGATACACTAAAAGATGTTAAGTATCCAGAAAACGATACAAATATGTTTAATGTCACTTTAACATCAGAGGCAGAGGCAGATAATCTTGTAAAACAGAGAAGTGTAGACGCAGAAATTATAATTCCAGAGAATTTCTCTAAATCTATTTCAACTTTAACACCATCAACAGTTATCGTCCGTGGTGATACTGGTTATTCCGGATTTGGAATTACTCAAGCCATGTTATCAAGTGTTTTAGGGGCATATCAAACTAAATTAGCTGCTAACCTCCAAAATAATGGAAATGCTCAATCACAACAGCTTATCCAGGGTAAAATAGAAGGATTGCCAGGGACAGAATCTTTCACAGCCTTCGACTATCTAGCACCTGGAATGATGGTATTTGCAATATTAATGCTTGCAACCAGCGTAGCAACAATATTAACAAGAGAAGTAGAAAGTGGAACCCTTAGACGTCTAAAACTCTCCAAAATGACCTCATTTGATTTTCTATTTGGCGGTCTTTTGCCATGGTCACTTGTAGCGGCTGCACAAGTATTAATTCTCTTTGCAGTGGCTATAGGAATAGGATTCCACTGGCAGGGAGGTATTGAGTCAATCATACTGGCGGTGATCATTGGTATAATCGGAGGTATAGCTTCCATATCTCTAGGAATGATTATAGCATCCTTTGCAAGGAGCCCCCCACAGGCAGGTCAGCTTGGAACTCTAGTAGCAGTACCTTTAACATTCATGGTTGGTGCATTCTTCCAGCTGCCGCAGATGGTAATCGGCAGTTTTATGGGGCAGCAGATCCAGGTTTATGATATTCTCCCATGGTATCATGTTGCAAACGCGCTGCGTTATGTTCTGACATATACCGTTAGTTGGGACACTATCATGTACCAAATAGTTTGGGCCGTTGTTCTTTCAGCCATTCTTTTTGTTATAGGGGTATTCCTATTTTCAAGGAACAGATTAAGGCCAGATAACAGTTAAATATGGCCATTAATTTTTCCTTTTTTTTATAAATAATGGGATAAAACTATTTTTTTAATTAAAAAATCAATACCAAATCTCAAACTATTAAATCATCATGAAATCACGTAATTAATTATTTTATTAATTTTTCAGCGGATTTTTAATATATACCAGAAAAAATGGTAGAATTTAACATTTAATTAATACTTTTCATATAAATAGTAGTAAATTACTTATAATTTGAACATCAAAATTAGAAATTGGCAGGCCCATTTTCAATATTTAAAATAATAAAACTGTAAAAATGTTTAAAATTTAGGATATCTTCTTTAAAACCCACCAAATATCCGTCAAGATTAATTGAATTATTATTTTTGTATGCAAGAGGTGAATAAATATGAGAGAAGAAGGCTCTGAAAAGAAAAGTATGTCCGAAAAAGAGAGAAAAGAAATGGAAGAACAGGAAAAAACTGCAGAAGTGTGGATAGAAGAAAGTAAAGAACGGGCAAGCTCAGATATTACCAAACAAGAAGAAAAAGGCAAAACTCCAAGGGTAGATTCAGATTTACCTACTTTTGAAGGTAAAACAATAGTTAACCCTCCAGAAGGAGGAGGTAAAATACTTAAAGGATCACGAGGGGAAACTGCTGCAGGGGCAAGATGCGGATACCCAAGTAAACCATGTGACCGGTAAAAAGTCAATATTATCAAAATAGAAAAAAACAAGGTGTAACTACCAAATGCATCTTGTTACCCCATCTTACAACTAAAATCAAATTTTGTTAAATTCTTTTTTAGTAGACTATAATATGTTTAATTACAGTTTAACATAAGTAATTTCATACAAATGTCATAGACCTGAGTTTTAATAATTATTTTGTATTTTATTGATTTAAACAGCTATTTTTTGTATAATTTTTAAGTTATCAGATAATTTAATATTTTAGTAGTTCCAATACTATCCAAACACTATAACTTTAAAATTTTTGAATTATTGAATAAAAGAGGGAAAAAATGGCAGAATCTGAAAAACATTTTCATCACGGACGTTCAAGTAAAGAAATTCTGGACTCAAATAGAGTTTTAAGTACAGTTGGACTTAAAAAAGGAGATACATTTTTAGATGCGGGTTGTGGAGATGGATACATGTCTATTGCAGCCTCAAAAATCGTTAGCAATGAAGGTAAAATCATCGCTGTTGATGTTTGGGAAGAATCAATTAATGCATTTAAAGAAAAAATCGAAAGCGAAAATATCAAAAATATAGATGCAGAAGTTGCAAATATAACCCAAAAAATACCTGTAGATGATGAGAGTATTGACATACTGTACATGGGTAATGTTCTACATGGATTTGTTGAAAACAATGAAGTTGAAACTGTAATGAAAGAAATACATAGGGTAATTAAGAAGGGAGGGTCATTTGCTGTGGTTGAATTTAAAAAAGAAGAAAGTACCCATGGCCCCCCACTACATGTCAGAATAACACCAGAAGACATAGAAAAAATAGTTAAAAATTATGGATTTTCCGTAAATAAAGTGGAAGAAGTCGGTACCTACCACTATGCCATAATATTAACTAAGAACTAATCAATCTACTTTTAATATTACTTTTTTGCCAAATAAAACCTAAATTATCCTTTAATAACTTATTTTTAACTAAATTTGACTATGCTAAACTTTTTTATATATGAACGTTATAACTTATAATTAATATGAAACAGCGCGTTATTTATCCTACTTTTTTAAAGGTCCACGCCATCGAAAAATCGTAGAATTTTCAAACATCGGAATTTATAATTTCGAATGCTCGAAAACCTAGGATTTTCGAGAACTGCAAAATTAAAATTTTGAACGCTGTTTAAAATTGGGAGGTGTTTTAATTGGCTGAAAAGAAATCACCAGCAGAAGGATGGCCCGTAATTAATGGGGATTACGTGGTCGGGGATCCTGAAAGCCCTGTAGCAGCGACAACACTTGGATCACACAACGAACAAATTCCAGTGGATGCAGGAGCCGCCATAGCAGGTCCATGTAAAACCGAAAACTTAGGAATCGAAAAGATGGTTGCAAACCTGATATCAAACCCTAACATAAGATTCCTCATATTGTGCGGATCAGAAGTACAGGGGCACATTACAGGTCAAAGCATAGAAGCTCTACACGCTAATGGTCTAGACGAAAAAAGAAAAATATCAGGTGCAACAGGCGCAATACCTTTCATCGAAAACATTCCAGATGAAGGGCTAGAAAGATTCCAGCAGCAAATGGAAATTGTAAGTATGATTGATGTAGAAGATGCTGGACAAATCCAGGGCAAAGTTAAAGAGTGCATTGAAAAAGATCCAGGCGCATACGAAGAAGAACCAATCGCCATAAGACTGGATGAATTAGAAAAAATTCTATCCAAAAAAGAAGAAGTTGTAGAAGCAGAAACATGAATGGAATACTATGTATTCCATCTAATTTTATTTTTAAAATGCTTTTTTATTAATATAAAGGCATGTATTTCTTTAAAAAATCAGGATATTTTTTATCAAGTATTCTAAGTGCAGACATAGCTTCAGGGGAAGTGCAGCATCGCTCCTCTACTAAATTTCTGAGGGTCATATTTTTGATATTTTCCTGTATCTCTTTAATTACAAAGTCCAATGTATTTTTATTGTACGCTTTAAGCTCTTCAAAATCCAGATCATAAATCTGATATTTAGTGATATCGTAGTTTGAAGATGGAGTTTGCATGATATTTAGATAAGCATAAAAGTCGCATGAAAAGTCTCCAAATAAGTCTACACCCATATAAGCAAGTAATGGAATAAAATTAATATCTACAAATGGAAAATACAGTGCTGCATTTGGATTTATATTTTCCCTTATGTTTACGATTATATCAACCAGATCCCATGGCTGTCTCATAAGTTCTTTAGGATTTGCTATTAGAAATGTGGTGATTCCAAGTTTATCTAATTCTTTTGCACATTTTATCCTCAAATCCAGATATTTTCCGCCGTGAATAACTCCAATACCATTTTCTTTACTTTCTTTTGCATTTTCAATTGTCTGGTTAACAGACCATTTTGCCAGTTCCTTTGGGACATCATATGGCATTGGTTCATCTTTTATAATCTTAAATTCAATACCAGGTTTAAAAACAGCCGGTGTTTTTAATTCATCATAATTTCCAAGCCTTGCTGGACCATCATGTCGTTTTATTTCAAGCATAAAAATCAATTTTCCATTTTAATCAATGTAGTTAAACGAAAGTTTATAATAACAAAATATCTTGAATTACTTTCAATAATTATCTAAAATTTATAAGTTTAATAAGTTAAGTTATTTACTATAGATATTTGTATAGCCAGTTTAAATAACTAATTGCAAGGATAAAAATGAAGATCAACAAATTAATCTTAGTTCCAACAGGAATAACCGCCTTTAGAATTGTATTATCCATTCTATTTTTAGACTTGCTTATAAATAACATGAAAATAGTGGCAATCCTTGTTTTTTTACTTGCAATCATTACAGATGCTTTTGATGGATATTCTGCCAGGAAATTAGGAGTTTCATCAGATTATGGTGCATATCTTGATATAACTGCAGATTTTATTCTTGTTTTAGTCGCATTCTTAACATTCATAATTATTGGAATCTATCCCTACTGGCTGCTGCTTCTCATAATTTTAGTATTTTTGCAGTTTATACTGACATCAAAGCTTAAGGTCTTAGTATATGATCCCGTAGGTAAATATTATGGATCTTTCCTTTTTGCGGTGATTTTAGTTACTTTAATATCGCCACCCATTTTTTACAGCTTTTTACTCATAGCTACCATTTTATTTACCATAGTATCACTGGTAAGTAGGTATTTATTCTTTATTTTTCGAAAAACAGTTGAAAAATAATTCAAAATTTTGAATTTTATATGTGTCATCAAAAAGGTTACAGTTTGCAAAATTTCCGCAAGGTATATATACACAGATCATCAACCTAGATATGAAAATTATAAGTTTTCACGTAGACCCGTTGCCAAGGGTGTGAAAAGAATGAGAACCTTAAAGAAACTAAAAAATTTTTTAACTGGGGGAGAGGCAGAAAAAGAGGAAGATGAGAATAAATCTGAATCTGAAGTGTCAGAAATCGTCGAAGAGGAAAAACAACCAGTTGGATCAGAGACAACACAACATACTGCCCCTGCAGTAGAAGAAGTTAAAAAAGAGCCTGTTGTAGAAGAAAAACCTGCAGTAGAAGAAGTTAAGGCCGAACCTGTAATAGAAGAAGCCAAACCTGCTGTCGAGGAAAAACCTTCAGAAGTTGAAGTTAAAACTGAAACTATTACTGAAAAAGAACCTACAATAGAAGAAACACCCGTAGTAGAAAAAGCTGAACCTGTTATAGAGGAAGCTAAAGCTGCTGAGGAAGAGAAACCTTCAGAAGTTGAAGTTAAAACTGAAACTGCTGTAGAGGAAAATGTTGAAGAACCTGCTGCTCCAGAAGAGGAAGAAGCAGAAATCATTGAGGAAACTAAAAAAGACGAACCCAAACCCAAAGGAAGTGAAAGTATGAGTTTACTTAATAAAGAAGCAAATCTAATACGCGCTGAAGAAGTAGAGCCAGGATTTAAACAGGAAATAATAGATGCTGGTGCAGAAACTGTAGCTTTATGTTACCAGTGTGGTACTTGTACCGGATCATGTCCATCCGGAAAAAGAACCCCTTACAGGATAAGGAATATCATAAGAAAATCCCTCATGGGACTCAAAAGTGAAGTTTTAGAAGACGACAGTCTCTGGGAATGTGTTACCTGCTACGCATGTCAGGAAAGATGCCCAAGGGGAGTAGCAATTGTAGATGTTGTTAAAATTTTAAGAAACATGCAGTCCCAGGCAGGAAAAATGGCACAGGCACACAAAATGACCGGAGTATTCGTACTTAAAACCGGACACGGTGTACCTATAAACGATGCTACAATGGCATTAAGGAAAAAAGTTGGATTAAACGAATTACCACCAACTACACACGAGTTCCCTGAAGCATTAGAAGAAGTAAGAACAATACTCAAGAAAACAGGATTCGACACTTTAATCGGATACAACTGGGAAACCGGAGAAATAGAATAATATTTTTGGAGGAATTATAATGGCTGATTTCGCATATTTCTTAGGATGTATAATGAACAACAGATACCCTGGAATCGAAAAATCATCAAGAATGATGTTTGAAAAGTTCGGTATAACCTTAAACGACATGGAAGGAGCTTCATGCTGCCCTGCACCAGGTGTATTTGGATCATTCGATAAAACTAGCTGGCTCTCAATAGCCGCAAGAAACATTACCATAGCTGAAGACATGGGAATGGACATAATGACCGAATGTAACGGATGTTTCGGTACATTATTTGAAACTAACCACGAACTTGCTCACGATGAAGCAGCAAAAGAAAAAGTTAACGAAATTCTCTCTGAAGTTGGAAGAGAATACAAAGGCGAAATAAAAGTAAGACACTTCGCAGAAGTATTATACAACGATGTAGGTCTTGACAAAATAGCAGCTGCTGTTACAAACCCATTAGACGGACTTAATGTTGCTGTACACTACGGATGCCACTTCTTAAGGCCAACAGCAGACATACAAATAGACAACGCTGAAAAACCAACAATTTTAGATGAAATTGTAGAAGCAACAGGTGCAAAATCTGTAGACTACAGAGACAAAATGCAGTGCTGCGGTGCTGGTGGTGGAGTACGTTCAAGAGACTTAGATGTCGCTTTAGACTTCACAAAAGACAAATTAACCAACATGGAAGCTGCTGGTGCAGACGCTATCGTAAACGTATGCCCATTCTGTCACTTACAGTTTGACGTAGGTCAGACCGAAATTAAAAAGAAAACCGGTGACGAATTCAACATACCTGTTTTCCACTTAGCTCAATTCTTAGGTCTTGCAATGGGATACAGCCCTGAAGACTTAACCGTTGACGTTCACCAGATAGCTGTGGACTCTGCACTTGAGCAAATAGCAAAATTAGATGAAATAACCGGCGGAGAATAAATATACTCCCCACTTTTTTATTTTTAAAGGTAAGTTTTATTAATGCATCCCTATTTCTGTAAATATATTTTATTCTAAAAATATCAAATAAACTTTTTAAGTACCTAAATAATAGCTCTGTCTTAAATGACCATATATTCACCATTTTACCAAAATATTAAACTTAATATATAAACTTTTAAATATTTTGAGGCTTATATTTTAACTTGAATTTGAATTTGATTAGTTTGAAACTTAAATTATTCGAGGTGTTTTTTTGTTTATTGCTACACTGGTTGGAATATTTAAATTTGATGAATTACCACAAGAATATGGACCATATGTAAGATATAAGGCTTCTCTTGAAAAGAAAAACATTGATGAAAATGAAAAAATCGCCATTCTAAACATAAGTGGTACCGAAAGCTATCACGTTTTATTCTTAGATTCATATAAAAGCACAGCTGAAAT
Organism: Methanobacterium veterum; assembly: GCF_000745485.1. Taxonomy (NCBI): domain Archaea; kingdom Methanobacteriati; phylum Methanobacteriota; class Methanobacteria; order Methanobacteriales; family Methanobacteriaceae; genus Methanobacterium; species Methanobacterium veterum. The sequence goes on from NZ_JQJK01000008.1 coordinate 296,632, forward strand.
AGACGAAGAACTAAAGGCAGCTGATGCAAAACTTAATTATAACACTAAAAAAATACTGGAAGGACACTTATGACCGAACTGCCTATGGAACAAACATGGTTAGTTCTTGTTGAACTTTTAACTGACCTTCGAAAACGTGGAATCAAAATTCCAGATGAAGTACCCAAAACTGTGAGATTAGCAAAAACTACCATAAATTTTTACAAAGCAGACCCTACTAACCAGGACATGATGAACGAAATAAAAAGAATAAATGATTTTCTAAATTCAATTCAGGATACTCTTCTTGATCTTGCTGAGGAAGTAGGTAAAGATTACAAAGATGGATGGCTCGATAAACTTATGAGGGCTTCAAGAGGGGAAAGAGTAGTAGAAAAAGAGGAAAATGCACCTAAATTTGCTGTTGGAGTTCCTTCCGGATTTTCAATGGTGAAGGTTACATTCCAGGAGCCTTTATCAGAGGAAAGGTTAAATGATATTGCTGAAGAATATGGAGTTATAATAGAATTTGAAGAAGATGACGTGGTTGCAATTTATGGGGATCAAGACAACGTTAAAGCAAGTTTAAAAGAAATAGCTTCATTTTTCCAGAAATAAATTTTTCAAATAATATTTAATTTTTTTATATTTCAAAGGAGCTACAACATGAAAATCCTTGTTATGGGCGATATACACGGACAGTGTCATAAAATTTTTAATTATCTTCAAAAAAATGACGTAGATCTAATAATTTTAACTGGAGATATAACCCATTTTGGACCTCCAAAGTTATGTGGAGACATATTAAATAGTATATGCGCATTTAATGTGCCCACATTTACAATACCAGGTAACTGCGATCCAACAGGTGTTTACGCGGAAATTGAAAAGTCAAATGCCATTAACATACACAATAGATCAACTGTTATTAAAAATATAGGTATTTGCGGGTTTGGCGGCTCAAATCCAACTCCATTTGACACGCCCCTTGAATTTGAAGAGATGGAAATATATGATGAACTTAAAAAGCTGATGAAACAAATTGAAAATCAGGAAATAAAAGTACTGGTGACTCATGCGCCCCCCTACAACACAAAAACTGATTTAATACCTTCTGGAGACCATGTAGGGAGTAAAAGTGTTCGAAAGATAATAGAAGAGTTTCAACCTTCTCTAAACTTGTGTGGACATATACATGAAGCAGTAGCCATTGACAAAATAGGGAATACTATTATATTCAATCCAGGAGAAGCATCTCATGGTTTTGCAGGCATAATAGACATAAATGAAGATGGAAGAGAAATAAAAATATCCCCCCAACTCATAAATCTTTAAGAATGCTTTATTAAAATTATAAAAAGGAATTATATTCATAACCCTAAAATAAAATAGTATAATTATTTATGTCAATAATCTTAAGAAATAGAAATGTAATCAACTTTGATGGTTAACAGCATATAATATAATGGATCTAAACCAGTTTAATGAAATTTAAAGTATAATTAATTGATATTTATTCTATTTGAGGTTGAGAAAATGTTATAAAAATTCTTTGAATTTTGTAACCGCAAAAATTAGAGATTTTTGCAGGTTATACATTTTCGAACATTCGAAAATTTTTGATTTTTCGAATGCCCGAACACCAGTGCTCGGCGGCCTTAAAAATCAAAGTTAGCAAAAACAAAGCTTGCAAAACATAGTTTTTGCATCGTCAAAATTGCAAATTTTGACAGTTTTTGCACTATCGAAAAGCTTTGCTTTTTGATGCCATGAATACTCCGTATTCGAAGGCTATCACGATCTTTGATTGTGATACACCAAACACTACGTGTTTGAGTGCTCCAAAAATCCATATAATTTTAGAAAATACTTTGTATTTTCTAATTTTCAAAAATATAAGATTTTTGAGGATTTTTGAGAGATTTTAAAGGTGAAAAATTGAGAATGATAATGGTAGAAGGAGAAGTAAGTGGTAAAAAGTATAGAGAGCCTTTTTCTAAAGGAGTCTTAGCACGATCTTTAACTCGAGCAGAGATGGATCCAAATAAGGCATATACATTCGCATCTCAAATAGAAGCCCATTTAAGAAAAGAAGGAATAAAAGTTATAAGCCTAGAAGACCTTATAGGAATAGTTCGGGTAAAATTAAAAGAAGAAAATGAAGAAGTAGCTGAAAAATATGGGCTATGGAAACGGATTCGTACATGTAAAGAACCTCTTATTATATTAATAGGAGGAGCTTCAGGAGTTGGTACATCTTCAATTGCTTTTGAAGTTGCTAACAGGCTTGGAATAAGAAACATGACAAGCACAGATATCATAAGAGAAGTTATGCGTAAGATGGTATCAAAAGAACTGTTGCCAACTTTATTTGAATCCAGTTACACTGCATATAAATCATTGAGGATTCCCCCATCTCCCGAGCTTGATGAAGTAATCATTGGATTTAGGGATCACGTAGATACTGTAAGTGTAGGTGTTGAAGCTGTAATTGAAAGAGCACTGAAAGAAGGAGTAAGTATAGTCATTGAAGGCGTTCATATCGTTCCAGGATTTATAAACGAAGAACTTGTGAGTAAACACAATGTTGCCATGTTCGTTTTAACCTTGCAGGACGAAGAAGTTCATAAAGGAAGATTCTACTCAAGGTGCAGGCAGCTATGGGCTCGAAGGCCATTAAAAAGGTATATGAATTACTTTGGAGCAATACGAAAAACACATAAATACTTCGAAAATCAGGCCCAGAAGTATGATATACCTGTTATTGAAAATATTGACGTTACAACCACGATTGATTGTATAATAGAAACTATTACAAAGACATATGGACGTGAAGAAGATGTTAGAGAAACAAAAAGTTAAAGAAGTGATGACAGAGGACGTTATAACAGTTCCTCCTAGTGAAGACGTTGTTTTCGCTTTTGAAAAGTTAATGAAATATAAGGTAAGTTCGCTCCCTGTTGTTGATGAAGAGGGAATACTTTTAGGTATCGTGACAGCAACAGATCTTGGACATAACCTGATTCTTGATAAATATGAACTTGGAACAACCGTCGACAAAGTCATGGTAAAAGATGTAATCTGCATAGGCTCACAGGATAACCTGAAAACTGCAGTTAAAAAAATGAATAAGTATGGTGCTGGTGGTGGAATTGTAAATCAACTGATTGTAGTAGATGATCATAAAATAAAAGGCATAATTTCAGATGGAGATATAATAAAAGCATTAAGAGCACTTTAATTATAGAACTTATTTAATATACATTTATATTAAAAACAGTCATCTAAAGCAGGTTATGTTATTTTTAGATTAGATAACCATACAAGTTACCACCCTGAAAACTTTTGCTTTTCATAAAATTTTAATAGAGTATTGGGAAATTGAATGCCCAAATACTGTAAAATTCTTTTTAAGTTATTATAAAAATGAAGATATAACAAAAAATAGCGTTCCAGATATAACTGCACATATCGGGAATGTAAGAGCCCATGAAGATACAATTTGTTTTACAACGTCACCACCAATATCTCTAGTTTTCCTCGCAAGCCCCACTCCAATTACAGACCCTACAAGTGTTTGAGTTGGAGATATAGGCATTCCTAAAAATGTGAAAAGTAAAATAACAGAAGCAGCCGCTATTTGAGCTGAAACACCCCTTGTTGGAACCAAATTAGTTATCCTTTTTCCGACTGTACCTGTAATTCTATTTCCAGCAACTAAAATTCCAGAAACAATTCCAATAGCACCCAATACTCTTATATCGCTGCTTGCAGCACTTCCAGCTACTGCAATCATTATACCTGTTGCAGCTGCAATATCTATGGCACCTACTCCCATAGCAGCGAAACATGAACTCACAATCTGTAAATAAGAGAATATTTTTTCTAATCTGCCCCTTACAGCCATACTGGTTGTTTTCTCAAGAAGTGAAACTCTTAAAAGATAATAAAAAACAAAACCAACTGTAAGGCCCAAAAGTGGAGATGAAATCCAGCTTAATGCTATATTGAGAAGTGAATTCCATTGTATATGAGCTGTACCTGCATAAACAATCCCATATCCAAAAATTGCCCCAACCATAGCATGGCTCCCTGAAACAGGAGTTTTCCTAAAAATAGAAATACTAACCCATATTCCTGCAGATAAAGTAGCTATAACCGCCCCTATAGGAGTTATAAATGATGATGCAACTATACCTCCAGATATAGTTTTAATGACATTACCACTTAAAAATACAGCCCCTATAAACATGAACACAGCCCCCACTATAAGGGCTTGCCTCATCTTAACAACACCACTTCCTACGGCAGTTCCCATGGAGTTACCAATATCATTGGCCCCAATATTAGCCGCCAGATAGATACCTGCAGCAACACCAAGTATAATAAGGTAGTCTAAGATTTTACTCACATTCCCGTGTAAATTATTAGTATAATATTAATTTGTCATTTAAAGAATTTATAAGATTCTGCTACAAGTATGTTAGATTAAAACTATAATTTGATGCAATTCTGTATTAAGTATCAATATTTTTTCTTTATTAATCTTTTAGATTAATCTGTTTTAACCCCATAGAAATCTAATAGTTTTTTTATTGATTTAACATAATTTTCAGGTGATTCTTTTTCTTTTTCCTCATTATAGAATTTTAAAAGTGAATCAATGAATTTAGACATATTTAAACCCCTTTCGATTTGAGATCACAATGTGTTATACATCTTGTTATACAATTTGCTAAATTTTACAAAACATTATACATTTTGTTAAACATTTTGTTATACAGATTTAATTAATTCTTATTACTAAATTAATTTTATTTATTTTTGTATTACTTTTTATATATTTATTATATATTATATTATTATAATATAATAAATAAGAGAAGAATAAATGATAAAAAAAGCGTTTTAAGTGTTCTTTATGCAAAAATAAAGGCAAATATACCTTTTTAGTTGATAAAGTTGATTTTAAGCATGATTGATTTTCGATGATTCTTTGGAATTTTGAAATGACTTTTGAATGATTTCCCAAGCACACACACTCATTTTTTACGTTTTTTATGTCATTGCTTTGAGAGAACAATATTGTTGTATTGATCATGCAATATTGCTTTTTGTGGGCAATTACTTCTCTATTATTTTGCATTTACACTTTCACCTTTTCCAGGTTACTGACTTTTTCAAATAGAACATTTGCAGGAATGTTATATTTATTTCCAATTAGTTCTATCTGTCCTATACTGTCTCTTACGAGTTCAATATCGATTATATTCATTTCTATTTCATTCTTACTCATTTTAATCATTCTCCAGTTGATATTTATCGATTATTGCTTTTACTAAATTCCAAATATCATTTTCTGTGTAAATGTATTCATTATTTGCTTGTTTTGATGCTCTCCTAGTTATTCCATTGAATATTTCACTTTCTAAGTCTGTTGGTTCATTATTTCTCATGTAATCACTTATGATAATTCATTTTTGATTAATTCTGTTTTATAGTCGCTAGAATGATATAATAAACATTCATATTCATTAAAAAATATATCCATGAAATTTATCATTTCTTCTCCTGAACTAAACCTTTTAATTTTTATTATTTTATCCTCTCCGTTCTCCATTTTCTTTATAACAGATTTTGCATTTACAACATTCATCATGGTTAAAAACACATTTCACATAATCACTCCCCAAAAATTAAGATTACTGGATGTTCTTCTTTTACTACAGTAGCGTTTTTTAAGTCCTTAATATCTATATTAGCTCTTTTTAGTTCTTTTTGTTCACAATCTCTGCATAATTCACATTCTTCGTTTACTCTCCATTTTTTGACCCCACATTTTGGACATGCGTAATTACACTCTGCACATATACATTTTTGTGCTGCTAAACATTTTCTAATCATTTTGATTTCTCCAATGTCTTTTTAAGGTTGTAAAATGGTTCTTCGCAGGCCATACAACTTTTACAATTTTCATTTACTTCTTTTACTTCTGCTCCACAATGACATGGTTCACATTCTTTTATACATGTTGAAGCCCATTTGCAACTTCTAAGCATGTTTTACCTCTTTTTACAATTTTACTTAATTCATGACTTCCTTTACTTTCTAAAATAGTATTAGCTATGTTTTTTAGGCTTCCGTGTTCTTTTTCATAGTTTTCAATGTATTCATCAACTGTGTTTCTTACTAGTTCTCCCTGGTATTTTCCTTCTAAAAAACTAATTATAGTTAATTTAGAGTTCTGTACCCTGTCAAACCGTATTTGTTTTTTAAATATCTTGTTTTCTTTTTCTCTTTTGGTTCTATCCAGCTGTTCTACTGCTTTATTCAAATCTTTCAGGTTTGCTAGTCTTTTGAAATTATTCAATCTATCACCTATTTTCATTCTATTTCATGACCATATGGACAAAGTACTTACGGTCAAATGTACTTATGGTAATAATGTATTAAATGTCTTTATAAAATGATTAAATAGAAAAACTTAAATAGGTGTTTCCGGTCTTCGTTATACCGCAATCTTACGAAATAAACCTCAAATTAGTCAAAAAGTTGTATTAAATCGCCTTTATGAAATTGAACAAACTAACAAGATTTTTGCAGGTCCTGAGTTAATTTTTGTTACATTGTTCAGAATTTTTAGTGTGTTTTTCATGGGAATTTATGCAGCTGTTAAGGTGGTATTTTGAACATTGTTAATTTAGAAAAAGAAGCAATCGAATTTATTAAAGAAAGCTGTAATTTTGATGAAACAGTTGTTATGTTTTCAGGTGGTAAAGATAGTCTTGTAGCTATGGATTTAGCTAAAAAAGCAGGTTTAAATCATGCAGTATACATAAATTCTGAACTTGAATATACTATTTCCAGGTCTTATGTTGAAAAAATGAAAAAATACTATTTTATTGAAGATCTTAAACCTGAAAATGATTTTTTTAAATTTTGTGAATTGATTTCCCCTCCTTCAAAACGTCTAAAATGGTGCTGTAAGGTTTTAAAACTTGTTACTTCCATGAAATACAGTATTCAAAATAAAAAATATTATCATATAACAGGTATTAGAGGTGATGAATCTTTAAGGCGTTCTAAATATGATAAAATTACAAGTGATCCTTTGCTTTTTGCAAATCCGCGATATCATTTCTTTGAAGTTAATCCCGTTTTTGATTGGTCTGAAAAAGATATATGGCGTTATATACGTTACAATAATCTTAAATTCAATCCATTATACCGTTATATTGACCGGGTAGGTTGCTGGTGTTGTCCTTTCTCTACAAAAAATGAATGGGATCTTGCCAGAGAGCTCGAGCCTGAAGGTTTTCAAAAATTTAAAAAAATCCTAAATGTCTATTCTGTCTCTAATGTTACTACAGAATATAGACGGAAATATATCAAAAATGGCTGGCGATCTTATGCTTTTAAATATTTGAAAGTTCCTGTCATTAAAATGCATAATATTAGTAATCACTATACTTTAAAAGGAGATAATATTCATTTACATAAACTTGAAAATTTACTGTTTATTTTAGCTTCCAACTATTCCATAAATGATAATGAACTTACTTTTACACTTGAAATGAACCTTCAAAATCAACAGATACGCTTATTACTTGAAAAATGCCTCAATTGTGTTGGGTGTGGTGTTTGTACCGTTTTATGTCCTATTAATGCGTTATATCTCGATGATTCTAAGACAATTAAAGTAAATAAAGATCTTTGTGTTGGCTGCCTTGCCTGTTGTAAACAAATAGATTCTAAATTGAAAATGGGTTGTATTGCTCGTAATTATAAAAAAGAACGTTTATCAATTGTTTTTTAAAAAATTTTTTTCACATTTATTTTAAGGACCTTATTTTATTTCCGCAGGTATGCGCAGCAGATCCAATTTTCAATTAATTAAATTCTGGAAAATCAAAATTTCATTTTTACCAGGATATCTTAAAAATCAAAAACCTTGAATAAATTTAAAGTACTTGTTTTGCACCTGCTGATCAATTCAAAATAAAAATGCCTTAAATCAATTAAAAATATTTTGTTAACACCTGTTGAATAATTTAATAGCTAATTTTTAATTCTTCTTTTATTTTATCAACTTGAAATTAATTAAAATCTTTTATTATATTCTAACTCTTTAAATTTTATCTTAAATTTTGTTCCTTCAGTTTTATCTAATTCTATAGAACCTTCTAACTGGTTTACAAGTGTATTTACTAATCGCAGACCTAATGATGAATTTACACTTTTAAAATCAATATTTTCTGGAAAACCGATCCCATTGTCACTTATAATAAGTTCGAACTCTTCCCCATATGAATTAATACTCACTGATATTTTCCCAGGCTCATGATTTGGAAATGCATATTTTAAGCTGTTAGAAATCAGTTCGCTTAATATTAAGCCACATGGGACTGCAGTTTCAATATTTAATAAGATTGGTTCAGATTTAATAAAGAACTTAATGTGGTTTTTAGCACCATAAGAAAGGAATAAATCATGAGCCAGATTTTCGATGTAACTTATGAAGTCTATACTGGTTAGATCAATGGATTGATAAAGCATCTCATGAATTATAGCCATAGATTGAACTCTATTTTGACTCTCCTGTAAAACATTAATTGCTTCTTGCTCATCAACATAATTCGCCTGAAGGTCAAGTAAACTAGAAATTATCTGCAAATTATTCTTAACCCTATGATGTATCTCCATTAAAAGAGTCTCTTTCTCTTTAAGCGACGCTTTAATATCATTTTCAGCTTTTTTACGCTCACTAATATCACGAAAAACAACCTGAACTGCCTTTTTACCATCATAAATGAAAGCTGTTGCTAAAACTTCCACATATACTATCGTTCCATCAGGCCGTACAAATTTTTCTTCAATAGGTGGAACAGCCTCACCTTTCTCTAACATATTTTGCACGCGTTCTGATACAATTTTATCGTACTTTGGATGCACAAAATTAAATAATGACTTATTCAAATATTTATCTGGATCTTTTACTCCCAAAAGTTTAATTGCTGCACTATTTGCAGAAATAATCTTACCTTCACTATGAATAACAACTGCATCAAATGAATTTTCTAATAACTTACGATAATGGTTTTTACTTTCTATAAGTGCTCCCTTTGATCTTTTCTTGTCAGTAATGTCTAAAAGAGAAATTACCCGATCTCTTGTATAAGGAATTAAGTCAATAGTTACATAAACATCCCTGATATCTCCCTGTTTATTTATCAACTTAATTTCATAATTTTTTGGAGCAGAATCCGGGTCATTTTTTCTTAAATTATGATAACTTATCAACCGTTCCAAGTCTTCTTCTATTGCAAAATCCATAAGACTTTTTTTACCTTCTAGTTCTTCCTTTGAATATCCAGAAAGCTTTTCAAATTCAGTATTTGCAAGAGAAATAACAATATCTTCTCCAATTATTAATGTTGCAGTTCCAGTATTCTCAAAAATAGTTCTATAATACAATTCTGACGTTTTAAGTGCTTCTTTTGCCTTCTTATGCTCACTGATATCATGACAGATCACATTTAATGCAAATATTTCATTATTCATTTTTAATGGAGTTAAATATGTTTTAACATAACGAATTTCGCCATTTCTATCAATAAACCTTGATACACCAATTTTAGTTTTATTTCCCTTTAAAACATGAGATATATTGTTCACATGTAGTGGCATTTCTTCATCAAGCAATAAGTCTAGTTCTGTAAAGTTCCTACCAATTAATTCTTCCCGGGATAACCCTACTACTTCACATGCTGCTTTATTTACATCTATTAAATTGCCATCTAACCCTATAATTATCATATAGTGAGGAGATGAATTAAAAATAGTCTTGTACTTTTGTTCATTTTCTTTCAGTTGTTTTCCTGCTCTTTTACGTTCAGTAATGTCTTTTATGAAACTTTTTAAATATTTTACAGAATCAGCATAATTTTTAAAAGCTTTATATATCATTTTAGGGCATATGATCTCTTTGTTCAACATGATACTCATCGCTTTATTTTCATAAACATTTAAATATAATTAGATTCTTTGTGAAGATTAGCACTAAAATAGATACTAATGTAGAAATTATTATAAATAAATTTTTAGATTCATCGCAATAATATGTTTTCTGTTTGTTTAAAGAATATACAAAAAATAAAAAAATAATAGAATTAATATGTTTCTTTCCAGGTCCATGATCTAAATCCTAAACTTTTAAAATCTGTGAAACCTGAAATATTTGAACCTTTTATTTTGAATCCAATCTGCGGAACATCTCGGATTTTTTGACTTATACCGTACTGTCCATTACTTATTAAAATAGCTGGTTTTTCATTATTTCCATATAGCCCAGTTACATTATTAAATGTACCTTTTGGAGTTATAAACCATCCTGCTGTGTAGTATCCGTCTGTATTTCCTTTTACTATTAGCTCTATTACATTATTATGATGTACTGTGTAAGTTTTTGCGTTTGTCGTCGTATAAGTCTGATTTGATGTTACAACTCCCGAATAATCTTCTTGAATGTTTCTTGTTAAGCTTTCGGCTATGTCTGAATAATCCCAATATCCATAGTCTGGTTCTTCATCTGTATTGATCCAATCCATTTTAAATACTTGAATTGGCTCTTTAAATACGTTTTTACTTTCTAAATTCTGTCCGGTAACTGTTATTTCAATATATTCTAATCTGTTGTAGTATGTGTCTATATTAAAAGTGCATGATGTATCATTCCAGCTTGTTGGATGTCCTGAGTCTTGCTGATATTCTCCAAATGATTTTATTGTTACATTATCACGTAAATTTCCAGGTATTGATGCCGTTATATTCCAGATACTTATATCTCTTGTATTGTCAAAATTAATTTTACAATACATCCTTGTTATTCCTGTTTTTCCTGAAAGTGGAGAAGTATAATTTAATGCTGTTCCTGTCCATGTTGTGAGTGTGCCTGCCGTTTGATAGACTTCAGTTACTGTTTTATTGCTTGCAGATAACATTGCTTCTTTTAATGAAAATTTCCGGGCGTTATTAGTGAATTTTATTTCTTTAAATGCTTTATTTGAATTTACTACTGCGTAACCTTCTTTAAAGCTCCCATCTGTTTGATTTGACATTGAAAACCTTATTCGGGTTCCTTTTCCTGCATTTAAGGCCGGTACTTTTATTGTTTTCTTTAAATACTTGTTATCAAATGTTTTTATGTAAAAATCAAGGGTTGTATTTTTTGAAGCTCCAGAACCATAATTAGCTATTTCAACAGCATAACCCGGAACATATTTTGGATAAGTGCTAAATCCTTCATAATTGTTTGGTGAAACTTTTACAATGCTTAAATCTGGCGTATAAGCTGCGTTAGTTTCTGGAAAATTAAAAAAAGCGGTTATTAATAGAGTTAATACTATTATTCCCGCTATTCCTTGATACCTATTCATAATACCACCTTAATTAATGGTACTATCATAAAAAAGAAGAATCCTCCATCATCTTCACTGTCTGAATAGTCTCCTGAATCATCCCAATAATCAGCGTCTGGGTTATATCCTGGGTCGTAACTATCTGGTATGTAATCTTGGCTGTCGTCTTCCATTGTTATATTCTGTTCTATGTCATCTCCGCCTGCTGCACCTGTTAAATCATCGAATAAAGGGTCTAACATATCTAGTAAATCTTGATTATTGTCTGTTTCATTGTTAGTCTGATTAGTTTGATTTGTTGTATTCTGGTTGTTATTTGTGTTATTGTCTTGATTATCTGTTAACCAATCTATTAAATTGTCTGTATCGTCGTTATTATCATTATTGTTTGTATTATCGGTTACTTTGTCTGTTGTTTTATCTACTGCGTTTGTTTTTGTATAAGGTGTATAATTTGAGCTTCCTGTTTTATAATTAGATGATTTAGTACCATTATTTTTTAAATTCCCTGTAATTTTATCTATGAAATCACTTAAAGCATTACTACTGTTTGTTTTTTTAAGAGTTGAATTATTTCCATCTGCTAAAATACCATATTCAGGCATTCCATAAACTACACCATATGCCAAGGGTACTAATAATAATAAAAGTACTAAGCATAAGGCTTTTTCTTGTTTATTACCTGTTTGAATTCTAGATTTTTCTTTTTTAGGCATTACCATTCTTGTTTTTTTGAAAGGGTATAGAAAAGCTACTCCTTTTTTTGTAATTGTATCTAACAGTATATGCCCTAGAAATCCACTTGCAAATGCTATTCCCATTTGTATATTAAATAAAAAGCTCGCTATAACTGGAATTAACCAAATTATAGAATGTCCCCAGCTTCGATGTTCTCCTATTGCTCTTTCAATCAAATCAGGCATTATAGAGATCCATGCTGTGAACAATATCCCTGCTATTGTAAAAGGTTGATCTAATAACCAAACTAACAGGGCGTATAATAAAATTCCTAAAGTTATATGAGTATAATATCTCATAATAACCACCTGTTTTATTTTACAAAATATAAAATTGTTCTCGTGACTAAAATAGACATTATAACTGCTGTCATTACTTTATCACTCGAAATTAAGCTTAGTTTATATAAACAAAGAAAAATTAAAACTCCTATTATTAAAATGAATGGTATTGTAATATTCATTTCTGCTCTGCTTTCTTCCTGTTCTTCTTTATTTATGAGTTTAAAAGTTTTATAAAATCCATAAGCTTCTTTTTTATGAATTCCAAATGTAGAACCCACCATTACTATAAATGGATTACCAACTAAACTCATCCAATATTGAGCTGATGTTCTTGTTAGTCTTTCAAAGTGGTTAAAAATAATAACTAATTTATTTTTTTTGTTTCTTTTCTTTAAAAGTTCTTTTAGCTGGTCTTTGGTCTTTTTTGATAGTTGTTCTTCTGATTCAATATTTTTGATTTCTTGTAATTTTGAAACTTCTCGGATTACTTTAATCATTTTTGACTTAATAGGATCTGTTTCATTTATATAAACTGCTCTATATCTTTCTTTTATTAAATCTGCATACTCATATGTATTTTTTTTCCAAATTAAGCTATTTTTTCCATTTTTAATATTTTCAAAAATCCTTTCTAAAATCTCTTCTTTTTCCATTTTAGATCAATTTTGTTTGTGATTCATTACTTATTAGCTCGTTAAAAGTTATTCCTTTTAATTCTGCAGTGTTATAATCTAATGAAAACCCTTTAATCCCCACATTTAGATATTGAAGTTCTACAAATCGCCAATTTGACCTATTTAAAAATTTAGCTGCTATGTATGCTTTTGCCTTAAATCTCTGTGCAAATGTCCTTAATGTATAAACCTGCTTACTTCTAACTCTTATTAAACTTGTATGGCTTGTTTTCACTTCTAAAATTAATGTTTGTTCTCCGTCTGCTGCAAATATATCGGGGTTTGAAATTCCAGAGGCTGCAAGCCTGCAAGCTGAGAAATCATTATCTTTAAACAATTTCACTAAATCTTGCTCATGCTTTATTCCCATTCTTTTTATTTGTTTGGGCGTCATAAGCTCTGATTTCATTGGTAAGCCCCTAATATTTTTGTTTTAATTCCTACTTTGTGATAAAAGGGTTTATATCCATAATGTTTTGTTATTAATGAAGGGTCAAATCTTATCCAATGTTTTGAATCTATTTTTACTTCTAAAGCTCTGTGGTTACTTGCTTCGCTTGTATGTAATTGTATAACTTTTAAATTGTATCCTTCATTGAGTAAAATCAATTTTGATAAATCTGTTAAACCCCAGCAGTCGCCTTTACCTGTACTAATTACGCCTTGGGCTGTTGTTGCAGAACCTCTTTGATAATCAAAATTTTTTCTAATCCAGTTAGCTAATCTACATAAACCTTTAAATCCTTCTAAATTCTCTATTTCAGGGCCTATTGTGCTTATTTCTTCATTATTACAATATACTTTACAATTATTGATTTCTGATTCTGTGTATCCTTCTATAACTGGGTGGTCTTGGTGCCATTGATAATTATATTCATCTATATTGTCCTTTACTTCCCGAATTGATACATTATACTCGCTTGCCATTGCCTCAATTTCTTCGTCTGGTAAAAGTAGTTCATCCCCGTATGGTGTGTTATATATGTCTATTTCTGTTTTTGCGTAAGCTCTGACATCTTTTAATTCATCAAAACTGTTTTGTTTATCTGCTTCATTCATTACTTCTTGTTCTTTTATGCCAGCGTGGCTGCTATTTCCTAAAAAATAGCCTCCAGTTATACTACATAAAAATACTACAAAAAGAAGAATAGTGATTTTTTTCATTGTATCACCTTAAAAAAGAAAAAAAAGATTTTTTAAAGTCCGCCAGTTGTGTCTTGGTCTTCTCCGCTGTCGCTTCCGTCGTCATCATAATCGTCAGCGTCTGGGTTATCTCCAGGGTCTTCAAGAGGATCCCAAGGTTCTTCTATTTGTTCATCTCCAGGGTCTACGGTTTCATCATCGTCATCGCTTTGATCATCATTCTGGTTGTTATCGTTCCCGTTATCATCGTCATCGTTTACATTATTGTTATTATTATTGTTTGCTGGTGGTTTGTGTGGTTTTACGGTTGGTTTAGTTGGGTGTGCTGGATGCTTTTTAATTACATTTAATGCCTGTGTTAATTCAGGTCCTTGATATTCACTACTAATGTCTTCAGTTCCTTGGTATCCTTTTTGGTCTTCTGTTAGCTCATCGGAACTTTTATTTAAATTATCCATCATTTCACTATCATTTAACTGATCTTGTGTTTGACTGGGTACAGATTGGGCTACTTGTGGGCCTTGAGGGGCTTGATTAGTACTTAACATTACTCCTGCACCAACCCCTATTACTGCAATGATAGCGACCATTGCTATTAATAAAGGTTTAGCTATTGGTAATTTCATTTATATCACCTTAATGTTTATTTAAATTCCCAAAAAAAGAAAAAAAAGGGGAGAATTTAAAATTTTTATTTAACTAAAGTATCTCTGGTTGTTTCCTTCGTTCAGTTCTGGCATTTTGTAGTAAGGGTCTACTATGACGTATCCTTTACTGAAAGCTCCGTTAATTACCACGTCTTTAGTTGATCCAGCGTTTACAGTTCCTCCGTTTAGGTGTATTGTTCTGTATGTACCGTCAGTTTTTCTTACAACAAATTTGACTAATAAGCTGTTTGCATTGGTTAAACCGATGTTTTCAATGGTTGCAGTGGTTTTGTCAGCCTGTTTGTTGATTGCTTTAACTCTGACATCTGGTAACATAATAGCGTTATAAGCTTGTACACCTGAAGCAGTTCCACCTATGTATAATCCACCAAATAACATTGGTTTTGCAGTTGTAGCTGCGTCTGTTATTGGTGTTGCGTTAGTTCCGTCTTCTCTGTTGAGTATAACGACTTTGTTATCATTTGAAACAATTACGTAAGCTCCTTTTACTAATATGTACTTAGGTGCCTGACCACTTCCTAAAGGATCAGTTGCTGTCCATTTAGTTGAGCCGTCAGCTTTGTTTAAAGCTAATACGTTGTTTCCTTCACCTAAAAAGACGTATTTACCAACTTTTAAACATGAACCATTGTCTGCTACTGCATGAGCTACAGTCCATATGCTTGAACCTGTTGGAGAGACACAATCTAAATTATTTCCTTCTGCGGCGTACATGTTGACACCGTCTGAGGTTATGTATTTAGGCTGTCCAGTTCCGCTGTTCCAAGCTTGTGTAAAAGCTGCAGCACTACCCATTGATGCTATTAAACAGATAACCAGGGCTATAAACAAACCTTGTCTTTTAATTTGCACACTTATCACCTCCAACTGTTTTTTTAAAAGACGTTTTATTCTGTACTAAGATGATAGGGTGTTACTTTGTCCTAACAAAACTCAAATTCAAGATTCGCAGGTCATACGGAGTAAAATAAATCTAAAATCAATTACATTAAATCAATTAAAAATACTTGTTTTGTACCTGTTGATTAGTTTTAAAATAAAAATACCTGAATAAATTAAAAATACTTGTTAGCACCTGTTAAAAATTAAAAATTTTAAAAAAAAGAGTTTTAAGTTTTTGAAATCCAGGATCCCCAGTTTCCTAAAGTTGGCTCAGGATATATGTAATTTCTTGCAAGGATATAATCTACGTATTGAGTTGCATAAGTTCCAGTTATTTCTATGTAATAAGGTCCTTCGGGGTCAAATCCTTCTATCTGTCCATTTATTAGTTCTCCGTTCTCATAACCTTTTACTATATGATTATAATATCCTATTCCCCTTATACTGTCATTTCCGCCTAATGAGTTATAACCTATCATGTTGTAACCTGAACCATTAGCAACGTATAATACTGCATTTGAGCTTGGAACTGTTCCATAGATAGCTATTAATTTACTGCTTAAATCTTTATCTGGCCCGATTCCTATCTGTGAATAGATTCCGGACATGTGACTTTTTGCTTCAAAGTATATTGGTGCGTTAAATGTGTTTTTAGAACATATTCCTTTTGAACCTGTACCTGATAATGTTAGAATACTATTGCTTATTGTTGGTGTTCCTGCTGTTATTTCCCATTTTGATGAGTTTAATTCTGTTCCTTCGAAGTGATCATATAATAAGTATGTGTTATCTGGATTTGACAAGCTTACTGCGTTTGCATTTCCTGAAAACATTGTTATATTTGTTCCTGAATCTCCTTTAATTAATGGTACTTTTACATCAAAATATGCTTTATCACTATCTATTTTAGATTTTAGAGTATAATTTAATACTTGATTTCCTGATACAAACCTTACATCATCAAAATTAGTTTTCATTTTCCCTGCTTCAAAATTGACTAATACCTTTGTTATTGTATAATCAATTAAATCAGTTGTTCCTGAATACTGTATATTTACATTTGATTTATAATTAAATCCTTCAATCCAAAATTCTTCCTCGGGTGTTGTTGTATTCTCTGACTGGTTATCTCCAGGGTTTGTGTTATTCTGCTGATTGTATGTAAAGTATTTCTGATTATTGTCTTCGTTTAATTCCTTAACTGTGTAATAAGGGTCTACATTTACATATCCCGCTGTTATATTTCCATAAAGTGGTGCGTCTCTTGATTGTCCTTCTTGAATATCTCCTAAATTCCTATGAAGTGTTTTTAAAGATCCATCGGATTTTCTATAAAAGAATTTTACTACTACACTTTTTGCTGTGCTTAATCCTTTGTTCTCTATTGTTGCTGTAACCTTTCCAGATTCTAATTTAGTATTTTTAATGTATAAATCAGGTAATAAAATACTTTTATATGCTTGTATTCCTTCGCTTGTGCCTGTTAAATAAAGTCCTTGTGTTGAATAAGGTTTACATACTGTATTAGCTTCTATTACTTGTGTTTTGTTTTCTCCTGTTTCTCTATCAATAACTATCGCTTTATTATCGTTTGAAGCTATTATATATCCTTGTTTTGTGAAAATATATTTAATTACTTGATTTATTCCTAATGTTTCATAGTTTGTCCATCTTTGAGAACCATCATTTAAGTTTAAAGCTTTTAAATCGTCATCTGTTCCTATTAATGCGTATTTATTAATTTTTATGGCTTGTCCGTTATCATTAATTGTATAAGTTTTTGACCATTTTTGAGATCCGTCAGGATTTAAACATTTTAAGTTATCAGGTGTTGCAGCGTATATATTAATTCCATCACTGCTTAATGATTTTATTTCACTGTTTCCAGAGTGCCAAACTTCTTGTATTGCCCCAACCGTAATTATAGAACTTGCTATTATACACAAAAGTAGAATTATTTTAATCTTCACCGTTTCACCTCCTGTTTATTTTTGATTAAATATTCAGGGAGATCATGGGTGTTGATTTGTCCTTACAAAAAATTTAAATAAAAATAGAATTCATAATAAATGATGGTGCAATGTTCATGTTGCACCAATTATACCCAGTTAATTAAACTTTTCAATCTACAAGTGAATCTATATATTTTGAATTAATTTTACTATGTATACCATCTTTGATTAGCATAAGAGTATACAGCATCTACTCAAACCCTCTCATAAAATATTATAATGATTCTTTTCTAGGAAATTTCTGATATAAAATACCAATAAAGATAAAAATTAAAAGCCCTGTGCAAAAATAAAATGATAGGTACGACTCGGTATCTGTTAAGTATATGGACTTAAATAGATAAATATAGATTAATATAAGTCCGTCGGCTATTAACGCTGCTAATCCAATGATATTTTCTATTTTGCGGTTATTATAATTTTTGATTCTTAATACAAATATCAATAAAAGAGCAATTACTAAAGGAACAATAAACAAAGTAAATGGTGACCATGAAGTTAAAATCCAATATGAAACCCCAACACATATCAATATTGAAGAAATTAACATTTTTCTCTTATCGTTCATAATATCATTCACCCTGTTTTTTATTTATTTTCAAATCCCTTAAAAAGAGAGAAAAGAAAAAAAATTGTTTAAGTATACCATGGCTCATTCCAAGCTTCTCCAAGTGATTGGCCTGCCCGGAAACTAGAATATGTAGTAACTCCAAATACAATCCAATCCGCCGTAGTGGATGGAGGGAAGACAATATTAGCTCCACCAACACCAAATACTACAGCTGCCGTAAATACAATACAACCAACACCATCAGCAGTCTTAAGGAATTTATCTGTGTTAAGGTGTTTGTTCCCATTAGCAAGATCATTACATAAGTTCCAAAAATTCTTGAAGTTCTCATAAGGTTGAATTGGAGAGTTTGTTTGGACTAAATATAATGGACTAGTTGCAATGAAGCCACCATCAGTATCTGTAAGTACAAGATGAATAGATTGATCACTGGTACCAAAATATACATTTTGATCAAGTATATCTGTAATATCAATAGCTGATTGCGTTCCCCTAACTTCTAGTGTTCCATTAGCTCCTATAATGTCCAATTCACTATCAGCCCAGATCTCATTAATACTAGGATCTTCTGTAGGAGAAGATGTGAGAAAAACTCTTCCTAACCCATTCCATGCGAAAATCGTTGTTCCTAAATCCCATGGGTTTGATGTCTGCCATGTATACAATTTATTTCCTACTACTGAAATAGTTTTAATACAATTCCACTCTTCGTAAGCACCACCACAGAAATTGTTAACAGTATTGATATCTCTTACAATACCAGTTTCTGGGTCAATCACAATGAAATTATCATTATTATATTTAGACTTCATTATAATGAAACCACCCTGAATAAAAGTTTCCACAGATGTGTTATTATTCATGTATGCATAGAGCAGACTCATCATTACAGAACTAAATGCCCCATTAGTAGAGTATGACTGAAAAGTAGGATCATCAGATTCATAATTCATTATCGCATACTCAATAAGTGAAATCGCAGAAGAAGCGTCGTAATTAAATCCACTTATATTTTCTGGTGTGCCCACAACTGTCATTCCCATGCTATGATCGCATTCCAAAGTTAAATATAACTCATATGCGTCCAGACCCGCAGAAACTATGATTGGACTGGTACGACTCCAACTAACATTCAATGGAGTTGTAATGTTATCTGCAATCTGGTCATGAAGATATTCCACTAGTAAAGCCGCTAAGAAAGTATTATAAGCAGCATTCATAGCACCAGTATGATAATTAGAATACTGATCTGACCAGTATTGTAAAACATCATTGGTCACGTCTGTTGTGGCTATTGCAAAACTCTTCACACCCTCACATGGAGAACCACTGTATATAACTTGACTTGTTCTTTGAATGACGTTTCCAGGGAAATTTAGACTAATCGTGTTATTATTTTGTGGGTCAGTTACAGTTAAATTCATACCGGGTACTCCCGAATAAAACATGTTGAACGTCATGTTGTCCATAAAGTCTTGTCGATGATTCTGAACGAACGCTAATTCTGAACTAGTTAAATTATATGTTGCTGTAACATAATTCCAGAACGCTGCTGAATTTGAGATAAATGGCACATATTGATTAGCAAACAAAATTGCATTAAATACAGATAATGAATAACTGTTCTGCCATGTCATGTAAGCTGCATTGTGGAAGTATCTATCTTGCACTACTGTTCCATCCACTATTACCTGTAATTCATCAGTAAACATGCCCTTGTTAATCCATAGAACACTGAACCATGTTACAGACTCATTTAAAGGTATAGTATATGTAATGTTAAGTGATTGACCTGTTGAATTGTCTATTGCAGTGCTTGTAATGTTCAAAACTGCTCTTCCTGCGGATATAACTCCAGTTGTGGAGGCAGTTTGATTATCAAGAGATGCTGTAGCTGTAACTGTTGCGTTTTGTATGTTACCTAAATTTAAGATAGTTGATGCTTTACCTTTAACTGTATAACTGGAACCAATAATTGTTCCAAAGTTGGTTGTGAAGTTTACAGGTATGCCATTAGGAATATGTCCTTGAGATGATGTATCTCCGCCCTGATTATTATGGGTTAAATCTGCTGTTACGCTTGTATTTCCACCAGAATTAGTAGGTGAAGCATTTACACTTAAAACAATCCATGGGTTATAAATTACTGTTCCGTTTTGATTAAATATATCACCAGAAATAGTTGATGGGTTTGCATTTGAACCCCACCAATTATTGGTTGCATTTATAGTGCCAATATCGTTTCTAAGCCCGTATGTGTTCCCAGTTATCCGGTTGAATTGGATTATATCTGTGGAATTGTAAGTCCAGACACCATAATAATTACCAGTTAAGTTATTGCTTATAATAGAATCACTGGAATGTTCCGAATAGATTCCACTATTACAACCAGATATTATATTACCATATATGGCGTTATTGCTGTAATTGCTGTGAATTCCATCAAAACCATTGCTGGTTATTGTATTATTAAATATAGTATTGTTAAATGAATTAGAAGCAATAATTGCAGAAGTTCCATTTCCAATAATATTATTTCCATAAATTAAACAATTATTAGCATATAACTTAATACTGCCATTTATTGTTAAACCTTGAATTATTGAACCACCTGCACTAGAATTAATTGTGATTGATCCTCTAATCAATGGATTAGTACCCATATCAGAGACTATAGTCAAATTCTTATTTATAACAATGTTTTCAGTATAAGTTCCATTATAAATTCCAATTACATCACCCTGAGAAGCATTATTAATAGCTGCTTGTATACTACTATATTGTGTCTGGGTTGTTTCATCATAAGCCCCTAAATAAACTGTTGTATTAACATTCAAATTGTCTAACTTTATTTTAACAACAGCTACGCCATTTGTACTAGAAGTAAGAGTGGATATAGCCTTCCCCTTTTTTGTATAAGTAGTTGTTTCAACGTTTCCTAAAGTAGTGGTGAAATTAATTGGAGTATCATCAGGAATATGTCCTTGTGAAGAAGTATCATCACCATTACTGTTATGAGTTAAATTCACTGTTATTGTGTAACCCTTATTAGTACTAGAAGGGGGATTAGAACTTACATTCAGCATTAACCATGGACTATAAGTAACTGTTCCTCCTCCATTATAAATATTAGATGCATTAGTTAAAGGACTATTATTTGAACCCCACCAGTTGTTTGTAGCATTTATTGATGCTGTACCATCACTATAAATCCCATATCTACCATTATTTGTTATTCTGTTAAAGTTAATGTAAAGTAAATCATTGGCATAATGATGAGAAACAGATATCCCATCCCGTCCATTATTTGTTGCAGCATTATTTTGAATTACATTATAAATTGAGTATCCATCAATTAAAATTCCAGTAACAGTATTTCTAGTTGCAACGTTATTTTGAACTAGATTATATGAAGAGAAATTATCAAGGTAAATACCCGAACCACCATTACTTGTTACAATATTATTTTGAATTGCATTGTCGCCACTGCCAAAGTAAATTCCAGATCCGCTATTGTTTGTTACATTATTTTTTTGAACTAAATTATTTGAAGTAGAGTTAAAATAAATTCCAAACATACTATTATTTGTTACAATATTATTTTGAATTATGTTATTAACTAACTGATTACTAATAAGTTCTAGCAAAGTAGCTTCGTCAACAGAATCATTGCTATAAGGTTCCATTATGGCACCCCAATTACCAAAATTAGTGCCACCTGTATTAGTACTACCGCCATTATATAGAATAGTAATATTATTAGAACAATCTGTGTCAATATAAATTCCAGATCCGCCATTACTTGTTATCATGTTATTTTGAACTATATTATTTAAATTTGACATCGCATAAATTCCAGATCCGCCATTACTTGTTATCATGTTATTTTGAATTATATTGTTATTTGAACCATTTTGAATGTTTAGCCCATAAGAAGTACTATTTGTCATAATATTATTCTGGAATATGTTACTATCTGCATTATTTAATCCAATTCCATAAAAGCCCGTATTTATAGTGTTATTTTGAATAGTATTGTAATTACTTCCAACAAGGAGCATTCCACGCAAATTACCAGTTAAACTATTATTCTGTATGGTATTATTGTTAGAATTTAAATTAATTCCAGAATAAGTGCTATTTGTTATTGTATTCCCAGATATAATATTATTACTTGAACTACCGTAAATATAAACTCCATAATAATTACCATTTAAACTGTTTCCAACAACATTACAGTTTAAAACCCCATTTAAATAAACTCCCGAAGAATTAGTAGCACCAGTAATTGTGAATCCCTGAATAACAGTACCTTTTCCCAGTGAATTTACTGTAATAACCGGATTTGAGGAATTTGAAGCTTTAAGGGTTACTTTTCCACCAGATTTAGCTTTAAGTGATATTGATTTATTTATAATTAAATTTCCTGTATATGTATAAGCAGAACCATTATTATCATTAATTATAATCGTATCATTATTAGAAGCATTATTTATAACAGATTGAATACTGCCTCCCGGATTTACAGTCAAATTAGCAGCAGATACTGCCCCTATAAACATTAAAAACATTGAAAAAAATACTAATAAAGCTAAAGCTAATCTTAAACTCTTCATATTTCATTCCGCCCCCTCATTACCAACGTTTGAATATTATAATTAAGTAATATTTAATATTTTCGATTCACACTTTATTTTAGTATGATTAAACATGATAAAAGAAAAAATAAACAATGTTTAGTAAATCAGGGAGTAAATAACACAAATTTTAAATAAATATAGAACTAAATAAAAAATTACAGTAAAATATCTAAAAAATAATCCATTTGAATAATTTAATTAAAAATATTAAATCTATTAACAATTAAATTACAAAATAAATAATTATAAAATAAAAAAATATTATATGATTACCCTATAATTATAGTTCTTGAATTTGGACTTACTTTTTTAAGCTCTTTTTCTATCTCAATAAGCCGATTATAGAATTTAACTTTTTTCTCTGATAATTCACTGCTTTTCTCTCCAAATAGTTTTAGATATGCTCTATTATCCATATTTATCTTGTCTACTTGTTCGCTTAAGGCTCGTTTCTTCATTAGCAGTGTTTTATATTTATTATTAAAGAAATTACCTTGACTAGTTCTCTTTTTTTCCTTTAATTCATATTTTATGCATGCTCTTATGTGATAACATTTTTCAAATCTAAACTGATGGTCTTCACAAGGACAAATCCAATAACCAGCTATTTTTTTAACTGTGTGTACTCTCCTGCTTCCCTGTACTTCGTACTTGTCTTTACCTATTTTTTTTACTCCACCATTTTTAAAAAGTCTTTCGGCTTTTATATCTCTTTTGTTCATGTTTTCACCAATTATACCATTTTAGAGTATTCCTACTCTATTTAATATTATGTAAGTCCTTACTTATATATTTAACTCTTTTTATGTCCTCCGTTACGCCTATATACTTGTTTAATCATCTATTTATTCTCATTGGGTAAGCTTATGCCCCATTACGTAGAATGAACCCTTTTTATCTAGAATTCATTTGTGGCTTCATTAATGTAATCATTAATTATCCGATATTTACAAAAAAAATTTAAGTTCTCATCGGTATAAGCCCACGCCCCATCTTATAATTTTTCTAAAGGTCATTTGCAATATTATTAACCCCGTAAGGGGTTAATATTATGTTTAATGAGCTTTTTTTATAAAGATGGGGTGTGCGTTCCGATGGAACTTTTTTAAAAGGTAAATATCATTTATTTATTCTATTAATTGGTTCATTTGGATTTCATAAAAAAATATTCCTGTTTAACTGCTAACGAAGATAAAAAAATAGCTCTTAGGGGATATATTAACATTTATATTTATTAAACAGATTGCAATTTTTAAAAAAGACTTTCTTACCTTTTTATTTAAAGAATAAGTTATTTATCAAACACCTTGAATCTATTTTTCTATCAACTTACTTGAACTGGTCTTAAATACTTGTGTACCTGATATCTAACCCTTTTTTAAAGATAAAACGTTATTACAATAAAACTACCTTAATTATATATCAGATCTCGCGGTAAAATCAATAAATTATTATCCTCCTACATCTTTTATTATGATTTTTTTAAAGAATCAACTCTATTTTTTTCTTATAGAATAGGCTCTTTTTTCTCATTAAACTATTAATTATCTTTCTCATACGTCTTTATTACTGTTTAACTGCTAACGAAGATAAAAAGAGACTTCTCAAAGAATATTTAAAATTTTTTATAAACAATAAATTTGAAATTATTAAAAAAACACACTTTTTTATTTTTATAGATGAGGTTATTTTTTTATTTAAACCTTAAATTACTTTTATTATACATTTATATTACTGTTTAACTGCTAACAGAAATAAAAAAGAGATTTTAGAGATTTTATTATTTTATCATTACTACATCTGAAAATCATATTTTCAAAAAAAGATCTCTCATCAAATTTTTAAAAACTTCTCTCCGTTTTTCTTTTTTGATTTAAAGCGAATCCCCTAATTTTTGATATATAAATCTTTTCTTATTTATTTAAATCTTTATATATCTTTTATAATTCATTATTTTAAAAATCACCTAAATTATTATATTCCTTTAACTTAAATGCTTATGTTTAATTCTTATCTGGCTTAATCAAGCTATCTCTATTTGTCCACCAATTTTTAAAATTTTTTTGATATTTTCCTTTATTTTCTAAATTAAATTTTTATTTTTCCTTAAAAAAATTCTTACTATCAGGACACTCTACTAAATTAAGTATAGCTTTCATTTAAATGGGTTCTTCTTTATTCCATTGTGTTTACTACTTCACTTAACTAATTTAATGAATGAATTATTATTTTTACAAAAGAAGGATTCTCAGGGCTTCTTTTAAACTTGATTATTCAAAAGTTTATCATATACTATAAAACCCCCACCCGATATGGCGGAACCCATGAGTGGATATGTGTAATTGACTATCTTTATTCAACCCTTCAATTTCACAACTGATCCATTCCAAAATTCATACTCCTAACTATTAGGAACCAATTCCATAATTTTTTTAAACAGTCCAAATTTAAAATTAAATACACTGGACTTATCCGCAGTACTTGTTCGACACCTGCTGTTTAATTTCAAAATAATTTTACTTGAACTCATTGCAGATACTTGTTTGCACCCAGAATTAATCCCAAAATTCTGCAAGGGGCTATAGTACTACCATTTTTTAAACACAATCAAATCAAATTTACTGCATCAAAACATGCCCCCTCGTCTACTTTAAAAAAGTTACCTTATTTCAATAGAATAACTTCTATTTATTTTCCTTAATTAGCCTATTTCGTCTTTACATATATTACAGTCGGGCAAAATTGCTTTATCCATCCAAAAATCCATAACACTGTGTATAACTTCAATAAACTCATCAAAATCAGCAGGTTTAGTTAAAAACGCATTTGCAGAATATTTATACGAATCACATACATCTTTATTATTATCTGAAGTCGTCAAAACTATTATCGGGATTAACTTCAACTCATCATCTTCTTTAATCTCGCTAAGTACCTCACGACCATTTTTCTTAGGCATATTAAGATCTAATATAATTAAACGCGGCGTTTCACAATGTTCATATTTACCTTTTTTATGCAAATAATTTATTGCTTCTTCACCATCACCAACTATATTAAGTTCATGTCTAACGTTACATTCTGCAATTACTTCCTTTACTAGTCTGGCATCTGCAGGATTATCCTCTACCAATAGTGTACTGACTGTTTTTATTGTATTCAAATAATCACCACTATTTAGTATAGTTTTATCCTATTTTAATAATTCCATTTCAACTAATTCGGAAGAATTACCTATTTTTTCATATTTACAATCATTAAAATTCTTACAAGGGGCCAAAGTACTGCCATTTTTCATACAATCAATTCAATTTGACTATACTGAAACTGGCCCGACTTGCTTTAAAAAATTATTTTCTCAATCTTTTAAAGTCAAATTTAGTTCTTCTGGGAGTTGCTTTGGGTAATGTAACAATTTTAAACCAAAAATTTATAAAAATACGCATATAATTCTTAAATTCATCAAAATCAATCGGTTTAACTATACAAGCATTTGCATATATCTCATATGATTTATTTATATCTTTATTGTCTGTAGCCCCTGTAAGCACAATTACAGGAATGCATTTTAATTCATCATCTGTTTTAATCTCTTTAAGTACCTCAAAACCATTTTTCATAGGTAATCCTAAATCTAACAAAATTAAAGATGGTTTTTTACAATTCTTATACTTATTTCGGTTATATAAATAATCCATAGCATCTATACCCTTATTGACACTATTAATATTAGTTCCTTCTAATTCATTCCATAATTCAATTATTAAACGCGTATCAGCAGGATCATCTTCTACTAAAAGTATTTCTATACTGTCATTGGCCTTTATTCAAACCCCCTCCTTAATGCCCCACAATTCATTTTATTTTTATGTTAACCTTATTCAAAAAATTTGTTATTTGGATATTACAATCCTTAACCCCATTTTTTAAATTAAACAGCATATTGTGTGATCATAGTCATATTAACCATATTATTCTATTTACTATACTGAAACGGATCCCACCACTTTAAAAAAGATATTTACTACAATTTTGGAAACATATTTGGTTCTGCTAGGGGCTACAGCTAAAGAAACAATATTATTCATATTCTACGGTATATTGCAATTAAAGATACAATTATAGATAAAATAGCTGCGGCTAACTCCAATATAGTTTTAATATCCATTATATAACTCTCCTTATTCATTATTTTACTATTTCATTTTTTTCTCACTCCCTTTAGATTCTAATTATTATTAATTATATTGCCCCAATATTTATAATTTACGATATAACTGCTTTAATATAACTATAAATGCGAATAGTTATAATAATTTGCTATAACTACTTTTATATATACTTTTTATAGTTTTAAGGCACTTTAGTGCCTTTCTGCCGAGTTTGCTCGGCAATAAAGACCATATTACTATAATTTTACTTAAACACGAATAATCGCAAAATTTTTTATTTTGCAAATATCCAGTCCTTAGACGGAGTCTTTTCCTGGGAGGGGGCGGGGTATTTTGTTAAATACGAGATATTACGAAGTTTTTAAAAAATTTTTTATTTTTTTCAAAACTTGGGAGCTTGCGACCGGACGTAATATCTCATGTATTTAACGAATAGGGTGGATTAGATATTAAACTGATTCACTCGCACCCATTATTGGTTTCTTTAAATGGGTTCATTAATGATATCGTTAAAAGAACCTCATTTGATTTGATTTCGTAAAAAAGAAGCCATTAATAGAATTCAGTTATGGTCTCTTTATAGAATTACCAGGTATTAATCGGCATATTTAGTTATAAGTTTTTATATCCGAATCAATAATTGAGTATTATGTTAGCTGTAAGTATAAGTATATTTAACGTGATATTTTGGATAATAATTGCCATAGCTTTTTATATTTTGTATAATAAAGGAAAAGAATTTACTAAAGATTTTGAAAATGCAAAAAATCCTTTAGGAAAAGAGGCATTAATACATCAAACTTCCAGTGGACCTGTAATAGATGATGCAAGAATAAAACTAATGTCAGTTTTTGACGCAATGTCTTCTATTTTCAAATTAACAGAATATGCGACAATTATCTCTATTATAGCAGCTATTGTTACATTTATTACTGAACTTCTTAAAATCTTCAATTTATAATAATTAACTCTCTGCAATAGTTTAAAATTCTATTACCAAACATAATGGTGCCTTTTATTGGATTCTCTTATGGCACCTACAATAGAACTACCGTCCTTTTTATCAGGGTTGAAATACTGCAAAGCTCTCCCAAGGAACTAATCCCCTCTATTTCTCTAAAGGCATAATCTCCCGCTAGGGCCTATTCTTTAAGACCAAATTCTAGATCCAGTTAAGGGATTCTATAAAAGAGCGCTCATCTTTGCTACTTCAGATTTGCTTTTACTTCTTTTATTTGCAAAATATAAGCTTTAGATTAACTTAATAGTACTTAATCAATGTTTTAATTGTAAAAATAAGGATTTAAATTTGCGAAGGAGCATCTTTTTTCACCCCTTCGACTTTTTATAGTCTAGTAATAACTTCACAATTTCCAGTATTGAACCAAACACCCCTAAAGCTACTTGTATCACAATAAGCGTGTTTAGACTGTCTCCGGTCAAGTTGCCACCTCCTGTTTATGTTAATTGATAACTCTATCAAATATGATAGTAGAGTATCCTTTCACACAAACGGTGGACATAAAAAATTTAGAAAGGGGAATACTTAATAACTCCTCGCATATATTCGTTACATTTTTTAATAAATAAATTTAACTGTTAAAAATTATTATTTTATTATTTGCAATAAAATGAAGATCAAGATGTTATTTAACAAATTAAGGTTTAAAACAAGAATACTATACTCTTTATAGCAAGATCATATATTTTTTTCTATTTAAAATGAATAGTAAATCATATTATCTACTTAAAAAACAAGTATTCTCAATAATGTTGGGTGATTTAATAAAAATTAGAGCAGAATTTGTAACAAATAGTAGTTTTGTTAATTTTATATCTATCGGGCATTGGATTGACTAAAATACATACTGCAACAGGATTTTAAAAATAGAAGCTAATCTTAAATTTTAAAAATATTGTTAAATGATTACTTGAGGATAAGTTATGACTAGACAGACAGAAGAAGATTTTAAAAATCATTTAAAGGAACAAATAGGGTTTTTGTTGAGATCTGTAGAAACATATGATAATGGAGAAGAAAGTGAAGCTAAAAACATGGCCGTGACAATACGTAAGCTAGTATATGACCATGGATCTAATTCTGTTTCATTATTAACTCATCTTAATAAAAAAGATATGTTATTCTATGACACTGCTCGTGATTTGGATCCTAAAGATATTATGTCTAAATCTACTTTGGCATGTCTATCTATGCGAGCTGGACCTAATATTAGCCAGAGTATATATATTCCTAATTTAGATGATGAAAATGTTTCAAGAAATGTTAAAGTTCCATTTGATGATTGGTGGGAGAAAGAAGTTATTAGAGATATGCAAGGTAGAGTTATTACCCGAGAAGAATTAGTAACAACAGTTTGTAACAAAGATGGAGGTGCCCATATTGATGCAAACTTGAAGAATGAAACATATGCTGATTTGACTCGAAATAATTCCTTTGGGATCAAATTTAGTAAAGGTACAAATAATATAGGGGAACCTATTCCTAATGTAGAATTAGCTAGTATCCGTCAAATTGCCCATGAAGTTCTAAAATCTTTAGCAGAAGAATTTCCAACGTTTTTTAAAGATAATAATTTAGATTATTCATTTCCTGACGAGGGAGACATACTCAACCAAACACTTTCTGTTTCAGAAGATGAAAACGAATCTAACGAAAAAATCAATTTTAAAGGGTCTAAAACTCCAATCAATATTGACACGTTAATAGATTACATTAAAACTTCAAAAGCCATTGAATATTGGACTAATGTTATTAAATCTTTAAATGTCAAAATAGGGCCAATAGGTCTGATTTATCACTATCGTGACTTGTTAAAAAGAAGCAATGTCAAAACATTAGGAGAATTAGAACAGTTATTAGAAAATTCTAAAGAATGGGGAGAAAAATATTTTGATGGATATTATAGAATTATATGTGATGAAGATCGTGAATATTGGATAGCAAACAGAGGAGAAATAATATCTTTGCTTTTAATTGCTAATTTTCCAAATACTTTTACAGATGATGTTTTAGAGCATGACTTTGGATACATAATTCCAGAAAAAGTTACTGTACCTGCTAGTTTATATAATCCAGAATATGCTAAAGAATAATTTTTCAAAAAATATAGGTGTTAATTTTTCCATTTTTTACTAGAAATTTTAGACTGACCTTTTCCAGAAACACGAAAAGTTTCACCTTTCAAACTCGCCAGTAAAAATCTAAGTTCAGCTTCTTGAACTGCCTCCATGAGGTGCATATATTTGGTTTCAGGTGAAATTACTCTATTTAATTTGAAACCACTTTTATCAATCATTAATTAAACAATTAGAATTATGTTATAAGCTCCTTGAGCTAGAGCTTTTGAAAAGTAAAACTAATCACACATACATTTTAATGGTTATGTGCAAAAATGAGTTTATAAATAGTCCAAAATTGATAATAATATTGCCTGAAATACCACTGCATCCTGGATAGTTATTTTTTTATAAACATTCAGGATAACTTATTTTTTTATAAATAAACTGAGTAACCTATACATCCTTTAAAAAGAGTTGGGAGTGACCAGGATCTTAAATGATCCCAATCATTAGTGCCTTTTACGTTTTAAAATAGAATATAGTTGAAAAAGGGAGAGAAATTCCTTTTCGCTTTTACTTTGAAACTAAATAAATGACTTTCTTTTGTGTAAAAATAATAAGTTTCATTTTCAAAGAACAAATAACCTTTAATTTATGTTTTATATCAAAATAAGGGTTTAAATTTTAAGAAAAACTGATGTCGACCTCTTCATTTTTAAATTCAAAAATTTAAAACATGTTAGTCGCCAACTTTTATTTTTTTAAATTAATAAAAGTTCAACTAGTAATATTATGATTATTTTAATAATTACTTTTTCTGTTATAACCATAATATCACCTCCTTTTTTAGAGGCCGGACATCAATTAGTATTATTATAATTTAGTTTAGTATATAATATTTTAGATAATCAATAAAAAAAATTAAAAATCCCTCGATTATATTGGTTAAACCAACTAGAAAAGTAATTGAAATTATTATTTGAGTTTTTTAGTAGTTTCACATGCCCTAACATTAATTATATTAAATTAGTTGGGGGTGACCGGGATCTTAAGTGATCCCAATCATTAGTGCCTTTACGTTTTAAAATAGAATATAGTTGAAAAAGGAGGTGAAATTCCTTTTCGTTTTTATCGTTATAATTCATTTATAATATCATTTGTATTGACAAAATTTAATGTTTATTCCAACTCTTTTAATAATTTATACTTTCTAAAAATAGTTAATATAAAAGAAAATAATAAAAAATAATCAATTTAAAGGGCTAAATCACCGATGATATTCCCTAAACCTAAAATAAAAGCTAATGATACCATAAATTTGGTTTTAAAAGATGTAACATTATTCGACATTTCCCCCAATAGATAAATTACGACAAATATTATTACTATACCAATTACAGTATTTATCATCTTTATTCTTCCGTATCTTCATGCCTGAGAACTACTTCAAAACTGAACTTTATTGTATCGTATTTTTTTACGTTATTAGCCTTAATCCATGCTTCTGGGGGCTGTACTCTGGGTGGTCTGTCTGCTGTCCACTGACTGATTACGTAATTTGGCACTTTTTTCTCTTTTTCGTCTGTCATTAAATAGGTTATTTTGTATTAATAGCCTAAAGTAGTTTACTAATTTATTAGGTGTATTAAATTAGGATTATTTAATATTTTGTTATATACAGAATTTGTAATGTCTAAAAATTTAAATATAAAAAAATTAAAAAATAATATTGGATTTCATGGTTTAAGCGCTTCCAGAAAATCCATATTTACCTTTTCTTTTAATATTTCCTCTAAATAACTGTTTTCAGTTATGTATTGTTGCATTCCACTAGGAAGAGTCTTATAATTGTTTTTATTGGTTCTAATTATACATTGATTTCCAATTAAGATATTGGGTTTATTTTTAACCGCCCTATTATCCTTAGATTTGAAGAAAGGAATTGATAGTTGTTCGATTTGTTCATAATGTACTTCAGACATGTTTTCAAACACTTTACAAAATGCATAAGTATATAACTGCTCATTAGATGGGCCCTTAACTTTTAAAAACATTGTTTGTTCCGTATTTACGTTTAATGCACTTATAGCCTCTTCTTCAACATTTTCTATATTTACAGGTTCTTCTTCAGTTTCTTGAATTTTGGATTTTCTTTTTTCTGCAATATCGATATGTTTAACAATTTTGGGATCGATGTGTGTGTGCTTGGGGTTATGCATTAATTCTTCTTCATCCTCATCATCAAAATCTATAAATTTTCCAGTTTCAAGGTCAAACCCTTCCTTTGCCATATACTCATATATTGCATTTTCTAGCTCTTTTCCACCAGTAGTGTAATCTACTTCCTTTTTTGCCTGAACAAATTTACTAAAGTCCCTTTTTACTTTATCTGACTTTATTCTTACTGCAAAGATTTGCTGTTTTTTAGCTATTTCTATTCCCCCTGCTAAATGCTTGTTTAACAGGATGTTACACACTGTGATATACATGGGATACAACATTTATTCTCTCATTTTCATAGTCTCAATCAAATCTTTAACTATTTTTTGAGTCATTGCGTTTTCTTTTCTAAGCATTTTTATTTCTTTATCTTTTTTATCAAGGTCTCTTACAATGTCTTTGACTTCGTTAGATTCTATACGTTGTATTTTTACTTTTTCCAATGTTAAATGATGCAATACTTTTGTATAATTTCTTTTCAAATCTGCAATATTTGTCTTAAAATACGCTTCTGTTACAGGGTCAATTTTATGTCCTAACATCCAGTCTATAGCCAGTTTATCTAAACCTGCCTGATATAACGTGGTTGTAAACATTTTTCTTAATATATGTGACGTGAATGAGCGTATTTTTCCTGATCTTCTACCCAACTCTAATTTTTCATTTAAACGGGCGAAAATCAATGTATATCCTGTTGCAGATAATTTTTTATTTGATTGATTTACAATTAACACATCATCAAGGCTTTTAATTGGTTTATTAGTTCTGTAACGGTCAATAATGTAATTAATTATTGCTTTAGTTGCTTCTGGAGAAGTAAAAGTTACATAAGGCATTCCTGTTTTAAATCTATGAATTTTCCAGGTTCCTATTAAATCATCTCTATTTTTTAAGTTTATTGCTACTTTAAGAGCGTCTTGTTTGTCTAATTCATTAATATTAATATATTCTCCTACAGCAATGAGAAAATCCCTAAAAGTTAAATGTCTTACTTCTGATGCGCCCATACCACTACTAAAATGTATTAAAATTAGGGCTTTATCTCTAACGTTAGCTTGGTCTACTATTTGTTTAATCTGGTCTTTATTCAGTAGAGTTTCAAATGAAACATTTTTATTTTGATTTTTTAATAGATTTCTAAGACTGGGAGTGTCAACATCAAATTGTTTGTAAAAAGATACTATTGTTTCCACGTTACTTTTTATTGAATAAGCAGAATGATTTTCTGATTTAAGTAGTTCCACGAAATCGTAAATATAAGAATTTATTTGTCTTTTTCGTCTTTTTATTCCTTTGTCCTGTTCTTCTTCTGCTTCGTCTATGAATTCAGTTGGTGTTTTACCTAAGAACTTAGAATACTTCTTTATTCTTCGTACATATACTTTTTCTGTAGTTTTGCGTAATGTACGACTCCTCAAGAAGTCCTTTACTAATGGATCTGTTTCTAGTTCCAGGTATTTCATAGTATATTATCCTACTTTTGTGTATAAATTTAACATATCTGTTAGAGAATTTATAAGATTCTTTAATTATGCTTAATTTAATAATTTGATGTAGCCATCTAAATCAAAAGAATAAGATGTTTAAAAAAGTAATTATTAATTGACCTCAATTTTTGCAATAAACCCTGAATTATTATAAATAAAGTCCCATTTGTAATAAAATAGCTATGCTCTTAATCGTAAGGTTAAAATAGTATTAGGCATATAAATAACGTGGGCTAGACTGGAGAGTTAGGGGTCCTCTGTAAGTGCAAATCCCCTATATGGCACGGTCGAAGTTCAAGAGGCGGCAAGCTAAATGAACATTGGCCCAGAATCTCAACGTAGAAACCTCGTCCCGCAGGATCAGTGGTGACAGGATTTCAGCCGTAGGGCTGGAGTTAACTGTCTTAACTGTGGGAACGGGTCAGGTCTGGAAAGAAGCAGCTCTACTGCAGACAGCTGATGCTTGTGGAGCAACGGGGCGGAGTTGGGATTTTGGATCACCAGTGTTCAGGAGGTTTGTCCACTCTTGAACGGGCCCATTCCAATTAACCACAAAAGATGTACAAAATAATAAAAACAAACAAGTTTTAAATAGGATAAAACCAAAACTATTATAAACTATTAAAGACAATCATCTTTTTTACCGGATAACTATTTTTATCATGTGTCGGGGTGGCCCAGCCTGGTACGGCGTGGGACTGCTAATCCCATGATCCTTAGGATCACGCGGGTTCAAATCCCGTCCCCGACGCTCATACTCATACAATTAAAATTAATGAAACTACATTGTCAAATTCTAATTTTATATATTGCCTAAATTTTATCTTGATTCAAAATTTAATTTTAAACTGGCGACATTTATGAAATTCAAAGATAAAAAAATCACATATAAAATGTATCTGCCACTTGCCACTTTAACAATTCTAATTTTAACAGCTATTGTAACCAGTTTACAGTTCTTTTACCCTGAAATAATTAACATGTTATCCAGAAATCCAAATGCACTTTTAGCAGGGCAGTGGTGGCGTCTGATATCGCCAATTTTTATCAATCCCGAAGGGTTGAACCAGATAATATTCAATTTTTCTGCTCTCATATTTTTAGGTGTCATTGTAGAGAAGTTTTATGGAAGCTTCCGCTGGCTTATTTTCTATTTTGCCGCAGGATTTACAGGAGAAATTGCAGGCTACCTTTGGCAGCCCTATAGTGGAGGTTCATCTGTAGCTATAATGGGTCTTCTCGGCGCCCTGCTAATTCGGATAATATTAAATCGCAGATCAGTGCCTGTTCAAATTCAGATATGGGGTCCCTTGGGACTAATATTTGCAGTTATTCTTACTTTCTCCCATAATATACACGGCCCCCCAATTCTTGTAGGGGCTTTAATTGCTTTATTAATGCTTAAAAAAGATATAAAGCTTAAAAATAGTCATGATAAAATTTAAAGTTTAATTCACGACCATAACAAGTATTTAAATACCATATCACAGATATCATACTAACTTAAATAGGGGGTAACATCTGTGGAAATGATTTATATTTTCTTGATGGTGACGTTAATTGGTGCAGTTTTACATTTATTTTTAAGTAAAAAAAGGACAAAAAATCGAATATTTGAAGTGTTTTTGCTGTGGTTTTTAGTTGTTATGGTGGGTTTTGGATCGATATGGGCATTTATAGGTCACGTATTTTTTGCAGATATGGTTGCAGCAGCCATAGGATGGCCTGCTGGAAGTCCGTTCCAGTTTGAAGTTGGAATTGCAAATCTATCCTACGGAATTCTGGGCCTTTTATGCTGGAAATTCAGAGATAATTTCTGGACAGCCGCAGTAATAGCAATATCTACATTCTATCTTGGAGATGCCTACGGACATATTGCCAATATAATGCAAACCGGAAATATGGCAGCAGGTAACGCGGGATATGCATTATATATGGATATTTTAG
The DNA here is from genome assembly GCF_000745485.1 of Methanobacterium veterum. Lineage (NCBI taxonomy): Archaea > Methanobacteriati > Methanobacteriota > Methanobacteria > Methanobacteriales > Methanobacteriaceae > Methanobacterium > Methanobacterium veterum. The sequence goes on from NZ_JQJK01000008.1 coordinate 332,547, forward strand.
TACCTATCGTGTTGATATGTCTTTTAATTGCTTATAAAGCTACTTTTAAAAAGCAAATTGAAATACTAGAACCTGAAGATTCCAGTTTACCTAAAAACGCTTAAATATAAAAACAATTATTTTTTTTATGCTCTAAAAATCAGAAAAAATGCAGTGTACATTTAAAACATTGCATTTTCCGATTTAAGATATGTTTTGGTATACCTTTAGTATATCTTATTTTTCTAGAACATGAACAGCGTCTTTGAAGTTGATGTTCAGTCTAATTATTTAACTGTTTGAAAGTTGAATATGCGTAATAAACATAGCTTTCTATGCTTAAAGTGCCTCCAACTTTTATGTTCTAAACCTTGTGTCTGAAATTTGTTCAAGTTCTCAGTCTATCCACATTGTAACTTCGCTTACTGCAGGTCTTGAAGTTTCAGGAGGTATCTCTTCAGGATAACCCACAGCACAACCGTTAAGCCCCCATTCTCCAGGATTAATTCCTAATATTTCACAAAAATCTTTGTTTTCTTCCATTTGAGCTGTTGCAGATACCAGATGGAATCCCAGATCTAATGATGCTGCTTTAAGCCACATATTTTGAAGACAATGTGCAAGAGACTGCTGTTCAACTGGAGGTACTCCCTTTTTCTCTGCAACTACAATGTAATATGGGGCTGTCCCAATTCCAAGAACACCCTTCTCTGCAAATAACTCTAATCTTTTAGAAAAAGACTTTGCCTTTTCTTTTAAATAGGGATTTTCCTCCATCTGCGCGTTCAATTGTTCAGACATAATTTTTACTTTGTTTTTTGCAATTTCTGCAACTTCTTTCATTTTTTCACTGTTTTTAGAAATAACTATGAACTTTCTAAAATATTCATTTTCATCAACAGCCTGCGCAGCATAAGGTGCAAATAGACCCGCTCTAATTATATCCTCAACATATTCTTTAGGAGGTATTTCATCCTTAAAAAATCGAATAGACCTTCTTGATTCTAGGATGTTATCAAAAGCATCACTGCATTCATTACTTATATCACCCATCTTATCATTCTCCATGGTTTAACTCTAAAATGTGCACTAAATTTTTTATAAAATCTTCATCATAAGTTTTATTTTCAAAAAACTTCTCATCAACAGCCCTAACAATATTTAATGCTTTTTCAAATCTTTGAATGCCTTTTTCAGTAAGTGATACGCATTTCGCCCGCGTATCAGTCTCACACTCCTCTCTTAAAATAAGATCTTTTTTTTCAAGAGTTCTTATAACTTTAGAAGTCATCATAATATTTGTATTTGCATACTTAGCTAATCGCACCTGCGTAATTGGTTTTTCAAACCTTTCAAGCCAGGCTATTCCTGCAAGTAAAGCAAATTGTACGTGTGTCAGGTCCAGGTCTTTTAGAGCAGAGTTCATCTTTCGCTGCCATAAATTTGTAATCTGCCATAAAAGGAATCCTGCACTTTCTTCGGGCGTTTCAAACCAAAATTTCGCATATTCCTCATTCTTCATATTATCTTCTTTCGAGTGCCTTTAATAAATAGAATTTAAACAACACCTTTTTGATGGTATTTTATAACCACATATATTATAATCATGGTTATTATATAAAAATCTTTCAGCCTTTAAAATTAAAATATATTTCTAAAACATTAATCAGAGTATTTCTTCGCCCATGTTCACAAAAACTGTCGGTCTTCAAAAATCGGAGTCAACAAACACTCTGTGTTTATTGGCTTCGGTTTTTTGAGAGATTTTTACATGTCCATGATCCTGTGCATGATATACTTTACATTAATTGTAGTTTTAATTGATTATATGGGATTTGTATTAAAAAATGCAATTTAATTAACCAGTAATCACATGAAAAATGAAGCAATATTATTTACGCAACATTCAAGACATGAGCATATTTCTTTAAAAATCGTTCTGCTTTTACCTTAGTAGCATTTCTCGGACTATCAAGCTGTCTTTTAACCATAGAAATTACTTCTTCTTTATCCTGAATTTCATCAAAGTATTTATCAAAGGATAGAATAGCTTTACCTAAAAGTATACTCCGACACTCCTGATCTCTTGGAATATTTTCAAGTTTCAAGAGGTTATCTGTAATTTTCCTTTGAAATTCAGGCTTAGCTCTTGCTATTTTCCAGCTGTTGTCAACAACGTGTCCAGCAGTGATCATTGATTCATCTGATAAAAACCCATAGAACTTTTCAAAAATATCTTCCATCTTTTCCTGTGAATCTACAGCACTTAAATTGGCCAGAATATCCATAGTATTCCACATGATAACTTTATTACCATTATCCAGTAATTCTATAAAAAAATCAACGTGAGGATATAAAATTTCTGGATTTTTCCCACTTACAATGTTCAAAACCTTTATGGATCTAAATTTCATCCGTGCAACATCTGAAGAAATCAAATTTAAAAGAATAGAAATTAATTGAGGATTCTTTACAGCTTTTTCTGCTATGTCTTTGGAATGATCTTCTTTTTGGTTAAGTTCATCTGCAATATTTTCCACAGTTTTCAGCCCCCACTAATCCATATCATTCTTAAAATGTTTTTGTCATTACCTGATTTTAATTCATGAGTTCATTGATGACATTTCCAAGCCTTTTTATACCTTCTCCAATTTGTTCCTCATTTGAATTAGAGAAATTAAGCCTCAATGAATTCATTCCACTACCATCGACATAAAATGCCTGTCCTGGAACAAATGCTACATTTTCCTTTATTGCAAGTTCAAATAAGTCCATTGAAGATAGTCCCTCTGGAAGGGTAACCCATAAAAACATTCCCCCCTCAGGTTTTGTATATTCTACATTTTCAGGGAAATACTTCTCTATCATGGAAACCATCATGTTTCTTTGATTTCTGTACATCTCTTTTATCTTTTCTATATGTTCATCAATATTATTGTCGATTAAATACTGGTAAACAGCTCTTTGAGTAAAATAATTTGAATGCAGGTCCAAAGCCTGTTTTGCAATGACAATTTTTTCCATTATCTCTTCATTTGCAACTATCCAACCAAGCCTCATTCCGGGAGATACTATTTTGGAAAAAGAACCGAAAAGTACAGAATCTTCAAGATACGCCTTAACAGGAGGTATATCTTCACCCAAAAATCTTATTTCACCATAAGGGTTGTCTTCTACAAAGACAATATCTTCATTTTTAAGAATTTCAGCTAATTTTTGCCTTTTTTCCTTTGAATACGTTATTCCAGTTGGGTTCTGGAAGTTTGTAACTGAATAAAACATTTTTATTTTATTTTCGTCCAGTATCCTCTGGAGCGAATCTATATCTACACCGTCTTCATGCAAAGGAACAGATAAAAATTGGGGTTCAAATAATCCAAATGACTGTATTGCGGCAAGATATGTTGGATTTTCAACCAGAACTTTATCTCCTTTATTTAAAAAAACTTTACTGACAAGGTCTATCCCCTGCTGTGAACCATTTGTAATTAATATTTCATCAGCACTGACTTTTAGACCTTTTTTTGAATATCTTTCTGCAATATACTCACGTAAGGGTAAATATCCTTCAGTTGTACTGTATTGAAGGATTTCATCCCCATTTTGAGACAGAATTTTTGATACTGCTTCATTTATTTCATTTACAGGAAAAGATTTAGGATTTGGCAAACCCCCTGCAAATGAAATGATGCTTTTATCTTCTGTAACCTTTAATATTTCCCTGATAAATGATTTATGTACACTTTTCATTCTTTCTGCAAATAAATTACTCATATAATTCAACTTCCTTCTCTAGAATGTTTTGTAATTCTTTAAGATTATATATTCACTCATTTAATTTTAAGCAATGGCCCTAATAACATAATTGCCACGAGAATGGCTATGTCCCATTTTAATCCAGATACCCAAATTATTTCTTTAATTTTAATTAAGAAGCTTTTATAACTATAAATTCAATGATTACTTGCAAATTACAGGCTAAAAGATATTATAGATTTAATGTTTATTTTATTTTTAAGTTGTACTTATTTAAATGACCAGATAAAAAAAATAATATAATACGGCTAAATTAACTTCAAAAACATATGAAATTCATATGAAATTACAGGCCGATTTAACTCACTGCAATGACTAAAACAGAAATCTAAAGAGCAGGAGTAGCCCCTACTCTTATATCAAAGCCCTTAATTTTCGTCTTCTTCTTCAGCAAATCTCTTTTTAAGGAGTTCTACTGCCTGATCGCGCATTATGAATTTCTGTATTTTACCACTTGCAGTAAGTGGGAATTCTTCCACAAAGAAAGCATGTTTTGGAACTTTATAACGTGCTATTCTTTCCAGGCCGAAATCTCTAACATCTTCTTCACTGATATCAGCACCTTCCTCAAGAATTATAAATGCTCCCACAATTTCGCCGTATTTATCATCTGGAATCCCTACAACCTGCACGTCCTTAATTCCAGGCATTGTATAATAAAATTCTTCAATTTCACGGGGATAAATGTTTTCTCCACCACGTATTATCATGTCCTTTATCCTTCCAACAACTGTATAATAACCGTTTTCATCGTAGGTTACTAAATCTCCACTGTGGAGCCATCCATCTTCATCAATGGCTTCTGCAGTTTTGTCCGGCATTTTGTAGTAGCCTTTCATGACATTGTAGCCTCTGCTGCAAATTTCACCCACTTCTCCAGGTCCCACAGTTTTACCAGTTTCAGGGTCAACAACTTTAATCTCACAATTAGGTAATTTTCTTCCCACGGTTTCGACCCTCAGTTCAAGCGGGTCATCGACACTTGTCTGGGTGAATCCCGGTGATCCTTCAGTTAGGCCGTAAACACTGGTTATTTCTGTCATGTTCATGTCGTTGACTACTTTCTTCATGGCCTCTATTGGACATGTTGAACCCGCCATTATTCCAGTTCTAAGTGATGATAAATCAAACATTTCAAACATTGGGTGCGAATACTCGGCAATAAACATTGTTGGAACACCATAAAGCGCAGTACATTTTTCTTTTTGGACTGCTGCAAGAACCATAAGAGGGTCAAACTGTTCAAGCATTACTAAAGTCCCACCATGAGTATACATGGCCATAAGCCCTAAAGTAACTCCAAAACAATGGAACATAGGCACAGTGAGACATAATCTATCTTCTGCGGTGTATTTCAGGTTCTCGCCAATATAATACCCATTATTAATTATATTTTTGTGTGTGAGCATTACTCCTTTGGGGAAACCAGTTGTTCCAGAGGTATACTGCATGCATACTACATCATCACTGTCAAAAGTTTTTTTAGCCTCTAAAAGCTTGCTGTCATCGGTGTGTTTACCCAGCAACAGTAGTTCACGAGTATTATAAAGCCCACGATGCTTTTCCTGACCTATGAAGATTACACTTTTAAGACAAGGGTATTCCTTACTTTCTAAGTTACCCCTTTTACTTGTCTTAAGTTCAGGAACAAGTTCATATAATACCTTTAAATAACTGACATCCCTGAATCCATCTGTTATTGCAAGAGCTTTCATATCAGATTGTTTTAAGACATAATCCAATTCATGACTTTTATAGGCAGTATTTACTGTTACAAGAACTGCCCCTATTTTTCCACATGCAAATAAGAATGTAATCCAATCTGGAACATTTAATGCCCAGATTCCCACATTGTCGCCTTTAGTAACTCCAATTGAAAGCAAACCTTTTGCAAGCTTATTTACTCGTTCATCAAATTGTTTGTAAGTAAAACGAAGATCCCTATCTGGATAAACCATAAATTCCCTGTCTGGATCTTTTTCTGCCTGTTTTTCAAAGAAATCTCCAATTGTATCTTCTGTAAAAAGCATATTTTGGCTCCTTTATGCATTCTAAATTTTTATTTGCAATTTTTGTCTTCTAATATTAAATGCTCGTGTAATTGAGATTTTATTGCATCAGGAATAGGTACACTTTTTTGATTTAAGAAATCAAAATGTACAAGAACAGCTTTTCCCTTTGCCTTAAGTTCTCCATCCTGCCATGCTTCATGGCCTATTGTAAATGAGCTGTTTCCGATATGAGTTATGTAACTTCTAATTTCAACATCAATTCCATAGTACATCTGACCGAGGTAGTCAAATTCAGTCCTGACAAGGATTAATTTCCATTTTTCATAACTCAAGTCAAGATCTGGCGTAAACATTCTAAATATTGGGTTTCTTCCGACTTCAAACCACTCTACAAGTGCAGTATTGTTAATATGCCGAAGTCCATCAGCATCTCCGAATCGTGGTGTAACTTTCTCTGTAAACATTTAAATCACTTTTATATTTGTATTAACTGTTAAATTTGTTTTAAAATGGCGTATATACAACTGCAAGGATTTTTGAATCCTTATCACCGTAAGCATGTAAATCGTGAGGTACAATTGAATCATAATAAATACTATCTCCTTTAGAAAGCAGATATTTTTCCTGACCGTATAATATTTCAATTTGCCCTTCCATGACATAAATGAACTCTTCACCTTCATGTGAAGCCAATTTATACTCTTCTGTCTCATGGAGGTGAACATCAATAATAAAAGGCTCCATATGCCTGTCTGTTTTACCAGAAGCCAGCGCATAAAAATCAAGGGCACTTGTATCTGGATGATCTTCCTTACCTGAAAAATGGATCACCTGTTCAGATTTACCAGATTTTACCATTACTGGCCCTATTTGAGGTGCATCATCAAGAAAAGTACCTAAACGGACATCCAACACTTTTGCAATCCTTATAAGTGGTGTGAGTGAAGGGATCAAATCTCCACTTTCAATACTTTCTATAACCTTCTTGCTGCACTGGCTTTTTTCTGCCAGCTGCTCAACAGTCATTTCATGGTTCTCTCTTATTTGCTGGATTTTAGTTCCGAGTTGGTTTTCCTCTGACATTTAATTATCTCCCATTTTATAGATTATTTTATAAATACGAACTTAATTTGCAGTTAATTTTGCATAGTAGTTATTATCTTCTTTATAACTTATTTTAAATTATATTTTAAACTCTAATGAATAATCAAATATTTATGCCATCAATTTAATTGGAATTATATTGTTCTAAATATTATTAAATGTAATTATTAATTATTTAGAATTCAGATGATTAATAAGTTACGTCATTTGCTGTAATTCTTATAAATTCCTAATTAAATTTCAATGGTTTCTAATCTGTTCATAGCTTCCTCTAAATTTTCATATGAAGAAGCATAAGACAGTCTAAAATGATTATCTCCACATTTACCAAAACTACTGCCATTGACGATTATTACTCCCTTTTCTACAGCTTTATTTACAAATTCCAAGGAGTTTTGGACCCTTGGAAATACATAAAATGCTCCTTTAGGTGCTTTAAATGCTATTCCCATTTCATTCAACCTTTTAACTACCAAGTCTCTTCTTCGTTTAAATTCAGCTACCATTTCACCAACACATTCCTGTGGTCCGGTTAATGCTTCAAGACCTGCTATTTGAGATAAAGAGCTTGCACATGCCACATTATACTGATGAACCTTCAACAATTCTTCAGCTATTTCTGGTTTTGCAGTCACATATCCTATTCTAAATCCAGTCATCGCATAGGTCTTAGAAAATGCATTTATAGTTATTGCATTATCAGTATATCTTCCAGGACTGTAATGTTTCCCTTCATAAAGTATGTGTTCATATACTTCATCAGATATCAAATATATACCATGATCTTCAGCTATTTCAGCTATACCTTTAATATCTTCTTTTTGCATGACTGCTCCTGTTGGATTTGAAGGAGAATTTAAGATTAAGGCTTTAGTTTTATCTGTTATTTTATCAAGGACATCTTCAGGAGTCATTCTGAATTCATTTTCTTCTTTGAGACCTACTGGAACCATTTTACCTTCTGCAAGCTTTACAAACGCATCATATGAAAGAAATCCAGGATCAGGAATTAAAACTTCATCTCCCTTATTCACCAGTGCTTGAAGACTGATATAAAGTGCTTGACTTGCCCCAACCGTTACAAGTATGGATTCAGGGTCTACTTCAAGCTTATTTTCCTCTTTAAATTTACAGGATATTGCTTCCCTAAGTTCTACAATCCCTTTATTTGCCGTATAATGAGTAAAACCATCATCTAAAGCTTTTTTTACAGCTTCTCTAATATGTAATGGTGTGTCAAAATCGGGTTCTCCAAGGCTTAAATTAATAGCGTCTTCTGCAGTGATATCAAACATTTTCCTTATTTCTGAAAGCTGTATTGACTCACATCTTCTGGTTGGTTGAAACATTCTAATCATACCTATCTAATCATTGAAATCAATTGTTAATTATATTAAAAAATCGATTATATTATACATTAATCTTTCATATCTTAAAAATTAATCATCTATTTTTACTTTTATCAATATATAAAAAAAGTATGCCCACAAAAATGCTGAGCCTTTTTGATGTTGTTAATCTTGTAGTTGGAACCATAGTTGGCGCTGACATATATATTGCAGCAGCTTTTGGTGCCGGACTTTTAGGACCGGCATCCATCATTGCATGGACCTTAGCAGGAGTAATGGCAATTATAATAGCTTTATCATTTGCAGAATGCTCTTCACTTATACCAAGAGCCGGAGGACCTTATGTATATGCTAAAGATGCTTTTGGAGATTTTATAGGATTTTTATCAGGATGGGCATTATTAATAGCATCATGGAGTGCAATAGCAGTCTTTCCTCTCGCATTTGTAGCTTATCTCCAGTATTTTTTCCCAAGTATGCCTTTTGTAGTCCAAATCATAATCAAAATCATATTCATTGTTATATTAACAGGCATCAACTATATTGGAGTTAGAGAAGCAGGTAGAGTTAATGATATATTAACTACCCTCAAACTCGCACCCATTATATTATTTACTTTAGCAGGCATTATTTTCTTTATTTTTAACCCATCACAGTTAATTTCTAATTTCACACCAGTTGCCCCCTTAGGATTTACAGGCATTGGAAGTGCGCTTGTCTTAATATTTTGGGCTTATGTAGGATTTGAACTCGTAACAGTCCCTTCAGATGAGATATATGACTCAAAAAGAACTATTCCAAAAGCTATCGTCCTTGGAATGAGTATCGTTGCCCTTTTCTATATTATAACAAATTTTGTAATAGTTGGAATAGTACCATGGCAGCAGCTTTCTTTATCAACTGCACCCCTTGCACTTGCAGGTTATGCACTTCTTGCAGGTTTTGGAGCAATATTTCTTACTGTTGGTGCTCTTTTCTCAATTTCAGGGTCTGATGAAGCAGGTATTTTGTCATCATCAAGAATTCCGTATGCAATGGCAGGAGATGGGCTTTTACCAAAAATGTTTGCCAGGAAACATCCGAAATATGATACTCCCTACGTTGCATTAATTGTTCAGGGCATAATTACAGGTGCAGCAGCTATCTTTGGAACCATAAGCAGTCTTATTATATTATCTGTTTTCACTCTGCTTTTCTGTTACCTCGTGACTTGCATATCTGTTTTTCCACTTAGAAAAAGATATGGGAGAAGTATCAAAATTCCATCCATAATACCCGTTTTAGGTATCTTAATATCTATTTATATGATGACACAATGCAATTTAAACCAGATAATAGCAGGTACGATTTTTATAGCCATTGGAATTCCTATATACTGGAAATATTCGCCAAAAGAAGAAATTAGATCAGTTATCAAAGAAATAACCTCGAGAGAAGTCTTTTTAAGGAAATGGATTCGAGCTCGAGAAGTGTTCTTAGGATATCTATTAAGAAGACTGGCTTATCTTTTAAGAAGGGTGCTAGGCTGATAATTTATTTTATAAAAACCTGCAAAACTATGTTTTGCGGTTCAGAAAACCTATGATTTTCCTTCAACCTGCAAAAATTCTAATTTTTCAATGCCTCCAAAAATTAAAAAATAAATTAAATTATTTTTTTGTATTTTAAAAGAGCTATCATTTGATTATAAGACTTTGTAACGCTTCCAGATTTCACAGTGCCGTGAGGAGACACTACTTCACATGTCACTGCCGGAATTCCTGCTAGATTAGTAGTATCTTCCAGTGCTCCACAATATTCTACACCAGATAAATTATATGTAAGCGTTGTTGACCCTGTCCTCTTGCTAATATATTTGGCAATAATATAACTTTTGTAGGTAGGATGTTTTGAAGAAAAAACAGCCATTTTACCAGGATCGCCGCCGGGCTTAGTAGAATGAAAATCTCCAAGTACACTAATATTAAGCCGTTTAGCCAGTTTCAATATCTTGTTAGTAGGCGTACCTGCAATATTAGTTACTCTATTCAGGTTTTTACCTTTCCAGTATCGAACACCTTTAGCTGTGTTAGATGGAACAACAAACGGTACTATATAAATAGTTCCCTTAATTGACTTGCCTTTTAAATAGTTTACAAGCTTTAAAGCTGATATTTGGCTTGGAAGCTCATTTCCATGAACACCTGCCACAATCATAACTTTTGGACCGCTTCCATTGCCAACTCTAATTATAGGAGTGCCTTTTTTGGATAAAGCTACTATTTGGCTGGTTAACTGACTTTTAGGAATGTTCTTTTTTATATAATAATTATTTGTAACAGTTCCACCAGTTCCGCTGATAATGACTTTCATTTTAACCGTTGATGTCGACTGGGATGCTTGAACAGAAGCATAACTTTTTAAATTTTCGGAATGATTATACGCTTCAGTTACATTTATTTCACTTGCACCAAGCAGTAATGTGGTACAAAGAACTAATAAAACTGCAATTATTTGTTTTTGTTTAATTATAACACATCTCCGCATTAATTATCCAGAGGTAGGCTGTTAATAATTATCAGTATCTGTTGATGTATAAACTTTTTTATAAAATAGAACCTAATCAACCAATCTTTATTTTAAATCAATTAAAAGTATAAAAAAAAGAATTATGTCTTTAATTTTTGTATAAAATCGCTGTTAGCAATTCAAGAATTATTTAGAACAAGCCCCACACCCATAACATCCGAATGCCTCACACCACGGAGTTATATTTTTATTTAATGCTTTCTGATATTCTTTCTTTAAAAATTCTGAGCTAACACCCGCACTTATATTTTTCCAGGGTAATTCATCTTCAAGACCAAGTTTAAAGTCAATATTTGCCCATTCTTTAAACTTCAATTTTCGTTTATAGGTCTTTTCAATCATATCCCCCATTTTCTCATCGCCGATAGACAGGATATGCTGTATAAAAGCACCTTCCAAATTCTCAACCTTTAAATGGACATTTTTGAGGTTTTTATTTAAATATTCAAATTTAACACTCAGATCATTGAAATCAAAGCTTTCCCATTGAAATGGAGTATGCGGCTTAGGAATAAATGGATTTACACTTATTCTAACTGCATTCTTCTTTTTGCTCATTTTACGTATGCTTTTTATAAATTCAACCATTTCTGCCACATCTTCCATGGTTTCAGTGGGCAAACCAGTTAAAAAATAGAGTTTAACATTCATATTCCTTTTAAAAGCTCTTTTTACAACATTGTAAATCGCCTGATCAAGTATTGGTTTATTTAAAACTTTTCGAAGACCCCATGTAGACTCTGGAGCTATTGTTATGGTTTTAAGCCCGCTTCTCTGCAGAATATCTATTAAAGTATCGGTGAGTGATTCTATCCTCATGGATGGACTTGTAATTTTAAATCCCATCTCAAGCAGGCCCTCACAAAGTTCTTCTAGTTTAGAATATCCCGAAACATCTGCCCCTATAAGTGCTATTTTATTAAACCCAGTAGCCTTCTTACCTTTCTCAGCTGTTTTAAAAAGCTTTTTAAGAGATGTTTCTCGCCTGGGCCTGTAAAGACATCCTGCCATACAGAATCTACAGCCCCTTGTACATCCCCGTGACACTCCCAGGAGAAATGCATCTCCAAAGGCAGGTATAAATTTTTTATCATCAGTTTGAGGAACAATTTGTCTTACTGGATGACATGCATTGTCCATATTCTCCACAATGGCCATTTTTACAGGGTTATCAGGTACATAAACTCCTTTTATATCTAAAAAAGCCTCAATTTCTTTTCGCGGATCATCAAGTTCCATATAAAGATCCAGCACTTCATCTAAAATAACCTCTGCTTCCCCTATAATAAAAAGATCAATGAATTTACTCATGGGAAGAGGATTTGAACTTGCACACGGCCCACCTGCAATTATAAAAGGATCATCTTTATTTCTATTTTCTTTACGGGCCTTAATTCCCGCATTATCCAGCATTTTAAGTACATTGAAATAATCCTGTTCATATTGAAGTGAAAAACTAATAATATCAAAATCAGCGAGTTTTGTATTTGATTCTAAACTCTCAACATATGGATAAACTACCCTTTCACAGTAAACATCTTCTCTAGAATTTAGGAAGTCATATATAATATGAAAACCAAGTGAGGACATCGCAGCCTTATATAAATTAGGGTAACATGATGCAAATCGTAAGTCCACTTTTCTTGGATTCTTTATTACCACGTTATGTTCCATCAGCATAATTTATAATTTGATTTATGTTATTATAACAATATAGGGTTATCATGTTTAGTAATAAATAACCTTTTATTCATATTTGCATTAATAATACAAGATATTTTAATGTTTTAATTTGCAATTTTCAATTAGAACATTTAAATAACTTAATTATAGTGATATAATGAGCTTTAAAATTAAAAATAATCTTGATATTCTTATTATTCTTAGTTTATATCTAATTATAGGGTTAATCTTAATTAATAATTATCAATATCTTTTAAATTCTGATGGCATTTCATATATTAGCATTGGTCAAAAATATATCAATGGAGATTTAAGTAATGCAATTAATGGATACTGGGGGCCACTCCTATCATGGTTATTGGCTCCACTTTTACTTTTTAGTCCAAATCCTTCGTTTTCAGCTTATTTAATAAAATTACTCTCACTTATTATTGGTTTTTTCACTATAATTGGAATAAAATTGTTAATAGCTAATTTTGAAATAGAAAAAACAATTGAAAAGTCCATATTAATTTCTTTAATTCCAATTATATTGTATTTCTCATTTTTTATTACCACCCCAGACTTATTAATTGTATGCACCACAATATATTATTTATACTTCTTATTTAATCCCAAATATACAAATAATAAATATAATGGGTTTTTATGCGGATTTACGGGATCTTTAGCTTATTTAAGTAAAAGTTTTGCTTTACCATTTTTTTTAGTCCATTTTACATTATTTAACATACTTTTTTATCTTAGAAATTTAAATAAAGAAAAAAGAAGTATAATATTAAAAAACTTATTTATCGGTTTAATAATTTTCTTTATAATTAGCGGAGTATGGATTGCACTAATAAGTGATAAATACGGGAAATTTACAATTGGAACTGCTGGAGAATATAATTATGAGTTCATAGGGCCAGAATCACAAGGGCATTATGAATATTACTCAGGA